>NZ_DASVWK010000106.1:0-7315 GCF_036389735.1 Archangium sp. | reverse complement strand
GAGGCACTGCTGCGCTCGGCGGAGGCGGCACTGCTGGGGGCGCTGCGGCGGGAAATGCTGGAGAAGCCGCAGGTGCCCTCGCTGCTGGTGTCTTCGGCGCAGCTCAAGTCGATGCAGCTCAGCTCCCCCGAGCGCTACCTGCTGTCGCGCATCGACGGCAAGCGCGACCTGGGCGGCATCATCGGCATGTCCCCGCTGAAGGAGCTGGACGCGCTGAAGTACCTCCAGTCCTTCGTGGACTCCGGACTGGTGAAGCTCACGCCGCGGTAGGGCCCGGACCTCTCGAAAGGAAAACGGATGCGAGCGGGTAACGCGCGGGTGGGAAGTGCATGGTGCTTGGCGTGGGTGCTGGCGCTGGTGTGCACCGGGTGTGTGGAACTGCGGAATGCGCTCTCCCCTCCCCCGAAGTCCGTGACGCAGCAGGCCCCGGCCCAGGCACCGGTGCCTTCGCCGAAGTGCCCGGAGCGCATCGCCCAGGAAGCGCCGCTGGAGGCGGAACTCGTGCGTACGGTGGGGCCCCGCTCCTTCGTTCCCGGCTTGACGCTGCCGCAGCTCGGCTTCGAGCGGCCGCCGGAGGGGCCCGAGGTGCGGAGTTCCTTCCAGGCCCAGCTCTCGCTCGCCGACGGGCCCGTGGAGTTGGTGGGGGTGACGCTCCAGAAGGGCGCGGGCCTGATGGTGTTGCGCCCGGGGGAGGACGGCTACTGCGTGGTGAACACCTGGTCCACGTGGCAGTTGGAGGAGGTCCAGTACACCCTGGACTCCTCCTGGACGTCGCCGGACGGCCGCACGGCCATCCTCCTGCTGAAGCTGGTGGTGGCTCCGGGCACTCCGGCCGAGGAGCCGCGGTGGGTGGTGCTGGGCACCGACGGGTGGCGCGCCTGGGTCGCCCTCGGTACGCCGCCCCAGCACCAGCTCCTGGTGCCCTCGGTCAGCCTGCGGCCGAAGGGCAAGCAGCTCTACCTGGACGTGAAGCTGGAACGGACGTCGCGCTTCACGCTGGGCAAGGACGGACGCTTCATCACGGGGCAGTAGCCGAGCGAGGTGCAGAGCGGCTGGGGGCTACTTGGTACCCGTCCGATTGAAGGGGACAAACACCTCATAGGCAATACCATACGAGGTGCCCAAGACCCTGCGATACCAGTTACTTCTTGACCGCCAGGAAGGTGACCTCCACCGTCGCGGTCTTCTCCAGCCACGTGTTACCGCTGATGCTCACGTTGATCTTCTGCATGGCCTGGGGCTGGTTGCAGTCCAGATTGAGGTAGCCCGTAGCCGAGCCGGAGTCCGTCCCGCCCCCAAAGCCGTACTCGTACTCCCACATCTCGGCCTTGAGCGAGGCCATGCCCGTGTTGTCGATGCTCACGGTGTGGACAAGGGTATTCATGGCCACCGTTGCGCCCTGACTGACCTTGACGTTGCCGGACGACGGGAAGTTGGCCGAGTAGAAGTCGTTCACGGTGAAGCGGGAGCCCAACTCCAGCTCGCCCTCGTAGTTCGCGGTCCCCGTGCGCTGGTCCCTGCTGATGAAAGCGCTTTGTGCATAGATGTTGAACTCGCACAGGGTGAGCGCACGCGGGCCCGCCTCGGTGTCCCCGGTCATGACGCCGGCCTGAGGATTCTCCACGAGTTCACCCTCAGGCCCTCCGCATGCGGCCAACATCGACATCGAGATCGCAGTCAGAAGCCCGCTCTTCCAGGTGGCGCGAAACATGTTTCCCCTTCTATTCACAGCAACGTTTATCTATCGCGCGGGGCGACTCATTCACTCGCGCGGGCATTGCTGATAGCGGATGTTCCAACCCTTGGGTAGGAGCTGACTGGGCTATACGGGGTGGCTGACCGATGAGCAGGCAGAGAGACATACCTACGGATTGGTGAGTGCTCACGGGCCTTGCTTGCAGACATCTACAAGCAATACCCCCGGGAAGGGCTTCAGACACCGCGTACGGCCATTTGCTCCTAGTCGACTGCGAGCACCTACTTCGCCAGAGCCGGCTCCGTGGGCAGCACGAAGCTGGTGACGAGCAGCGCGCCAGACACTCCGGCGAGGACGCCCGAGAGCGTGAGCCGGGTGTTGGCGCTGCTCCGGAGCGCCCTCGCCTCGGCGTAGGTCCAGGCGGAGACTCCCGGCGCCCGCTCGTCCTGGAGCCGCGAGGCCTGGACCAGGCCCAGCGCCAGGAAGGTGACGGCCGCGGCCCCGGCCACCCCGGCCCCTACCCGGGTGACGGTCACGGGCAGTGGCGTGGGCTGGGTGAGCGCGTTCACGCCGGAAACGGACGAGGGGGACAGATTCACCGCCCTGGGCGTGTCCGTCGGGTCCTCGAGCCCCGGGAGACCCGTGACGGTCGTCTTGAGCTCCTGGCTGGCGCTCTGGAAGGCCGAGTCCAGCTCCGTGGGCCGCAGGGCGGACACGGTGTAGCTCCGCTTGAAGAGAACCTGGCTCTCGCGGGTCTCTATCAGCGTGATGCGCATGGGCAGGTCATCGAAGACCTTGCTCGAGTCGATGGTCACCACCGCCGCCACGCCCAGGTCGCGTCCCAACCGTGCGAAGCATTCGGGCTTGCCCTGGCAGCCCTCCGGGGAGCGCTGCGTCCCGAGCCGGGCGACAGCCTCGACCGGGTCCATCGTCACCGGCAGTCTCGCCTTCTGGAGGGCATTGGAAAGCCGATCCGCCAGGGTGACGGCCTCGATGGGCGTGAGGCCCTCGTTGCGGGAGACCATCACCACCATCCCCTTCGCCTCGGTCTCGCCCGCCGGGGCGGGGGTCTGCGCGACGAGCAACGCCAACACCAGGGAAAACATGGGGGCGCATGCTGGCATACGCCGCGCCCCGAGGCGAGGACGTCAGTGTCCCAGGTACTGGCGCTCCCAGATGTCGAGGTTGCGCTGTACCTGCTTGCGCTCCTCGGAGGTCGACGCGCTCTCGGCCCTGACGCGGACCTTCTTCAGCAGGCCGCGCGCGCTCTCCTTCTCATCCACGGGCAGCGAGCTCGCGCGCAGCTTCCGCTCCAGACGCTCGATGCGCGTGAGCAAGGGCGACTTGCGCTCGGTGCTCACCCTGGACGGGCCTCTCACGCTGGGAGGGGCGGAGGTCTCGGCGGGGGTGGCGGGGGCGGCGGGCACCACGGCCTGCGTGACAGCCGGGGCGGGGCTGGGGTTGGTCTCCGGCGGAGGGGCCGGGGTCTCGGCCACGGGAACGACCGTGGGGGCGGCCACCGGCACCGGGGCCGGACGGCGCAGCATCAACAGCGCCCCGCCCGACGTGAGCAGCAACAACCCGGCGGCCACTCCCACTACCCGAGCGGTGCGGGAGCGTGGCGGCGTGGCGGGCGGGCTCGCGCTCACCGCCGGTGCCACCTGCTGAGGCGGGGGCGCTGGCCGCACGGGTTCCGCGCCAGGCAAGGCCAGGCTGCGCGTCTCGCGGGAGGGGCGCGCTCCGCTCGACGGCGGAAGACCGTCGGCGACTTCCAGGAGCACGGCCCGCACCTCCTGCGCCGTGGGGCGGGCCTGCGGGGCCTTCTCCAGCAGCTTCAGCACGAGCTGCGCGAGCGCGGGGGGCAGTTCCGGCCGCAGCGTGAGGGGCGAGGGCGGCGTGTGCTCCAGGTGGTGGACCAGGTACTCCGCGGCGACCCGGGCCGTGAAGGGCAGCTGCCCGGTCAGCAGCTGGAAGAGGAGGATGCCGAACGCGTAGAGGTCCGTCTTGGAGCTGACCGGATCTCCGCGCACCTGCTCGGGCGCCATGTACTCCGGCGTCCCGATGATCAGCCCGTTCAGGGTCTGCTGCGAGAGCGCCTGGTCCGCGGACGTATGCTTGGCCAGGCCGAAGTCCAGCACCTTCACGTAGGAGCCGCCGCCGGGTTGCCGGACCAGGAAGATGTTGTTGGGCTTGAGATCGCGGTGGATGACACCCGCCTGGTGCGCGGCGGTGAGCGCGTCCAGGATCTCGTCGGCGAGCCGGATGGCATCCTGCACCGGGAGGGTGCCGCGAATGGAGAGCCAGGTGTCGAGCGGGGTGCCCTCCAGGTACTCCATGACGAAGTACTGCCGACCATCCGGCGTCTTGCCGAAGCTGAAGATGTCGATGATGCCCCGGTGGTGGATGGCGTTGACCGCGCGGGCCTCGGCCAACAGCCGCTCCACGTACATGGACTGGTCACCCACCTCGGGCCGCAGGACCTTGATGGCCACCTGCTTGCGGATCAGTGGCTGCTCGCCCCGGTAGACGAGGCCCATGCCGCCGATGCCGATCTGCTCCAGGATGACGTACTCGCCGAGCTGCATGCCGATGAGCGGATCGGTGAGCGGGGCGCTCGGCGGCGTCGGGTTGGCCCTGGCCTTGGCGGCGGCACCGATGGCCGGCATGGTCTGGGCCACGGGCATCGGTGCGAGGGTCCCCGCCTCGGGCGAGGCGACGTGCGGGCCGGGCTGGGGCCTCAGCTGCGCTCGGCTGGCGGGCACGCCGTCACCGAGCACCGTACCGTCCTGGGGGCACTTCTCGGTGCCCTGGGCGACGTGCAGGCCACAGGTGGGACACTCTGTGAGGGGGGGCTGGTCCATCGAAACCGGCCGGGACCTTATCAGAGAACCCGCCCCGGGCGGCGGAGACATGAGCTCCCCTGCCTGCCCGGCGGCCCGCCCCACTCACGGTTGCATCCGGAGGACCGTCCCGTTGGTGCCCGCCACCCAGACGGCGTTCGGCGTCACCCACACCGCCCGCAGGTTCTCGCTGACCCCGCTCACCTGCGGCGTCCAGGTCTTCCCGTTCCAATAGGTGATGCCGCCGTTGTCACCCACGGCCCACACGCTGTCGGCGCTCCGCCCGGCGATGGCGCGCAGCGTCTGGGTCACCCCCGTGGGGACCAGGGTCCAGGCCGTCCCATCGTAGTGGTAGGCGGCTCCGTTGAGGCCCACCGCCCACACGTCCCGCGCGCCCGTACCCCACACGCCGAAGAGGCCCGTCGACGAGGCCAGCTTCTGGCTCACCCAGTTCCCCGAGCTGTCGCGGTGGAAGATCACCCCACCGGCCCCCACCGCCCACACATCGGCGGAGCTGGCGCCCCAGACGGCGTTGAATTGAGCGCTCGCGGTACTGGCGTTCCCCTCGGAGGTCCAGGTGCCCGCTCCCTCGCGACGCAGGAGGAGGCCCTTGTCGCCTACCGCCCACACCGGGGCCATGCCCGTTCCCCAGAAGGCATTCACGCCGCTCGGGAACGAGGGGCTCTGGGTCCACTGGCCGTTCTGGCGCAGGTGGATCTTCCCGGTGCTGCCCGTCGACGTTGGATTGTTCTCCGCCACCAGCAGCATGTCCCCGCTCCCCCAGAGGGCCCTGAAGGTGCCCTGCTCTGGAGGTGCCACGGGTGACCAGCGGTCGTCCCCACGGCGCATGACCAGGTCGTTGTCCCCGGCCGCCCAGAGGTTGAGGTCATCGCTGCCCCAGACGGCGTTGATGCCGCGGGCCACGCCGCCGGGGATCTCCGACCACTGGCCGTCCGCCCGCCGTACGATGCTGCCCCCGGTCCCCACGGCCCAGAGCGCCGTGTCATTGCCCCAGATGGAGTTGAGCACCTGGGGTGTGCCGCTCGGCTCGGGGGTCGCCGTGCCCACGACGTAGATGTTCGAGGCGGGGCCGACGACGCGCGTGACACCGGCACTGGTCCACACGCCATTGAGCTGGGTGGTGGACGTCGCGAAGTTGGAAGCCGTCCATGTCGAGTTGGCATAGGTGGCGAGCAGCCCCCTGCCCACGGCATAGGCGGTCCCGGCATCCGCTCCAGCGGCGATGGCCGTCAGGTCCACGGACGCCTTGGCGTAGACGGACCAGCCCCCATCCACACCGTGCGCGAGGATGCCGCCCCTGCCCACCGCCCAGGCCTCGGTGGACGAGACAGGCCACACGGCCAGGAGCTCCGGCGCGGGATTGGTGCCGGCGTCCCAGGACTGGGGGCTCCACTGCTGGCCGTTGAAGGTGTAGATGGCGCCCGTCTGTCCCACGGCGATCGCGGACGTGTCCGAGGACCCTTCGATGTCATTGAAGGTCAACTGCTCGGCGAGGGCCTGGGACGTCCAGGTCGAACCGTCCCACTTGAGCAGGGCCCCTCCCGCGCCGGCGAACCACCACGTCTTGCCCGCGGCGGGCCAGGCGGCGCGCAACTGCTGGGAGTTGCCGGGCAGGATGCGAGCCCAGCAGGTGCCATCCCAGTGCAGCGCGATGCCCCTCTCCCCCACGGCCCAGACGTCCGTGGCGGACCTGCCTCGGACGGTGTTCAGGTTGCGGCCCTCGGAGAGCGGGTTGTCCCAGCACCAGTTGGAGGTGGAACAGGTGGGGAGCGTCGAGGTCTGGGGGCAGGCGTTGCCCGTGCCCGCATCCGACCCCGCGTCTGGCTGGCCTCCAGCGTCTGGCTGGCCTCCAGCATCCGGCGTGCCCCCGGCATCCGCCTGCCCGAGCACCTCACACCAGCCCCCACTCCCGCAGACGTACGGCTCGTCCGCGGGGCCACTCAGCCCGTGGCAGTCCTCGTCGGACGAGCAGGAGAAGGACTTCGTGGGAAGCTCGACGCAGTGGAGGGACGACAGCGCCCCCAAGGTCAAGGCCAGCAACTGTCCCCAGCGCCAGGCACGCGTGTTCGTGGTCACTCCGATTCCCTGTTGGTGGTCTGGG
Source organism: Archangium sp. (assembly GCF_036389735.1). GTDB lineage: Bacteria > Myxococcota > Myxococcia > Myxococcales > Myxococcaceae > Archangium. The sequence continues at coordinate 657 of NZ_DASVWK010000106.1, read as the reverse complement.
CGGGACCATAGCGCGTCGCGGCATTTACGCGGCGCGTCATCCATCATGACGTCGAGCGGCTCAAGCCCTGACCCATCCGGGAGCCTGTTGGAGTCAGGGGTGGGTGCTCGCCCCGCGCTGGAGTTCCTCCAGCAGGGCCTTGCGCTCCGGGCCCGGCGGCTCGCGGACCCGCGTGTCTCGGAGCAACTCGAGTGCGCGCTCGGGCCGGCCGTGGTTGACGTGGAAGCGCGCCACATTCAGCAGGTTCTGCTCGGTATGGGCCAGTTCCAGCGCCTTCTCGAAGGCGGGCCCCGCCTCGTCAGGACGCTCCAGGAGATCCAGCGAGGCGGCCAGCACCCCGTGGGCTTTCGCGTAGCCCGGATCGAGCTCGACGGCCCGCCGGGCGCACTGCTCTGCTTCGACCGCCCTTCCCCTCTTCAACCACACCTGGGCGGCGTTCGTTTGAAGCAGGGCGCTCCCGGGCTCCACCTCGAGGGCGGAGAGGAACAGCGACTCCTCGTCGCGCCAGTCCTGGTGCCGCCACTGGACCGCCAGCGCGTTGCCCGTGCCCACCGCCACCACCAACCCCCAGACCATGGCCGGCCGCGGCAGGCGTGCCGCCACGCGGGAGGCCGCGTACATCAGCGCCAGGACCGCGCCCATGAGCGGCGCGTAGAG
>NZ_DASVWK010000105.1:0-11955 GCF_036389735.1 Archangium sp. | reverse complement strand
CCGCCTTCAGGAGAAGTTCCTTCGCGGGGGTTCTCTCTCCAAACGTGTTCCCCTCAGGGAACTCGACAAGATTGGCCAGAAGCTCCAAGCGGTCCGCACCGACGAGAACCTGAAGGAAGCAGTGCGCGCCCTCGACTCCTGGGAGCAACGGCACCTGCCTCGGTCCGAGGCACCGCTACCGACTGCGGAGCCCACCCCTGGAGCTGCGAATGCGGAGAGGAGCCCCACGGAGTTGAATCAGGAACGCTACGCTCACCAGGAGGAGGCTGACAGCATCGATGCTACTGAACAGCTCATGCAAAAACTCCTCCGCCTTCAAGAAAAGTTCCTTCGCGGGGAATCCCCCTCCAAACGCGTTCCCCTCAGGGAACTCGATAAGATTGGCCAGAAGATCCGGGCAGCCCTCACCGACAAGGATTTGAAGGAAGCAGCGCGCGCCCTCGACTCCTGGCAACTGCGTCACCTCCCCTGATGAACCAGTGCTTCCCGGAAGGCGGGACTCCCGTCTGCTTCACTCGTTGAAGAGGTTGACGGGGAGGACGGTGGATTCACCGAGATTCACCTCGACACTCTTTGTCACCGTCTTCGGAATGCTCTTGTTGACGAGCGTCACGATGTAGGTCCCTGGCGCCAACTCGATGGGCGCAATGGGCGTGTCGCCTAATTCCTTTCCACTCAAGAAGACGGTGGCGTAGGGCCTCACACGAATTTCGAGCGTCCCCTTGCGGACGGCGAGTTTGGGCGACACCTTGGGACTTGGCTTGGTGGGGTTTACAGGGGGAACGTCACCGTTAGAAGAGCCCGCGCCCGTGGATGCGTTTGGCTCCTGAGGCGATGGCTGGGAGGCGGCGACCTCGGTGGGAGGAGGCGTTGACCCCGGGGAGGAACCCTTCGGCGGTGTCGGTGTGTCCTGGATCACGAGAAGGGAGCCGCCATCGGACCGCTCCGGAGTCAGCGCACCTGGACTATTCGTGGACGGTTCAGGAACCGGGGCGGGGGGCGGCTCGACCGAAAGAGACATCGCGGGTAGCGGCTCGCGCTCGGCCACGCGCATCGCTTCTTGGGGGGCTGATGCGGAGGAGGGCATTCGCCACACCACGACTCCTCCTCCCGCCACGATGAGCACGACCCCCGCGAGGGTCATCGGGACCCAGTTGCCTTTTCGCGGAGGCTTCAGGGGGGGCCGCTGAATTCGTGTGGAGGGGAGGGTCGCTCGCGGCCGCGGCCGGACGTCCGGGACCGTCGGCAGTTCCCTGCCTGCCTCGGGCACTTCCTGCTTCATGGCCTCGGGCTTGCGCAGCTTCGCCGTCTCCGCCTCGGGCGCTTCCTGCTTCATGGCCTCGGGCCTGTGCAGCTTCGCCGTCTCCGCCTCGGGCGCTTCCTGCTCCATGGCCTCGGGCTTGCGCAGCTTCGCCGTCTCCGCTTCGGACGCTTCCTGCTTCATGGCCTCGGGCTTGCGCAGCTTCGCCGTCTCCGCTTCGGACGCTTTCTGCTTCATGGCCTCGGGCTTGCGCAGCTTCACTGTCCCTTGCGCGGGGCTGGGTTCCACGTCCGTCTTCGCGGTGGGGGAAGGCTGCGTGAGGACGGGGGAGACCGAGGGAGTCGGTCCAGCGGGAGGAGTACCCGGCTGGGGCGTGGGCGTCGAGCGGTCGGTGCTCGCGGCAACCTGGGCGATGAGCTGGGCGATCTGCTGAGTCGTCACGGGCTTGCCGACAGAGAGGATGAACTCCTCCAGGTCCGACTGGAACGCGTGGCAGTCCGGGTAGCGCTGTTCGCGATCCTTGGCGAGCGCCCGGCCCAGGACGCGCCGCAGGGAGTCGGGCAGCTCTGGCCGGAACTGCACCGCGGGCATGGGTGATTGGGTCAGGATGGCCCGCATCAGGCCGACTTCGGAACCCGACTCGAACGGCTTGTGGCCCGTGAGCAGCTCGTAGAGGACGACACCCAGCGCGTACACGTCCACCCGCCGGTCCAGGGGCTCGGCGCGGACCTGCTCGGGCGGCATGTACGACAGCTTGCCCTTGATGACGCCGCTTGCGGTCTTGTGCCCCTGACCGGCTGCCTTGGCAATGCCGAAATCCACCACCTTCACCCCGCCCTGCTTGGACAACAGGATGTTGTCCGGGCTGATGTCGCGGTGGATGAGTTCCAGCGACTCTCCGGTCTCCGGATCGGTGAAGTCATGGGCGAAGGCCAGCCCCTCGCACGCGTGGGCGACGAGCCGGGCGCACGCCGTGAGCGGCAGGGGCATGTCCTGTGCCGAGGCACGTTTGATGAGTGTGCGCAGGCTGGGTCCGTCGATGTACTCCATGGCCAGGAAGTACGCGCCGTCGGTCTCTCCGAAATCGAAGATCTGCACGATGTTCGGATGGGTGAGCCGAGCGGCCAGCTTTGCCTCGGAGAGGAACATCTCCACGAAGGCGGGCTCCTCGGCCAGGTGCGGGAGGATGCGCTTGAGTACCAGCGTCTTCTCGAAGCCCATGGGGCCGGCGGCCTTGGCGAGGTACACCTCGGCCATACCCCCGGTGGCGAGCTTGCGGATCAACTGGTACTTGCCAACAGGCTGCATCACGAACCGTCTCCTCCTCAAGTCGAGCCTGGCCTCCCCATCTGGGTGCCGCTCGCGAGGTCATGCTCCTGCACGGCGGGAGGGTGTCATAAATTCCAAGCACAAGGGAACGCAGGACCCGCGGCGTAGCCCTGAGGGCGGACAGGTCGCTGCCCCGTTCCAAGGTAGGGAACGGGGGCTTCTCTGGCCGCCTGCCCCTCCTGGGGCATCACAGGGGGATTGTCGTCACCGTTCGTTGCGCACCTGTGTTGGGGTGGAGCGGTCGGTGGTCGTCCCATCTCCCCGTTGCCCGTACTGGCTGCTCCCCCAGGCCCATATCGAGCCGTCATTGCGCAATGCCAACGAGTGAAAGTAGCCGGCCGAGACCGCAGCCACACCGCTCAAGGCGCTCACCTGCACGGGCGCGGAGCGGTGGGTGGTCGTCTCATCCCCCAGTTGCCCGGACCGGTTGCTCCCCCAGGCCCACACCATGCCGTCATTGCGCATCGCCAATGAGTGGAAGTAGCCGGCCGAGACCGCGGCCACACCGTTCAAGGCGCTCACCTGCACGGGCGCGGAGCGGTTGGTGGTCGTCCCATCCCCCAGTTGTCCGTACCGGTTGCTTCCCCAGGCCCACACCGTGCCGTCATTGCGCAACGCCAATGATTGGAAGTTGCCGGCCGAGACCGCGACCACGCCGCTCAAGGCGCTCACTTGCATGGGGGCGGAGCGGTTGGTGGTCGTCCCATCCCCCAATTGACCGGACTCGTTGTAGCCCCAGGCCCAGACCGTGCCGTCATTGCGCAATGCCAGGGAGTGGAGCATGCCGGCCGAGATCGCGACCACACCGCTCAAGGTGCTCACCTGCGAGGGAATGGAGCGGTTGGTGAGCGTCCCATCCCCCAGTTGCCCGAACCGGTTGTACCCCCAAGCCCACACCGTGCCGTCATTGTGCATCGCGAGGGAGTGGCCACTTCCCGCCGAGACGGCAACAACGTCGTCCAAGTAGCGCACCCGCACGGGCGCGAAGCGGTCGGTGGTTGACCCATCCCCCCGTTGTCCGGACCGACCGCTCCCCCAGGCCCAGACCGTGCCGTCATTGAGTACCGCCAGCGAGTGGTGCGTGCCGGCCGACACCGAGGCCACGCCGCGCAAGGCGCTCACCCGAATGGGAGTAGCGCGTTGGGTGGTCGATCCATCCCCCAACTGCCCGTAAACATTGCTCCCCCAGGCCCAGACCGTGCCGTCTGGTCGCACGTTCAGGGAGTGCTGGTCACCTGCATCCATGACAATGCAAGGGGCGGCTAAAACGGCGAAGTTCGTCGAGGTGGAGAGGCCCTGAGAGTTGGTCACCGTCGCCTTCACCGTGGGCGTGACCCCCATGGGTACACAGGTGCGAGCCTTCCAGATGACCTCGCTCGTCGTCGCGGTACTCGTCGGAGGTCCCAACGTGCCCATGTTGGCTTCCCAGGAGAATTTGAGCGCGCTGTCTCGAGCATCCCGCGCCTCGATGCGCAGGGTGAGGACTCCTTGGTCCACGCTGGCGAGTGGCGGCCTGCGGGCCTGCACGATCTCCGGTGCCCGCGGTACAGCCGCTTCGTCTGGACCCGGCTGTTGCGGCTCGGGCTCCTTGGGGCGAGGTGTGGGCTTCGGGTTCACTTGCTGTCGCAAGTTCTCGAACAGCCGCTCCACCTTGGGGGACACCTGCACGGGCAGCATCGCCTCGGGCTTCAGGAAGAGGGCCGCCTTGAATGCGGCGCTGGCCTTATCGGCCTTGCCCATGTCGGCGAGGATGATCCCCTCGTAAAGGGCGAGGGCCACGTCATCCTCGATGCCACGTGTCAGGCGTTTGGCGCTGGCGATCTGCTCCAAGGCACGCTCGTACTCGAGGCTCTCGTAGAGGCGACTGATGGAGGAGAGGTAGGTCTGCACCTCCGGGGAACCCTGGGCGCGTGCCACCAACGGTACGAGGAGAATCAAGGCCAGGAGGCCCACTCGCAGGACGCAGGGAGTCCCCGAGTGAAAGAGGGGTGATATGCTCATGGAGGTGGGCGGAATATCACGGAAAGGCATTCCACGGTGCCCGCTGGGGCCGGGCCTCACGTCGGGTCCGCGGGCTGCTCCTCGGGAGGCAGTTGGAGCGCCTCGACGCGGGAGAAGGCCTCGAGGATGGCGCGGATGATGGCCGACCGTCCCATGATGAAGGCGCTCACGTGGCCTCCGGGCAGGTAGCGCAGCTCGGCCCCGCGCCAGTGCTGGAGCAGCTTCAGCGTGGAGGACGAGGGCACGAAGCCATCCTGGCGCGCGGCCACGAAGATGGCGCGGCGTGGGTTGGACAGGGGCGGCAGCGCCGTGGTGGCGGCCGCGGAGAGAATCTCGTTCAGCCGCTGGCGCGCCGCTTCCGGGCCCCCGGTGGTGCGCCCCAGCGCCTCCCAGTCGGGCAGCGCCGAGAGCACGCCCTCGGTGAAGACAGGGGCCGCGGAGTGCCCCGCGGCCAGGGGGATGACGGCCGCCGGCAGGGGGAACATGGCCGCGGCATAGGCGGCGATGCTGCCCCCCATGCTGTAGCCGGAGACGCCCACCTTCGGGTGACCGCGCGCCAGCAGCCACCCGAGCAGCGCCGTCGCTTCCACCGCCGTGGCGCGGAACATGAGCAGCAGGTCCGCCACCGTGCGTACCGCCGGGCCCTTCTGTCCAGGCGGGCGGCGCGAGCCGTAGTAGGGATTCTCCAGCAGCAGCGCGCCCACGCCGTGTCGGGCGAGCTCCCGGGCCAGGTAGCGCCGGACGCCAAAGCCCTCGTCTCCGGAGGCGGCCAGGAAGACGCACACCGGCGGGAGGGGCCCCGCGTCCCGGGGCAGCAGCAGGTGGAAGCGCGCCTCCTGGCACGAGGCGGGCAGCGAGCCCACCGCGGCGGGGCTGGTGAAGCGGCCCTCCTGGACGAGCAGGCGCCCCTCCGGCGGCAGGTGGCGCAGCGTCACCTCGGAGAGCTCGGGGAAGGCGAAGCCCTGGGGGCCCCGGGTGAGCTTCTCCAGCAGCGTGTTGGAGCCCCAGCCGTCCTCGAAGAAGCGTGGCTGGCGCGGCATCTGGAGCCGCGCGACGAGTGCGTCCAGCCAGTGCATGCGGTTCATTCTCGGGCTCCCGGAGAGTGCCGCCGCATCCTGGCCCCGTTCGGGCGGTGGGGGAAGTACAACCCCCGCCGCCCGGTGGCGGGCCGTCGTTACCGCTGCTCGGCGGTGCCCGACGTCGGCTCGGGCGCGTCCGCCACGGACTCCAGCGTGTCCGCGGGCGGCACCGGCGCGGCGCGCATGTACGCGGGCTGCCGGTTCGGGTCGTCCACCGGGCCCGGGGGCGTCTCCAGCGACATCGTCGAGACGCTGGAGGGCTGTGACGCCGTGGCCGTCACCGTCTTCGTCAGCGTGAGGCTGTCGCGCACCGTGCCATTGACGATGATGAACTTCGCGCTCAGCGTGCCGCCGTCCACCACCACGTCCAGGTAACCCGCGTTGGTGTTGTCGCGGAAGGCCGTCCAGCTCGGCTGCGCGCCGGGGAAGGCGCGCAGGCTGGCGCCGCCGCTGCCCACCACGAAGTAGGGAATGCCGCGCGTGCCCGAGGCGGCCACCGCGTCCCCCTTCATCGCCTTGCTGCGTTCGTAGTTGTGGTCGTGGCCCATGAGGACCAGGTCCACCCCGTACTGCTCGAAGAGGGGGGCGAACTCGCGGCGCATCTTCAGCTGCGAGCCGTGCTCGCCGCTCGACCAGGTGGGGTGGTGGAAGAAGACGACCTTCCACGGCTGGCGCGTGGCGGCCAGGTCCTGGGCCAGCCAGCTCTTCTGCGCCGCCAGCGTGCAGCGGTCGGACGAGGCCAGGCCGATGACGCAGTTGGAGTCGAGCGACACGAAGTGCACCGGGCCCCAGTTGAACGAGTAGTAGCGCTCGCTCTTCTCCGGGTTGTTGGCCGGCAGGTAGAAGTTGTCCAGGTAGGGCTGGCCCTGGTCGGTCACGTACTCGTGGTTGCCCGGCGAGGTGAAGAGGGGCACCTCGCGCAGCAGGGCCGCCATGGGCTTGAACATGTTGCTCTGGAACTCGGCCTCGGTGCCCGAGGAGTACGCGTTGTCCCCGAGCGTCACCAGCAGCTCCCCGGCACGCCCCGACTGCGCGAGCAGCTTGAGCACCTCGGCCTGCTTCGTGCCGCCGGTGCCGAAGTCACCCATGGCCGTGAAGTGCAGGCGCGTCGTCTCGGGGCCGGTGGCCGTCTGGAACCTGCGCACGCCCGTCACCGAGCCGCACGCCTCGACCACGTAGCTGTACGTCCGGCCCGGCTGGAGCCCGTCCAGCTTCACCGCGTGACGCCAGCCGGCCGCCGTGGCCATGGCCGTGCGCGAGATGTCCGTGCCCTCGCCAAAGCGGACGAAGGGCGTGCAGGACACGCCGGTGCGGAAGGCCACGAGCGCGCTGGTGGTGCCCACGCTCTGCAGGTACGGCAAGCGCGGCAGCGCCGGCCCCGAGTCCGTGGTGGGCGCGGTGGGCGTCGGCGTCGGCGTCGGCGTGGTGGTGTCCTCGCCACAGGCGCGCGCCTCGGCGAGGGAGGCCCAGTCGTTGACGGTGTTGCCGTTGACGGTGACGCGCAGGTAGCGCGCCGTGCGCGGGCTGGTGAAGCGGTACGTCTGCGCCGCGGTCGTCAGGGCGCTGTCGGCCGCGTACGCCTGGGTGAAGGTGGTGCCGTCCGCGGAGGTGGAGAGCGTGAAGTGGTTCTGGCGCGTGTTGCCCTGGTGCCAGACGAGGGTGGCTCCGGCGAGCGACTGCGAGCTGCCCAGGTCGAGCGTCAGCCATGCGCCCTTGCCGGGGCCACTCCAGCGCGTGAGCAGGTTGTCGTCCTGGGTGTTGGCGGCCACGCTGCCCGCGCCATCATCGCCACTGGCGGTCGCGCGGGTGGTGGGGAGCTGGCGGCAGTTGCTCGCGGTGAGCGCGTCCGTGCCGTGGCCCAGGTTCTCCGGGGCCGGGGACTCCGCAGGCGGTGCGACCGCGGACGGGGCCTCGGCCGGTGGCTCGGAGGGAGAGACGGTGGGAGGGGCTTCACACGCCGTGGCCAGCAGCACACCCAGCAGACACGAAGAGGAGATCAGACGTTTGTGCATCGTGGGTCCACAAACGGAAGGCCCGGCCACGCATTCCTCCGCGGGCTCGGGCCTCGAGTCTGCCTGGATGCAGGGTACTCAGGCGTACCCCCGCTGGCCTCGGGTCAGCTCGCGCTCCGCTTGAGCCGGGCCGCCTGGGAGTGCCGCGCACGGAACGCGGACGCGCTCTCCGGCGAGGCGAAGGTCGCCACCGCCCGCTCCGGCGTGAGCAGCGTGTTGACGACGACGTCGGCGAGGTTCGGATCCTCGCTGGCGGCGACGAGCACCTCGTGGAGGTGGGGGGGAGGCGGTTGCAGCATCGCGTTCGTCCAGTCGGTGATGGCCCGGGTCTCCGCCCAGGTGCTCTTCTCCGCGCGCTCGCAGAAGTCCTCGTCGAAGTCGAACCCACCCGCCAGCGCATCCAGGATGACGTCCGCGAGGGCGAACGCCGCGCCCGAGGCGGCATTCGCGCCCTGTCCGGAGATGGGGTCGTTCGTCACGTGCGTGTCGCCCAGCGCCAGCAGGAAGCGGCCCTCGCCGAGCGCCGCGTACCCGCGCCGCACCACCGGTGTGAAGCCTCCCTGCACGTAGTCGAGCGGCCCCAGCACCCCGAACTCCGCCGGCTCCACCCGCGAGTACGTCTCGGGCGCGTGCTCGCGCACCAGCTCGAGCAGCAGGGTGTCGAAGCCGCGCGGATCCTCCTCGTACTTCCGGGTCGCCAGCGGCTCGAGCGCGCCGCCTGGAATGGCCTCGGCGAGGAAGCAGGGCATCTGGCCGTGCGGGGTGATCATCTGCGCCTCGAAGATCTCTCCATGGCCGGGCGAGATGCTGTAGCTCAGTCCGGTGGGCCGAGGGGCGCGCACGCCCCGCAGGAGGGCGGCGAAGAGCCGGCGCGCGGGGCGGGTGTGGGGCGACAGCTCGGGGATGCGCGGGAAGCGCGCGGTCAGCCCGGAGCGCCCGGTGGCCACCACCACCAGATCATGCTGCCTCGCGAGTGTCTCCACGCCCGCCGCGTCCACCGGGTCGATGATGAGCTGGCCGCCCCGCTCCATGAAGTCCTCGAGGAGGCGCGGCTGGTAGAGACGGTAGTCCACGAAGAGGCTCGGGTCGTCCATGTAGCCGCGGAACCCGAAGGGCTGGGGGCCGCCCACGTTGACGCTCACCTGGAACATGCCGAAGTCATGGCTGTCCCAGTGGTTCACCGCGAGCGAGCGCTCCCGGGCCCGCGTGGGCGCGTGGTGGGCCACGTTGCCGGGCAGCCGGCCCGAGCGGAGCAGCTCCGGGTCCCGCTCCGCGTAGATCGTCACGGGGACGCCGTTCGCGAGCAGCTTCAGCCCGAGGTGCAGCCCCGCCGTACCGGCGCCAATGATGCCGATGCTTGCCATCCGTGCTCCTCCGTGTTCGCCCGGGCGCGCGCGAGAAGGCGTGGCATCCGGAAGGGAAGTCCCCCCCAGGGAGACGGGGGGAGGTTAGCGGAAGGCCCGCGGGCTGTCCGCTGGGCCGGCCCGGGGTAGGCCGAGGTAGGAGGGGAGGGTACCTAGTTGGTGTACAGCGTCACGCCCAGTCCCGGCTGGAACGTCCCGATGACGAAGGCGTCCTCTTGCGGCACGGAAGCGACGCCCAGCAGCAGGCTGGCGCTCACGGAGAGCCGGGGGGCGAGCCAGTACTCCGCCCCGCCACCGACGGCGAGGGACACCGCGCTGGCGCTCGTGTTGCCGCGGCCCACCTGGGAGAGCGCGCCCTGGAGCGCGAAGAAGGGCCGGAGCGGCAGCTCCCGGGTGCCTCCATAGATGTTCAGCCCGAGGCCCAGGGACAGGCCGATGACGTCCACTTCCTTCACCGCCGCGTAGGCGAAGCCGGCGTTCACGTCCACGCTCACCGAGTCACCGGCGAAGTAGCGGATGCCCAGGGACGAGCTGGAGCCCGCCGACTGGCCCTGGGCCAGGGAGTTGCCGAGCAGCGTGGCGCGGATGCCGAACAGGCCCGCGCGCGGGCCGAGAGGCTCCGCGGGGGCGGCCGGAGCCCCGGGAGTCACGGCGGCCGTCGGAGTCGTGGGCGGGGTGGGCGCCGTCGGGGGGGTCGGAGGGGTCGGCTTCGCGGGCTGCTCCTCCTGCTCGCTGGCCTGCTCCTGCTCGCTGGCCGCCTCGTCGGTCGGCTTCTGCTCCCGGTAGCGTCGAATCTCCTCGGCGCGCTGGGCCGCGGTCTTGCCGGTCGTCGCACAGCCGGTGGCGAGGACGAGCAGGGCGAGGGTCAAGATGCGCATGGGTGTGGGTCCTCCGGAAAAAGGGGGGCGAGCACATACCACGTCCCCCTCCATGACCGGGCCGTTCCAGGTCGGTGGGGGGGGGCGGTCCCGGGGAGCGGACAGCCGGGCGGTTTCCCCTCAGAGAACGGGGAATTCACGCCCGTGAGGATAACGGATACAGTGTGGGCCCCATGAAGCACAGGTCGCGTGGCTTCACGCTGATAGAATTGCTGGTCACCGTAAGCATTCTCGGGCTGCTCACGGCGGTGTCCGTGACGGCGCTCGGGCCCTTGCGGGATCGTTACAACCGCCGTCAGGCGGCGGAATTGGTGGCCTCGGCGGCATCGAGAGCCCAGCTCTCGGCGCGAGAGACGGGGCGGTGCCACTTCCTCGAGATCCACTCCACCGCCACCGGCAAACCCGTCAAGGTGACGACCGTCGGGAAGACGGGAGACCGGCTGCGCCTGATGCGTCGCAAGACGCCGGACTGCGAGATCGATCTGAAGAGCAAGCCGGGGGAGGACGAGGTGGAGGAGGTGGAGTGGGTGCCCCTGCCCGGCAAGACGCAGGTCCGCGTGCCGAAAATCATGCCGGAGTGGCGGCCGAACAGTCGGGTCCGCGAGGGCGAGACCCTGCTGCAGGTGGTGGCCCCCAGTGGCAAGGAGCTGGCGGTCCGGATGATGGCCCACGGCCCCGTGTGCATCAGCGAGATGACTCCCCTGGAGGATTGTCCATGAGCGACCGAAGCCAGAAGTGCGAGCGGGGCTATGCGCTCATCGAGGCCATGGTGGGCGGTGCCGTGCTGATGGTGGCACTCGGCAGCGTGCTGTCGGGCCTCCTGGCGGCCAACGAGCACGTGACGCGGGCGGTGGTGGACCAGGGCATGACGCAACACCTGGTCGACCAGATGGAGCAGCTCCGCGCGCTGCCCATCTCCGATGCGATGTGGGACCCCGCCGTGCCCCAGAAGGGCTGTCTCCTCTCGGCGCTTCCGAAGTCGAAGCTTCCGGAGGGGTGGACCTGTCAGGTCTCCGTGGTCGAAGTCGACGACACCGCCGTCGGTGGAGCCGCCGGCACCCTGAAGTACAGGCGTGCCACGGTCACCCTCTCCTTCGCCCAGCGCTCCCAGACCATGGTGGTGTTGAAATGGTGAGGCGGGGACGCTCGGGGCGTGGCTTCACGCTCATCGAGCTGCTGATGACCAGCGTGGTGGCCATCATCATGCTGTCCGCCGCGCTGGCCCTGTTCGTCCGCGGCGTCACGCAGCAGCAGGAGCAGCGGCGGATGTCGGAGATGAAGCGCAGCGCCGCGCTGGTGATGGGGCAGCTCACCACGGAGCTGAGGCAGGCCGGGCTCGGCCGTCCCCGCGGCCAGCGGGTGGGCACGGGCTCGGGCCTGGGCAACGTCTTTCCCGCCAGCATCCTGGTGGCGGAGGCCCATCGGATTGGCTTCCTCACGGATCTGCCCCGGCCGGATTCCACCTTCAACGGCTTCTCCCAGATCGCGGGCGATCAGGCCATCCCGCGCCCGGAGAAGGGGCTGGCGCTGCTCAACGAGTCCAACGGGAGCTGTGACGTGGTGGAGGGGACCGGGTTCTGCACCACCGACACCGCCAGCCAGCTCTTCGACTACTCCACCACGAGCGCCGCCACCAATTGCGCGAACAACCCGGAGGAGGCCCGGACGTGTCCGTGGGCGCTCAACCGGTACAAGACCTCCGAGTTCATCATCGTGGCGGATTCCATGGGGCGGTGGGTGGAGCGGCAGATCTCCCCCAGCAGCCTCTATATGAACGTGGCGGACCCAGGACCACCGGCGGGCATCCGGTACGTCCTCCAGCTCACCGACGTGGTGCCCGAGGAACTGGTCTCCAGCGGCGCCAACCAGGGCTACATCTCCACGCCGGACCGCGTCTTCTTCCAGCTCAACAATGGTTGGTGGGAGCGCAAGCAGTGCTGGGGCTCCGTGGGTCTGGGCTCTCCCACCCTCTCGCTTCACACGCCCTGTGCCGACCCCACCGCCACCGGCACCGCCACCGGCACCGCCTGG
>NZ_DASVWK010000104.1:0-4020 GCF_036389735.1 Archangium sp. | reverse complement strand
ACATCCATTCATTTGCTCCTAGCAGCCGACAAATACCCGTTTTTAGAGCGACAAGCGGACAAGGGACTCTAGCTCCCGTCCCCCTCGCACCCTAGGCCATCTGTTGCACCAAGAGGAGTGCCAGAGCAGGCTTGCGCGGCTCAAATCCAGAAGACGATGTCGCGCTCCTCCTCGGTGGGGCCCTCGCCCGGGGCGCCCTCGCGCAGCCACTGGCGGTAGGACTCGATGTCCGCGTGCAGCAGGTCCGCCTCGGTGCCGGTGAAGACGCCGCCGCCGGGGCCGTTGGTGAGGCCCTCGCGCTGCACGCCCATGATGGCCACGTCCTGGCGAATCACTTGCGTGGTGTACCACTTCACCAGCGGGCGCAGCGCCCGGCCCACCAGCGTGTGGGGCAAGTCGAGCGGCAACCGGTAGCTGATGGCCGTGTAGACGAGGCTGTCCGTGGGGCCGATGGGCGTGCACTGCGAGTTGATGGCGAAGCCGCTCTCGCCCCACATGTAGTCCACGCGGGTGACATTGGGGACGTAGTACTTGTCCGTGTGGACGAGGGGCTGGCCGCGCGGGTTGAAGAGGCGCCCCAGGCCCGTGAGGCTGTCCTGCTCCTGCTGGTAGGTGACGAGCACGCTGCCCCCGGTGCGCTTCACCGTGGCGGGCACGCGCTTCCTCTGCGTGTCGCGAAACCACCCCGCGTGGACGAACTGGGTGTGCGGCACGTCCATGAAGTTCTCCACGAGGTTGGTCACCCCGTTGGGGAAGCGCGTCACCATGAAGTAGCAGGTCCACCCGGGCTGGCCCCAGTAGGGCACGCGGAAGGGCTCGGCGCGGGCGCGCGAGGCGTCGCCTCCCATGAAGACGAACACGAGCCCGTCCTGCTCCAGCGTGTCGAAGCGCTGGAGCCTGCCGAGGTCGCACGGCCTCACCTTCAGGCCCGCGCTCGCATGGCCCTGGGAGTCCAGCACCTCGCCGCACTGGCTGGGCCCGAGCGAGGGCACCTCCACCACCGCGCCCGAGCCGTCATACACCCAGCCGTGGTACGGGCAGCCGAGGCGGCCGTCGAAGACGTCTCCGGCGGACAGGCGCGCGTTGCGGTGGAGGCAGCGGTCGCGCAGGGCCACGGGCTTGCCGTGCTCGTCCCGGAAGAGGACGACATTGGTGCCGAAGACGGTGCGCGCCAGCGGCTTGCCCGAGGGCAGCTCGGCGGAGAGACAGGCGACGTACCAGAAATCCTTGAGGGCTCCACAGCGGGTGAGGTCGGCCTCGGCCTCGAGGTCCACGGAGGGAGTCGTCACGAGCGCGAGGTTCTGGAGGTCGAGCGGGTTCCTCATGGGCGCATCGCTCCTTGCTGGGAGAACCAGGCGGACCAGCCGGCCTGGCGATGAAGGTCGGTGGGTTTGATGTCCCCGGCGCGCTGACCGAGCGCGATACAGCGGGCCTCGTAGCGGCGGGTGCCCTCGGTGACGCGGAGGGCGCACACGGGCCCGAGCTGGCCGAGCTCGCGGGCGTAGCGGTAGTGGTAGCCCTCGCACAGGGCGCGCTCGATGGCGCGGGCGGCCTCCTCCAGGTGCACCTCGGGCAGGTCGGTCTCGACGAAGAGCCGGTAGGCCGGAGGAGCATGGGCGTCCCACTCGGGGGCCAGCATGGCGAAGGGGGGGCGCCGGCCGAGCACGGTGGGCAGCGTGGCGTCGAGCACGGTGGAGACGCGGGTGGCGGCGAGCTTCTCGCCGACGAGGTCACAGACGGAATCCGCCCGGCCCAGGAAGCGGAGGCAGGGCGTGGCGTGGTGGAAGCCCTCGACGCGGACGAGGTCTCCCAGGCGGTAGCGCAGCAGGCCGCCGGAGGTGGAGAGGAGGACGGAGTAGGTGCGGCCCCGCTCGAGTTCGTGCGCGAGCCAGGGGCGTGCGTCGGGGTGCTCCGGGTCGAGGAACTCGAAGAAGTGGCTGCGGACGGCGAGCACGGGGGCGGGGGCGTCGAAGAGGGGCAGTGAGACGACACCCTCGGTGGCGAGCAGTCCCTTGCCCTGGACCTCGATGCCCTGGAAGCGGCGGCACGCGGGCTCGACGGAGTGGGCGGCCTGGGCATCGGTCCACATGCTGAGCAGCGCGAGCCGGGGCCACAACAGCCGGGCCTGAAGACCGGAACGAAGCACCTCGCGAAGCACGGCGGCCCGCTCGGGCCGAGGCGTGAAGCGCATGCGCGAGAGGACTCCTCCCTCTCCCTCCGGGAGAGGAGGCCGGCACACCCCGCGCTCCAGATCCTCCGCCAACCGTTCCCCATGCCGCTCCAGGGCGTCCATGAGCAGCGTGAGGAAACTCGGGTTCCACACGCTCACCAGCGCCAGCTCCTCACACGCCACGAGGAACCACAGCGTCACATACCGGCACGATTCCACATCGGGCAGGTGAGCCACGGTGCCGGGCACGGCGAACACGCGAGCCAGCGCGGGCTGGAGGAAGCGCGGGAAGTACGCGGAGTCCTCGACACTGCCCACGGGAATGCCGCCGGGGGTGCGCCCCTGCTTGCGGCCGATGGGCGAGATGGACCAGTAGCTCGGGCCCTCGCGGAGCGCGGGGCGCGAGGCCAGCAGATCGAACAGCATGGGCGCGAGCGCGTGGTGGAACTCGCTCAACAACCCCTGGGTGACGGGGACGTACTTGGACGCTCCCGAGGATCCTCCCGAGGGCTCGAAGCGCACCACGGGCTCGCGGGTGAGGACGCGCGGCCCGCCGGACTTCAGGGCCTCGATGTCCGCGAGGACCGAGTCCGGCGTGGACACGGGCACGGCATCCTGGAACTCGCGCGCGGTGCGGACTCGGGAGAAGCCCGGCAGGCGCGTGGCCTGTGCGCTGTCACGGACGGCGTTCAGGACACGGGACAGGCACTCGGCCTGCGCCTGCTCGGGGCGAGAGAGGGCTCGACGGAACAGGAGCGCGGACGGAGCCTGGGCCGCCATGAGGCCAGTCAGGATCAGGCGCGCACTCCCATCAGTTTCAGGCCCCGGCGCGTCCACAGGCGAACCTGCTTCATGCTCAGCTCCGTCCGGGCCCACATCAGGTCCCTCACGCGGATCTCCGCCAGGCACACCAGTTCCTCGCCCTCCACGTGTCCGGGGTTGCTCCTCGCGAAGAACGCGCTGTGCGGATGCGCCGCCGCCTCCCGGTCGATCGGCGACACCCCATCCCTCACCCGGTAGTGCGAGCCCGAGAAGCGCACCGTGCCCCGCGTCGCCTCGTACTGCGCGCCGAACCAGCGCCGGGCCAGCGCGCTCAAGAAGGACACGCGCTCGGGCGGCGCCTCCCAGTCGTGGCGAGGCACCGTGCGCGGGAAGTGATTCACCGCCAGCAGGTACGTCTTGTAGCCCGCGCTCAACAGCAACCACAGCAGCGGGCGCAGCGGGCGGCGCAACTTGCGCGCGAGCATGAAGTGCCCGAAGCGGACCTGGAGCTCCTTCTGTCCCCAGTAGTCCGGATGGATGACGGTGTCGCCCGAGAAGACGACCTCCACCTTCCGCCCATCCACCTCCTCCTCGGAGACGCGCAGCGTGCTGAAGCCCACCAGCTCGCCCGTGCGCCGCGCGGACAGCAGGATGACGAACTGCTTCTCGGTCAGGTCCCGGGTGAAGCGCTCGGCGCTGACTCCCGCGTAGCACACCTGCATCAGCGCCAGCATCTGCCCGCGCTGGCGCTCGGTGAGCGACGCACAGGGGACGGTGGCTCCCTTCAAGGCGGAAAGCATCGGACTCCCTACTCCGCGCCGTGAATGCCGGCGGTGACGGCGGGCTGGTGGATGACGTGGTAGCGGTCGGCCTCGAGCCGCACGGTCTGCACCTCGCCGCCGTACCAGTGGATGGAGGCCGTGACCGGGCCCGCGTGGCGGCCGAGCCCGAAGTGCAGGCGCGGATCCGCCGAGGCGCTGAGCCCGCCCATCAACCCCAGCTCGTGAACCTGCTCCACCCGCTGGCCGCCCTCGTCGTAGGACACGACGACGCGCGTGCCCACGGCGTCGCGGCTCGTGCGCTCCCCG
>NZ_DASVWK010000103.1:0-3971 GCF_036389735.1 Archangium sp. | reverse complement strand
CCAGAAGGGGGACTTCCTGTGGATGTGGCCGCAGCCGTGCGACCCGCTCGCGCTCCAGCTCGGCGAGAGCGATGGCCACTTCTCACCCCGTCCGCCGCCCATCGGCCCGGTGGCCATGGCGGACCCGGAGGGCCCGTGGCGGGTGGGCGGCACGGCGGCCCGCGAGCAGTGGGTCGTCTTCCTGAATGGCGGGTATGACCGCTCGCTCAGCCGGGGCCGGGGTCTGGCCATGGTGGACCTGCGCACGGGCGAGACGCTGTGGAGCTTCTTCCACGGCGACGGCGCCGAGCGCTCCGAGCACCTGCGCCACCCCTTCGCGGCCAGCGTGGCGATGATGGACATTGGTGGCCAGGTCGGCTCGAAGCCGGATGGAGATCTGCTCTTCGACACCGCCACGGTGGCGGACTACGGCGGCCAGGTGTGGACGGTGCGCTTCTGGCAGCCCGGCAAGCGCGCCACGAGCGGACGGGTGGAGAACTGGTTCGCCGCGCGCGCCTTCCAGGTGAAGGCCCCGGACGCGGAGACGGTGCGGCCCTCCTTCAGCTACATGACCTCGAACACGGTGCAGCCGGACACGGGTTACCTGCGCACCTTCGTGGGGACGGGAGACCGCTACAACCTCGCGGACAGCGGCGGGGCGACGTGCCGCCTGTCCAACCCGCTGGGGTGCGCGCAGCTCGGCTGCCGTACGCGTCAGACCGTCACCGTGGAGCGCGGAGGCTCGACGGCCTGGAGCTCCAGCACGGAGTACACCAACTATCGGTACACCAGCGGCACCTCCACCCCGGGCACCGCGGCCAGCGCCACCTGCGGCGCGACGAAGGTGGCGCTCGCCTGGGACTTCGGCGCGGAGAACGGCTGTACGGCGAGCGCCTCGGGCAAGCTGGAGTACACCTGCGACGGCACCGGGACGGGCTGGGGCTGCCGGGTGAGCCAGAACAACTGGGTGCCGCTCGCCACGACGAAGCCGCTGCCGGCCACCAGTCCCCACCGCTTCTACGGCTTCTGGAGCTACGGGGCCAAGGCGGCACGCTCCTTCAACACCAATAGCGAGGCCCAGACGTACGAGGCCGCTCCCTTCGGGACGGGGAAGTACACGTCCGGCCTGATGACGGACAACCACCTGGTGGACGTGTCCCAGTTCGAGTCCGACGGGCGGGTGAAGACGGGGGAGCAGGAGGCCGGGGCGCTGGAGGCCGGCTGGTACGTGCGCTACGGCGGCTCGCGCGAGCAGACGGGCAGCGGCACGGCCATCGTCAACGGGTGCGTGCTGTGGAACAGCTTCGAGGCGGGGGCCACCGCGGGGATGTGCGCGGCCTCGGGCAACCACCAGGCGCGCATCTACCAGGCGGGCTTCGTGGGAGGGACGGCCCAGTGCGCCCAGGGCTTCTACACGGCGGCCGGCACGGGGAGCGGCGGAACGGGCGGGAGCTGGCGGCGCTTCAGCCAGCGGGACGTGCAGTCCGCCCCGGCCGACCCGGCGCCCCAGCGCACCCTGGAGACGGTGGACATCGTCCTCAACGAGCCGGGCACGGGTCCCCGCCGGGTGGGGGTGTCCCTGGAGAACGAGGCCCTCCAGTCGCTCTACCAGTTGGAGCTGGACCGTTCCGGCCATGACTGCCGGCACGAGGCCCAGCGCTGCGAGTAGCCCGCAACCATTGATTCCGGGCGGGGGCTGGCGTAGGCAACGGCCCTCACTCATTTTCGAAGGGTTTCAAGCAGATGGCCGAGAAGCTGGCACCGCGCGAGAAGGGCTTTTCCGAGTGGTACGTGGACCTGGTCCAGAAGGCGAAGCTCGCCGACTACTCGGACGTGAAGGGCTGCATGGTCATCCGGCCCAATGGCTATGCCATCTGGGAGAACATGCAGCGGGTCCTCGACAAGATGTTCAAGGACCTGGGCCACAAGAACGCCTACTTCCCGCTGCTCATCCCCGAGAGCTACCTGAAGAAGGAGGCCGAGCACGTCGAGGGCTTCAACCCGCAGCTGGCGGTGGTGACGCACGCGGGCGGGGCCAAGCTGGAGGAGCCCTACGTCATCCGGCCCACGTCGGAGACGATCATCAACCGCAGCTTCGCCAAGTGGATCCAGAGCTACCGGGACCTGCCGCTGCTCATCAACCAGTGGGCGAACGTGATGCGCTGGGAGATGCGCACGCGCCTGTTCCTGCGCACCACCGAGTTCCTCTGGCAGGAGGGCCACACCTGCCACGAGACGGAGGAGGACGCGGAGAAGGAGACGCTGCAGATGCTGGAGGTGTACCGGAAGTTCGCCGAGGACTACATGGCGATGCCGGTGATGACGGGGCGCAAGACGGAGTCGGAGAAGTTCGCCGGCGCGCTGCGCACGTACAGCATCGAGGCGATGATGCAGGACAAGAAGGCGCTGCAGGCGGGCACCAGCCACAACCTGGGGCAGAACTTCGCCAAGGCCTTCGACACGATGTTCCAGGGCCGTGACGGCAAGCAGCACCACGTGTGGCAGACGTCGTGGGGGGTGTCCACGCGCCTCATCGGCGGCCTCATCATGACGCACTCGGATGACGCGGGCCTCATCGTGCCGCCGAGGCTGGCGCCCACGCACGTCGTCATCATCCCCATCGCCGGCAAGGCGACGGACGCCGAGAAGACGCAGGTGCTGGAGAAGACGCACGCGCTGGCCGCGGACCTGAAGAAGGCGGGCTTGAGCGTGGTGGTGGACGACGACGACACCAAGAGCCCGGGCTGGAAGTACAGCGAGCACGAGCTGATCGGCACGTGCCTCCGGGTGGAGCTGGGCCCGAAGGATCTGGCGAAGGGCTCGTGCGTGATGGTGCGCCGGGACGTGCGCCAGAAGGAGTTCATCCCGCTGGACCAGGCGGTGGCGAAGGCCCAGGACATGCTGGAGCAGATGCAGAAGGATCTGCTCGAGAAGGCGAGGACGTTCCGGGACGCGAACACCTTCGAGGTGAACAGCTACGAGGAGATGAAGGAGAAGGCGGACGCGGGCTTCCTGCTGGCGCACTGGAACGGGGACGCGAAGGTGGAGGCGCGCATCAAGGAGGAGACGGGCCTGACGACGCGCAACCGGCCGTTCGCGCAGAAGCAGGAGGCGGGCAAGTGCGTGGTGACGGGAGAGCCGTCGCCGGGCCGGATCGTCTTCTCGAAGGCCTACTGAGCCGGACAGAGGGTGACGCGGGCCGAGGGTCGAGCCCGCGTCAACCCCTCCCCCGTCACCCCATGGCGCGGAGGACCTTGCCAGTGGGAACGAAGGTGGCCACGGGCTCCACCTTCCCGGCCACGGGCAGTGGCGCCGCCGCCTCGAAGTGGAGCTCCTCGCCACAGCGCACGCGGGTGGCCTCGGAGACGAGAATGGACACGCCGACCTTCTTGGTGAGTCCCTCGATGCGGCTGGCGAGATTCACGGCGTCGCCAATCACGGTGTATTCCCGGCGCTGCTCGGGGCCGACGTCGCCGACGACGACACTCCCGGTGTGCACGCCGATGCCGATGTGCAGGGGCTCCTCGCCCCGGGAGCGCCGCTCGGCGTTGAGGGTTTCCAGGGCCTCGAGCATGGCGAGCCCACAGGCCACCGCGGCCTGGGGATGGCCGGGCAGGTCCAGGGGGGCGCCGAAGTAGGCGAGAATCCCATCGCCCATGAACTTGTCGAGCGTGCCGCCGTGGCGGAACACCACCTCGACCATGCGCGCGAGGTACTCGTTGAGGAGCCGGACCACCTGGGGGCTCTCCATGCGCTCGGACATGGAGGTGAAGCCACGGATGTCGGCGAAGAGGAGCGTCACCTCGCGGTGCTCGCCCTGGCCCGAGCCGGCGCCGGCCTCGAGGATGCGGCGGGCGACCTCGGGGGAGAAGTAGCGGCCCAGGCGGGTGCGGTGCGTCTGCTCGCGAGCCACCTCGACGACGAGCCGCTGCATCTGCCCGCGGGTGTAGCTCGCGGCCATGGCGGCGAACGAGAGCACCAGGGCCACCCCC
>NZ_DASVWK010000102.1:0-17000 GCF_036389735.1 Archangium sp. | reverse complement strand
AGAACAGCTGGGTGCTGGCCAGCGAGACGACGGCGTTGGACCTCATCGAGGCGGAGTTCATCCGGGAGATAGAGGCCGGCGAGATGGTGGTCATCGACGAGGGCGGTCTGCACGCCAGCCAGCCCTTCCCGCCCACGAAGCTGGGCCGGTGCATCTTCGAGCACGTGTACTTCGCCAAGCCGGACTCGGTGCTCTTCGGCTTGAGCGTGTACGAGACGCGCAAGGAGCTGGGCCGGCAGCTCGCCAAGGAGCAGCCGACGCCCGGGGCGGACCTGGTCATCGCCGTGCCCGACTCGGGCGTGCCCGCGGCCATCGGCTACGCGCAGGCCAGCGGCATTCCGTACGACGTGGGCCTCATCCGCAGCCACTACGTGGGCCGCACCTTCATCGAGCCCCAGCAGTCCATCCGTCACTTCGGCGTGAAGCTGAAGCTGTCCGCGGTGCGCCAGGTGCTCAAGGGCAAGCGCGTGGTGGTGGTGGACGACTCCATCGTGCGCGGCACCACCAGCCGCAAGATCGTGAAGATGCTCAAGGCCGCCGGAGCGCTGGAGGTGCACCTGCGCATCTCCTCGCCGCCCACGCAGTGGCCCTGCTTCTACGGCATCGACACGCCGAGCCGGCAGGAGCTCATCGCCTCCAGCCACTCCGTGGAGGAGATCGCCCGCTACGTGACGGCGGACTCGCTGGGCTACATCACGCTCGAGGGCCTGGGCAGCGCGGTGGGTGACCGGGAGCGCAACACCTTCTGCACCGCCTGCTTCTCCGGCAAGTACCTCACGGGCCACCTCGGGGTGGCGGCCTCCCCGGCGGAGTCCTCCCCGAAGCTCGCGACGGCTTGAGCCTCGACGCCTTCTCCGGGTGAGTCCGAGCCCCCAGCACCCGGACACGGGACTGGGGGCCTCGGCCGGCTCTACTGGGAGACGCTCGTGCTCTCCTCCGCGCCGAAGCCCAGGTGCGGGAGGGCCTTCATGGCCCGCAGCATGCCGCCAAATACCTCGTCCAGCGTCGTCCGGCCCCGCGCGAACTGCCGGGGGCGCTCGAAGACGGCATGGCCGCGGTTGATGGCCTCGGTCAGCTCCATCACCAGGTGCGCCAGCTCCCCCGAGAAGCCGAGCTCCTCCAGCATGGGCACCATCGCCGCCACGTTGTGTTCCTCCACGTGCACCGGCCGGCCGAGCAGCCGTGCGGCAGTGTCCGCCACCTCGTCCGGGCTGTAGTCCACCGGGCCCGTCAGCTCCACCACGCGCCGGCTGAGCGCGGGCTCGAGCAGCATCCGCGCCGCCACCTCGCCGATGTCCCGCGTCGCCACCATGTGGATGGGACGATCCGACGGCCCGAAGAAGCTCGGCAGCACTCCCGCCTCCACCGCTGGGGGCAAGGCGAAGCTCCAGTTCTCCATGAAGTAGGCCGCGCGGAGGATCGTCATCGGCACGCCGAGCGCCCCCAGGTCCCGCTCCGCGAGGTGGAGCGTCTTCACGAGGCCCGTGCCCTCGGCGTGCTGCGCGCCCATCGAGGAGAGGAGCACGAAGTGAGGCACCCCGCTCGCCTTCACCGCCTGCCGCATCGCATCCACCATGCGCAGACGGTCCTCCATTACACCCGTGCTCGAGGGCGGGGGAGGAGGCAACAGCAGGTAGGCGCCTCGTGCGCCCATCATGGCCAGGGTCAGCGCGGCGGCATCGTGCAGGTCCGCCAGCACCACCTCGGCGCCCCACTGCCGCCAGGCGCTGGCCTTGGACTCGTCACGAAGAACGACGCGGACCCGCTCTCCCCGTTCCAGCAGTGACCGCGCCACCACTGAACCCGTATGCCCTGATGCTCCGGTTATCACGTACATGCGATCCTCCTCGCATTGGCCGGAGCCAGGGCCAACCGGTCCCCTTGCACCAGCACTAATTTGCAACCCCGCTGAGCACCGGATGCGACCGGCGTTGCGCACCGACGAGCGCAGGCTCGACAGCCGCCAGGAGGGGCACCCGAGCAGGCCCGCCCTCGCATACAGTCACCCCATGCCGAAGCCCCTTTCGACCCGTGACGCCCTCCCCCTCGGCCTGTTGCTGATGGCCACCACCGCCTCGGCCGCCGGATCGAAGGACACCGCCTGGGCCGAGCTCCAACCCCGCACCGCCCGGGCCCCCGTGGCGCAGCCGGCACCGGCCCAGCCGGCGCCCTGCCAGCCGGAGAACTTCATCCCGGGCGAGACGCCCACCCAACCCGTCGACACTGGCGGCACGCCCGCGCGGCTCCACGAGCTGCCCACCGGCGAGCAGATGAACATCAACGGCTGGGAACAGGAGAACGCACGGGTCCGCACCCTGCCCGCCCCGTTCGTGCTCACCTACTACCAGTTCGGCTGCGCGAGTGACTTCTCGTACGTGCTCGAGGTCTCACGCGCCGGCAAGCGCCATGCGCTCTACCAGCACGTGCTCGGCTTCGACGTGCACCCGGCGAAGCCCGTCCTCTTCCTCGCCCAGAACGAGCGCAAGAACGACCGCTACCAGCGCTTCGTGGGCCTCGTGAACCTCGACGGCAAGCGCAAGCTGGCGCTGCCGCGGCTGCCGTGCGTGTCGGGCACCAACGCGCGCTTCTCCGGGGACCGCCTCATCACCTACGGCGACGCCCGCGCGGGCAGCGAGGGGAAGACGGACGTCTGCGTGTGGAGCCTCGACGGCAAGCTGAAGGCCCGGCTCGCCGCGGATCTCGACTGGACGGCCGGCGCCGGGGACATGCTGCTCGACCAGGTGGGCGTGCTGCCACGAGAGCCGGACACCTTCTACGCCCTCCACTACGACCGTTTCGGTGACCCCTCGCACTGCGAGCTCCGGCTCCAGAGTCTCACGCGCGCCAAGGTGTCGCGCCGGGTGGACCTCGGCGTCTCCGAGTCGCCGGAGGCCTGCCAGCAGCAGGAAGCGAAGCTCGGTACCGTGCGCCTCAAGGGGCGATGACGAAATCCTCCCGTCGGAGCCGGTAGTAGTCGCCAGCGGACGACATGCCCAGCCGCTCCATCACCCGCACGGACGCGGTGTTGTCGCGGTCCGCCCCGGCGAGGATCTCCTCCAGCCCCGCCTCCTCGAAACCGAAGCGGAGCACGGCCCGGGCGGCCTCGGTGGCGAGGCCCCGGCCCCAGAAGTTCTGGTAGAGGCCGTAGAGGAGCTCCACCGCCTCGCCGCCAGGGATGCGCCGCAGCCCGGAGAAGCCGATGAGCACCCCCGGCCACTGCGCGAGGGCGAGCATGAACCCGCCATAGCCCCGCTCGCGGAAGTCGCGCTCGCTGAGGGCGAGCTGCTCCCGCACCTCCTCGCGCGACACGAGCCGGTCATCCCAGAGGTAGCGGCGGACATGCGGGTCGTTCCAGAAGCCGAAGAGCGCGTCCTCGTCCTCCGGGATGAAGGGACGGAGCAGCAGGCGTTGGGTCCTCAGCACCAGCATGGGCACTCCCTCCTTCCCAGCGGAAGAGTGGGGCCCGCGCTTTTGTGACGAGGCTCAAAGCGTTTCCGCCCCGAGCGCCCGCATCACCACGCGCTCCTGCCGGAAACGACGCTCCAGCTCCGAGCGGTAGCCGCTCCACCACGCGCGGTCGAGCGGGTCCACCATGACCTCGAAGAGGGCCATCTCGTCCCGCACCGTCTCGCCCTCCTCCTTCCAGGCGCCCAGGGCCGGGGACTGAAGGAAGGCGGTGACACCGCCGAAACGATCGGTGAGCTCGGTGCGGACCTTGTCGAAGTCCGCCCGGGCGAAAGGGCGCCGCTCGTTGTCGCGCAGCGGCAACAGGAATTGGACGATGTGCATGCCCTAGCAGGCATCCGTCGCCAGGCCAATGACCTTGCCCAGCCGGTGCCCGTCCTTGCTCTTCACATGCAAGATGGGAATCGCGGCATCCCCTCGCAGGAGACCCTTGCTCGCTCCCTTACCGGACGGGGAGGAGGGCCTCCGCGCGCCGCAGGTCCCTCTCCAGCTCGGCCAGCCGAGCGGCGCGCTGGGCCTCGGAGCCAAACGGCACCCGCGCCAGCTCCTCCCGGGTGGCGAGAGCGACGCGCCCCACCCCATCCCGAGCGATGACGCCCACCGAGAAGGCCTCCACGGCGGCGCCCACGTACGTGTCGAAGAAGAAGACGCGCTTGTCGCGCCACGACAGACGAACGGGCTCGGGGGTATCGACCACGTCGTGGATGAACACGGCGCGCACCTGCTCCGGCCAGGAGGAGAGGAGCTGCTCGCCGAAGACCACGTCGCCCTGACCGCTGTCGCCGGTGAAGACGAAGCCGTACTCGGGATAGAGCTGGATGTAGCGGCTGAAGTTCTCGAACTTCATGGCGGCGATGCGCGCGTTGCCAAGCAGGTGCGTGAATGCGCCGGAGAGCATCACCGCCGAGGACACCCCATGCTCGCGCAGGGTGGCGAGCGTGCGGTCCTCGATGAGCCCGAGCGGATCCTGGGGCCGAGCGCTGATGAAGGTGAGATCTCCCTCGCGCCCGGGGATGAGCCCCGGCCCTCTATCCAACTCCCGGTAGAACTGGAGCACCCCCGGGTAGATGGTCTTCCGCGGGTAGCGGGTGTCCTTCCAGTTGGCGAGGAAGGTGTCGTCGATGTCGCTCAGCACCTTGTTCTCGCCGCTGGGCGCGAGCTCCGCCTCACGGTGGATGTGCGTGAGGATGTCCTGCCGGATGAGCGCGTCGTCGATGTCGTGGAAGACGAGCTGCTGGAGGTCGTGGGAGTTGCCACGGCCGTCGAGCAGGTTCTTGAACTCCGTCAGCTCACGACCGGGCAGGCCGAGGAACAGGGCCCGCAGCATGCGCTCGGCGAGGGCCTCGGTCTTCCCCTTCTGGAGCGCGGTGACGAGGGAGGCACGCACCGGAAGTCCCAGCTCGCGCGCCCGCTTCACGCACAACGACTCCAGCAGCTCGGTGCGGTGGTCCGGGCCGACGACGCGATCGTCCACGTCGCGGAGCAACGCCTCCAGGTCCACGTTGAGCAGCAGGTGGTTGAGCTCGGCGGCGGTCGTCTCACCCAACAGGTCGAGGATGCGCCGCTCCTCGTGCCGGTTGGTGTGCCCGGTCATCAGGGAGCGGAGCTGCTGGAGCTTCTGGAGCGCGTTGCTCATGGGGCGTCCGGATCGGAGGGAGGCGCCAGGGCCACGGGCCGGCCGGCGATGAAGTCCTGGAGGTCCTCGGGCAGGGGCGACTCGAAGGAGACGCTCCGCCCGGTACCCGGGTGGGGAAAGGAGATGTGCGCGGCGTGGAGGGCGTGGCGTGGCAGGCGCAGGCGCACCCAGGCCTCGGGCTCCAGGCAGCGCTTGCTGAAGCGGTCGAAGTAGCCGGGGTCCGGGCCGTACATCTTGTCGCCCACCAGCGGGAAGCCGGCCTCGCGCAGGTGGATGCGGATTTGATGCTGGCGTCCCGTCTCGGGCAAGCAGCGCAGCAGGGCGAAGGGCGCGCCGTCACGGGAGAAGCGCTGGAGCACCTGGAAGCGGGTACGGCTCTCCTTGCCCGCCACGGGGTCGATGCGCACGGCGATGCGGATGAGCTCGGTGCCCTCGGCGATGGGCGCGTCCACGTGGAAGGAGTCCTCGGGCGGGTGGCCCTCGCACAGGGCGAGGTACTCCTTGTGGACATCGCGGGAGACGAAGAGCCGGCCGAGGACGCGGCAGGATTCGGTGGTGCGCCCGCAGACGACGACGCCGCTCGTCTCCCGGTCGAGGCGGTGGGCGGGCTCGGCGAAGGCCTCTCCGAAGCGTTCGCGCAGCAGGGAGACGAGGGTGCCCTTGTGATAGCGGGCGGTGGGGTGGATGGGGAGGCCGGCGGGTTTGTCGAGGATGAGCAGCCAGTCATCCTGGAAGAGAACGGGGAGCGCGGTGGGCGTCTCCGGCTCCTGGCTGGCGGGGCGGCGGATGCGGAAGGTGAGGCCGGGGTACACGGGCGTGGAGGGCTTGAGCCGACGCTCCTCGCACAGCACACCGCGTTGGATGATGCCGTGGAGCCGCTCGCGCGAGAGGCGGCGGATCTTCTCGGCGAGGTAGCGATCCAACCGCCAGCCGGCGTAGTTCGGCTCGACGACGAACGGGAGGTCGACGTAGCCCTCGGGGGCCTCGCCGAAGGAGGAGGGGGGGTCTTGATTCCGCGCGCGCATGCGACCGTCCCCGCTTAACACAGCGGGCCGCTCGCTTCCTCCCCAGGGTTCGCACGCCGCTCCTGGGAGAGGGGCAAGGAGATCTCGAACGTGGCCCCCTCCCCGGGAGTGCTCCGCGTGGTGATGCTCCCGCCCAGCGCCTCGACGATCTGCCGGACGATGTACAGGCCCAGGCCCAGTCCACCGTAGTGCCGCTCGGACACGGCCCGCTCGAACTTGTCGAAGATGCGTGAGAGGTGCTCGGGATGGATGCCGATGCCCTCGTCGCGCACCGTCAGCGTCGCACGTCCCTCGTGGGACTCGACGCGCAGGTGGATGGGCTTGCCCGGGCCGTACTTCAGGGCGTTGGACAGGAGGTTCGTCAGCACCTGGTCCAGCCGCATCCGGTCCCACTTCCCCACCACCGGACCCGGTGCATGGACCTCCACCGGGCAGCTCGCCTTGAGTGCCTGTCCCTCGAACCGGGTGACGACCTCGCGGACCAGCGCGGTCAGGTCCAGCTCTTCCAGGTCGAGCGCGAGCGGCCCATCGCTGATGCGCGAGACGTCCAGGAGCGCATGGACCAGGGTGCCCAATCGGCGCACCTGGCTCTCGGCCATTTGAAGGTGGCGGATCACCCGGTCCGCGGGGAGGGAGGACTGGGGTGCTGCCTCGGCCTCGCGGCGCAGGGCCTGGAGCTTCATCTGCAAGGGTGTGAGCGGCGTCTTCAGCTCGTGAGAGGCCACCGAGAGGAACTCGTCGCGCAGGCGGATGGCCTCTTGCGCTCGTTCGTAGAGCAGGGAGTTGTCGAGCGCCAGGGCGGCACGCCGCGCCAGCTCCTCGGCGAGGTGCAGGTCGTCCTCGCCGTAGCGGCGGCCCGACTCCATAGAGGCGAACGAGAGGGCCCCGATGCACCTGCCGCGCGCGAGGAGCGGCACCACGAGGAAGCTCCTGAGGCCCAGCCGCTTGAAGGCGCGCAGCCGCTCGGCATCCCCCTTCGCGTCCTGCATGAAGAGGGCCTCCGGGATGTCGTTCATCAGCTCGGGCTTGCCGGAGCGAATCGCCCGCATCACGCCGTGAGGCGTCTCGGGCCGACGCGGGAAACGGCGGCGCAGCTCGCGCGCAAGGGCCTCCTGGGCCGGGTCGCGGTGCGCCACGGCGACCAACGCCAGAGAGCCGTCGTCCGCCAACGTCTCCACCGCGCACAGATCGGCGAGCATGGGCACGGCCAGCCGGGTCAGGCGGGAGAACGTCTCCTTCATGTCCAGGGAGCTCACCAGCAGGGTGCTCGCCTCGGAGAGGAAGCGCAGCTGGCGCTCCTGCCGCTTACGGACGGAGACGTCGCGCGTCACCTTGACGAAGCCAGTCACCCTGCCCCGCTCGTCGTGGATGGGCCGCAGCACCACGTCGGCCTCGAAGGGAATGCCCCCCTTGCGCAGGCGCACGGCCTCGCCCTGGAAGATGCCCTCGGTCGCGGCCTGCCGCAGCTCGCTCGCGGGCTCGTCCCGCTGGCGCTGCTCGGGCGTGAAGAGGATGGAGAAATGCTGACCGATGAACTCGCTGGCCGTGTAGCCCTTCACGCGCTCGACGCCCGGGTTCCACGTGAGGAGGATGCCCTCGGGACTCACCCGGAAGATGGCGTAGTCCTTGATGCTGTCGAGCAGCAAGCCCTCGTGGTGCTCCGCCGCGCGCAGGGCGGCCGACACCCGGCGGCTCTCGCGCCGTCGCTCCGCCTCGCGCAGCTCGCGCTCCACCGCCACGGGGAGCCGCGTGAGGTTGTCCTTGCGGAAGAAGTCCTGCGCGCCCGCCTTCATGGACTCGACGGCCACGTCCTCGCCCACGCGGCCGGAGACGATGATGAAGGGCACGTCCAGCCCCTCGGCCTTCAAGAGTTCCAGCGCCTCGGGGCCGGAGAAGCGGGGCATCTTGAAGTCGGCGAGGATGATGTCCCAGGGGCGCCGATGGAGGGCCTCTCGCATCTCCTCCGGCGTGGCCACCCGCTCGAAGGAGGGCACGAAGCCGCCCCTGCGCAGGGTCAGCATGATGAGCTCGGTATCATCCGCGGAGTCCTCCACCGACAGGACGCGCAGGGGACGTCCACTCACACGAAACCTCCCTCGGGAGCGAGTGGCTCGAGCGAGAAGAAGAAGGCGGCGCCCTGGCCCGGTACGCTCTCGGCCCAGATCTGCCCGCCATGGCGGTGGACCACTCGCTGCACGGTGGCCAGACCGATGCCGGTGCCTGGGAAGTCCCTCGCCTCGTGGAGCCGCTGAAAGGGTCCGAACAGCTTGTCCGCGTACTTCATGTCGAAGCCCACCCCGTTGTCCCGCACACAGTAGAGGGTCCGCCCCTCCCGCGGGGTCGCGCTCAGCTCGATGCGGGGCCGCTCCACCCGCTGGGTGAACTTCCAGGCGTTGCCCAGGAGGTTCTCCAGCAGGACGCGCACCAACCGGGGGTCCGCGTCGAGCCGGAGGTCGGGTTGTATCCGCACCTCCACGCCGCGCTCGGGCCCCCGGGCGGCCAGCTCCGCCACCACCGCATGCGCCAGTGCCGTGAGGTCCACCGGCTCGCGCCGGAGCTCCAGGCGCGACAGGCGCGAGAGCCTGAGAAGATCGTCGATGAGCTGCCCCATGCGCGCGCTCGCCCGCCGCACACGCGCCAGATAGCCCCGGGCGGCCGGCGACAGGGTGCTCTCCTCATCCTCCTCCACCGCCTCGCAGAAGCCGTCGATGCCCCTCAGAGGTGCCCGTAGATCATGCGAGACGGAGTAGGAGAAGGACTCCAGCTCGCGGTTGGTCTCCGCGAGCTGCGCGGTGCGCTCCCGCACGCGCTGGTCCAGCTCGGAGGCGAGCAGCCGGTAGCGCTGCTCACTCTCGCGCAGGGCCTGCTCTGTCGCGCGTCGGACCGTCACGTCCCGCGTCACCTTGGCGAAGCCGCGCAACGAGCCCGCCGCGTCCCACAGGGGCGTGATGACGACATTCGCCCAGAAGCGCGTCCCGTCCTTGCGCACGCGGTAGCCCTCCTCCTCGTATCGCCCCATCTCGACCGCCGTCCTCAGCTCCCGCATGGGCTTGTCGCTCGGGAGTTCCTCCGGCGGGTAGAACCGGCTGAAGTGCTGCCCGATGATCTCCTCGGCCTTCCAGCCATTGAGCCGCTCCGCCCCCGTGTTCCACGAGGTGATGCGGCCCTCGGGGTCCAGCGCGAAGAGGGCGTAGTCCCTCACACCCTCGACCAGGAGCCGGAACCGCTCCTCGCTCTCGCGCAGCGCCTCCTCGGCCGCGCGGCGCGTGGAGACATCGCGGAAGAAGACGGACAGCCCGTTCCGGGTGGGGAACGCGCGAACCTCCAGCCACGCCTGGAGGGGCGCATAGAACTCCACGAACTGCGTGGGCCGCCCCATGTCCATGGCTCGTTGGTACTCCTGCTGGAACGAGGAGCCCACGACCTCCGGGAACTCCGCCCAGAGACTCCTGCCCATCAGCGCCTCTCTCTTGCGGCCGAGCACCCGCTCGGCCGGCGGGTTGAGATAGGTGAAGTGGAACCGACGATCGACCGAGAAGAAGGCATCACTGGTGCTCTCCAGGAGCTCGGCGGTGCGCTCATGGGCATTTCGCAGCTCCTGGTCCATCCGCTCCCGCTCCGCGAGCCGCGTCCTCGTGCGCATCAGGCTCTGGCGCAGGGAGGACCCCACCCCGCTCATCAACGCGGAGACTCCCAGGAAGATGACGAGCCGCAGAACGTCGCGGGTGTCCTGGACGTGGAAGCTGCCGATGGGGGGAAAGAAGAAGAAGCAGAAGCCCCCTCCAGCCAACAACGTGGCCAGCAGACCCGCGCCCAACCCGCAGTACAGGGCGCTCAAGGCCACGGCCGCCAGGGCGAACAGGAAGAAGGGGCCTCCGAGCAGCGGCGCGAGCAGTCCGGTCAGGAGCAGGCCGACCATCGTGGCCCCCACCGAGACCATGAACCCGAAGAGGCCTGGCAACTGCGGCGGCGCACCCGACCTCGACAGCCGCTGCATATTTCCCAGCCTCATGAGACTCCCGCGCCCTCGGGAAGATGGCGCCTGGGAAGCGGCGTGAACACGGGGCGAGCAGGCGCACGGCCCGATGTCCGCACGGCCGCCGCCCGGCGCGAACCGTCCCCTGACTACCAGCGATCGTCGGTGAACAGACAGTCGATGAGCCGTGCCTCACCCAGAAGCCTGTGACGGCACTGGATGTCGGGAACCGGAGTGAAGAGCGTTTCGGGAGGCAAGGGCCGCACGCCCAGCTCCGCTCTCACCAGCGCCCCCAGCCTGTCTGCGAAGGGCTTCGTCTCCGGCACGTCCTCGTAGAAGAGCGTCGGTTCCTCCCCCTTGCCCCCCATATGCCGGCGGAAGGAACTGTAGAGCACGTACACCGGAGCCAGAATGCTGACGAGGACCACGATGGCCCGGAACTCGCGGCCTCCGCCCTCAAGTTGCAGCTCGGGCAGGTACACCCGGACACGCCAGCAGTTGTCATTGGAGAAGAGAACGCTCCAATCCTCCACCTTGCAGTCCGGAAGGGCCTCCCGGAGCTGGGACAGCAGGTGTTTCCACGGCCCGGAGTTTTTCACGGCATCCTGCCGAGCCCATATCAGCCGCTGGTACTGCGCTGACTCATCGTAGCCCTTCTCGGTGGAGAGGAGATTGGCCGGGTAATACTGGTGAACCAGTTCGACAAGTCGTGGCGTGGAAAGCTCGAAGGACATCCACATCGCTCCTATCCCGAGGCCGAGGAAGCCCTCCGGCACTACGGAAACGTCACGCCCGAGAGGGTGACCGTCCGTGTCCCGCTCTCGTCCCAGAGCTGGAGGAGGTAGGGGCCGTGAGCCTCGCCCACCGTCAACTCCACCAGCACGCGGCGCACCTCTCCAGGCGCAATCGGCTCCGGCGCCCACATGTCCGCCGCCCACCGCCTGCCCTGCCCCACCAGTTCCGCGTGCGCGGGTGTCCAGGGCTGGGTGCCTTTGTTCCGTAACACCAACTCCACCGCCAGCCGCACCACGCGCGCCCCGTCCACTCCACCCGTCGCGCGGTAGCTCACGGCCTGCTCCACGCGAAAGGCTTCTCCGGCGCGAAGGGTAACGTCCTTGGTGATGCCCATGGAGGGGATACCCTCCCTCCCCATCTGCTCCGAGGCGAGCAGGCCCATGAGGCCCCGGGGTGCGTCACGCCGCGCGCGGTCTTGCCTCAACTCCGTCTGGCATTGTTGCAACCGCGTCTGGGCTTCCTCCGCTTCCCGCCGGTACGAGTCACCAGGGCGTGGCAGGCGGTACACCTCCACCTGCGGCTCGGCCCGGGGGGAGACCACCAGCACGAAGTCCACGCTCGTGGGCGGCGCCCCATCCGTGAAGCGCACCGTCAACTCCAACCGTCTGCCCAACGGCAGCTCGCCTGAAGGCAGAAGGGTGAGCAGGAGCCCATCCTCCGACAACGAGACCTGCCGGAAGTGTCCACGCTCCTGGACCACGACCCCCTCACGCTGCACGGGCGTGTCGAATACGAACAAGGTACCGAGTCCCGGACCAATGCGAACCTCACGCACCTCGCGGGGAGCGTCCGCTGTCACCGAGAAACGGGGCACCCCCGTCAGTTCCCCGGGAGCAGTGGTGGGTTGCGCCAGCGCCGGGGCACTCGACTGGAGGATGAGGAGCAGGGCCACGGACGGAGAGCGGGCAAACATCAGGACGAGACCTCCAGAGTCGACCTACTCGAAGCGTCTCACCGCGCGCAGTTCCACCGTGGACCAGATCCTCGCCGTGTCCGACCCGCTGCCAGGCTCCATCAGCGCACCGCGTTCGTTGTCCTCCTCAACCTCGTAGAGGTCGAAGCAGACGGTATGGGTCTGTCCGTCCTGCGTATGGGCCTGGGTGAAGCGGCCGTAGACACGGCCTTGCCCGAAGAGAAGTTCCCCGGTGAAGCGCACGGGCCCATCCATCTTCACCCAATCGCGGCTCAACTCGACCGTGACCGGACCCGGGCGCACGGTGATGGGCATCGCGCCTTCCGTATGGAAGGCGAATATCTCGCGGGCCCCGATGCCCAGCCCCAGTGCGCGCATCGACTCCTCGGAGCCGGCGGGGCAATCGGCGGGGGGAGGCAGGCGCGGAAGCGTGGGCCGCAACTGGGCCTCGGGACTGGCGCAGGCGACCTGCCCCACCGCATAGGCCGTGGCGCACGCACGGGCCACGGAGTCGAGCACCGTGCCCTGCTTGTCCTGCTGCTTCGGAGAGAAAGTGGCCTGCTTGGGAGTCTTCACGCGCGTGCTGTCCTTCCGGGGCGTCGCGCTGGCGACGGGCGCGGGTGTTGCCGCCCCGTGGGTTGCCGCGCCTCCATCACCATCCGGCGGCTTCCCTGGCCGCGCCACTTCCTGGCCGGTTCCCGTGACCTCGGGCATGGTGGGAACGGAAACCACCTCGCGAGTCACCCTCGGTGCCTCGGGCTCGGGACGGGAGGGGACGAGGAGCGCCACCCACGCCCCCAGCAGACCCAGCCCCAGGACGAAGCCCCACGCCCCCACACGGCGAAGGCGGCCCCGCGCTCGCGACGGTGTGGACGCGGGCTCCGCTTCCGCCTCCCGTGAGCCCGACTGCGTGGACGCCGCCGCGAGGGACAGGGGCCGCCCGCGCCGGGGGTAACGCCGCGCGTACGCCACCAGCCGCCGTGCCCGCTCCCGCCACTCCCCCAGGCCCAACAGCACCTCCTGTGGGGTGGAGGCATCGCCCGGGCTCCACGTCTCGCACAGTGCCACGTCCCACGAGCCGTCCGCCTCCGCCAGTACCGCCTCCAGCTCCGCGCCCACGGCCTCGGCGTCCTGGAAGCGGGCCTCGGGAGACTTCTCCAGCATGCGCAGGCACAGCTCGCTCAACACCCGGGGCACGCGCGGGTTGTGCGCGTGGGGTGGCTGGGGCTCGCGGCGCAGGATGATGTTGGCCAGGGCGCCCGCGTCCGCTTCCGGCTCCTCCACGTCGAAGGGATGGCTTCCCGTCAGCAGCCAGTAGAGGAGCACGCCCAGCGCCCACAGATCGTCCGAGGCGCGCGCCTGATAACGCTCCGACCCCGCGTACTCGCGCCGGAAGCGCAGCATCTCGGGACTGCGGTAGAGCGGGGTGCCCGGCATCGCCAGGGGATGGGTGATGTCGAGCGCCCCCGGGTACGTGCCCAGGCCGAAGTCCACCAGCACCGCTCGCCCGTCCTCGCGCCGCACCAGCACGTTGGCGGCCTTGACGTCCCGGTGCACGACGTTGGCCCGGTGCACCGGCATCAGCTGCCGCGCCACCTCCCGCACCACGCGCACCACCTCCCATGCCGTGGGGTTGCGCACCCGGGCCCACACATCCAGCGGGCGCCCGCGCACGTACGGCATGGCGATGAAGAGGAAGCGTGGCGTCCTGGCGGGCCACCGGCCACAGCCCTCCAGCCGTACCTCGCCCACACGCCGCAACCGCAACCACACCTCCAGCTCACGCCAGGCGCGTTCCTCCATTTCCAGGGAGAGGAACTTGATGGCGTACAACCGGCCGCCGCGCCGGGCCCGGAACACCGTCCCCTGGCCTCCCTCTCCCAGCCGCGCCTCCAGCCGGTAGCCGCCCACCACTTGTCCCACTCGCGGCGTCGTCAGGTCCCACGTCTCCCGTCGGCGCGGCCTCCGCCCCCCCGCCACATGCCGCCCCCCCGCCGCACGCCTCTCGCCTGCCCGCTCCATGCACATGACCTCCGAAGTGGGTCAGTGTAACAAAACCCCGGAAGCGCCACCGCGCGGGAATTCTCTCTTCCGGCTGTAGGCCAGGGCGCGAAGCGCTTGCTGCTGGTCGCCCCGATGTGGCCTCGTGCCCCGCGCGCGGGTCCATGCGCGGGAGGTTTCATATGCGACGACTCTTGGCGGTGCTGGCGGCCCTGACCCTGGTGGGATGCGGCAATGACCCAACCCCGGCGGGTCGATTCGGTGAAGTGACGAGCGCGGTGGTGGTGATCAACCCGGTCATCAATCAGGGCTCCACCACGTCGCTGACGCCGGGCACCGAGCGCTCGGGGGTGGAGTTCACGGCGGCCGACCTGGAGCCGGTGAAGACGGATTCCACGGGGCTGGCGCTGGTGGAGGAGTTGCCCACGGGGACGGTGAGGTTGGACTTCGACCCCGGCACGTACTCCTTCCAGGTGGTGCAGGAGAAGGAGCTCTATGACGTGGTGCTGACGTACCGGGACGGCACGGTGCAGCCCCTGTTCCCCCCGGTGCGCTACCCCATTGGGGGCACGGTGGTGGAGGTGGAGCCAGGTGGCAACATCGCCCAGGCGGCGGCCAGCGACAATACCATCATCTTGCTGAAGCCGGGCACCTACCCGGGCAACCTCGAGCTGCGCGCGGCGGATGTGCTCATCTTCGGCGCCTGGTCTCCCACGGAGGGGCCGCTGTCGATCATCGACGGCAACGTCACGGTGCTCGGCGGCAACAACCGGATGCGGGGCGTGAAGATCAACGGCCGGCTGACGAGCAACGCCAACACCCTCTCGGTGGCGTTCTCCGACATCGCGAGCGCCACCATCACCGGCAACGGCGTGTCGCTGCTGCGCAACCGCTTCACGGCGGGACAGGCCACGGTGCCCAGCTCCAACGCGGTGCTGGTCGACAACACGGGGATTCCCTGATGCGAGCGCGGACACTGGTACTGCTGGGACTCGCGCTGGTGGCTTCGGGCTGCCGCCTCTACGTGCACGAGGATTGGCCGCGTCGTCCACCCCCTCCCGGGGATTCGTATCCGTATCCTCCGCCGCCGGGGCAGCCGCCTCCGTCTCCGCAGCCGCGCGACGTGCTGCGGGCCAAGGAGATCAAGGCCGAGCGTGTCTACGCACGGATCATCTACGCCAAGGAAGTGAAGGCGCGAGATGGCCGGGTGGGCCGCATCTACACCGGCGAGGGAGGCAAGGGCGGCAAGGGGGGCGGAAAGGGTGACAAGGGTGGCAAGGGCGACTGGGGTGGCGGTGAAGTGCACACCTCGGAGGTCTCCGCGGAGATCATCTACGCCAAGGAGATCAAAGCCGATTGGATCGAAGCGGATGAGATCCACGCCAAGGAAGTGAAGATCGGCCGGTAGCCCGGGCCCAGCGCTTTTCCCAGGCACTCCGCGTGTCACCCACGCGGGGCTCGGGCCTGATAGCCTCCTTCGCCTGCCATGGAAGCAACCGCCGTCACCGACCCCCGTATCGGAACTGTCTTGCAGGAGCGCTACCGCATTCTCCAGCGGCTCGCCGCCGGAGGAATGGGCGTGGTGTATCGCGGCGAGCGCCTGGAGCTCGGCCGCGCGGTGGCCATCAAGTTCCTCCATCCCTGGATGGCGACGGATCCGAGCTTCCAGCGGCGGTTCCAACTCGAAGCGCAGGCGATGAGCCGGCTGTCACACCCGTGCTGCGTCTCGGTCATCGACCATGGCGTTCAGGACGGTGCCCCCTTCATGGTGATGGACTTCGTCACGGGGCAGACCTTGCGCGCGCTGCTGCGCGAGGCGGGGCCCCTGCCCGTGAAGCAGGCGCTGGGCATCGTGCGGCAGGTACTGGCCGGGCTGGCCCACGCCCATGCCCAGGGCATCGTCCATCGGGACATCAAGCCGGACAACATCCTCCTGACGGAGGCCATCGGGCTGGGCGATCAGGTCCGAATCCTGGACTTCGGGCTGGCCAAGCTGCGTGACACGGTGACGGGGCTGACCACGGGTCTGGCCGTGGGCACGCCCAGCTACATGGCCCCGGAGCAGATCCGCGCCGGGGAGATCGATGCCCGGACGGACGTCTACTCCGTCGGCGTGCTCCTCTTCGAGCTGCTCACCGCGGCCAAACCCTTCGAAGGCGAGCGGGTCGCCGAGGTGATGCGCAAGCACCAGGAGGACACCGCACCGACCCTGGGCAGCCTGCGCGCCGGAGCGGGGTTCTCCCAGCAACTGGAGGCGGTGGTCCGCAAGGCCATGGCGAAGCAGCCCGCGGACCGCTTCCACTCGGCCGCGGACTTCGCCGCCGCGCTCGAGGTGCTCCCGGATGCGAGCGTCCCCAGCGAGCTGCCCACGGTGCAGGTGCATGCGCCCACCCCTTCCGCTCCCACACCCTCGACGGTGTCCGAGCGGCAGTGGGTGCCCGCTCGGGACAAGCGGCCCATGGTGGCGGTGGGTGCCTTGGGAGTGGTCCTCGTCGGCCTCGGCGCGGCGCTGCTCTGGCCGACGGAGCAGGCCGCGGTGCCCACCACGACCCCGCCCCCTTCGGCCGCGAAGAGCGCCCCCGCACCGAAGCAGCAGCCCTCGGCCCCCAGCGAGAAGACGAAGGTCCTCGCCGAGCAGAAGGCCGTTGCGCCGGAGAAGCTCCCCGGCATCGAGCGGATCGAAGGCTGGATGAAGGAGGGGGAGCGTCGGAGGGATCAGGCACTCCGCGAGCTCGCGAGTCTGCGCGCGAAGTACCCCACGAGTGCCTATGCTCCCTATCTGGAGGGGCACGTCAACTTCGACAACCTGCGCTGGGTGGATGGCCTCGCGTCGTATGGCGCGGCCCTGCGCAACAACCCCGCCTATCGCTCGGATCCGACGCTCATCCGCAACGTCGTCCACTGCCTGGTGAGCGATCGCTTCCACAAGCAGTGCGCGGACTTCCTCGTGCGCGAAGTGGGAGCCTCCGCGGCGCCCTTCCTCGAGGAGGCGGCGCGCACGGACTCCTACGCCAATGTCCGCGCCCGAGCGGCCAGCCTCCTTCCGAAGGTGACCGCCCGGCGCTGACGGAGCGTGGCTGAAGTCGAGCGTTACACGGCCGCGAGCCGGGACGTCTCCCCCACCCCGAGGAACTCCTCGTACAGGCGGGCGATGCGCTCTCCGGTGCGCCCGTCCCAGAACTCGGGGAC
>NZ_DASVWK010000101.1:0-2924 GCF_036389735.1 Archangium sp. | reverse complement strand
GTGGTCTTGCCGGCGTCGATGTGCGCCATGATGCCGAGGTTGCGATAGCGCTCGAGGGGATACTCGCGGGGCATGGCTCCAAACCTCTCCAGAAGCGGATGTCTACAAAACCGCAAACACCCGGACGCGCGTTAAGCGCATCCGGGTGTCGGGCACAACAGGAAATTGCGAGGACTACCAGCGGTAGTGGGCGAAGGCCTTGTTGGCCTCGGCCATCTTGTGCGTGTCCTCGCGCTTCTTCACCGCGTTGCCACGGTTGTTGGCGGCGTCCATGATCTCGCCAGCCAGCTTCTCCATGGCCGTCTTCTCACCACGCGCCTTGGCGTAGGTGATGATCCAGCGCATGCCCAGGGCCACGCGGCGGTCCTGACGGACCTCGACGGGAACCTGGTAGGTGGCGCCACCGACGCGGCGGCTCTTCACCTCGAGCACCGGCTTGACGTTGTCCAAGGCCTTCTTGAAGGTCTTGAGGGGGTCCTCCTTCGCACGCTCTTCGATGACGGAGAAGGCGCCGTAGCACACCCGCTCGGCGATGGACTTGTTCCCCTTGCGCATCAGGTCGTTCACGAACTTCGTGACGAGCCGGTCCTGGAACTTCGGATCGGGAAGGATCTTGCGCTTGGCTACTACGCGACGACGAGGCATTGCTGTCTATCCCTTACGCCCCACTCCCCTGCACCCGGGAGTTTCAGAGGGGCTTGTGCTGCGTTTTCGATGAGGACCGCTTCCCCAGGGTGCGGGGCAAGCATCCGAACTAGAAAAACGAAGGTGATCGCGACCCGAATCAGCTCGGGCGCTTGGCGCCGTACTTGGAACGGCTCTGCTTGCGGCCCGCCACGCCGACGGAGTCGAGCGTGCCACGCACGATGTGGTAACGAACGCCCGGGAGGTCCTTCACACGGCCTCCGCGGATCATCACCACCGAGTGCTCCTGGAGGTTGTGACCCACGCCCGGGATGTACGAGGTGACCTCGATCCCGTTCGTCAGACGAACACGCGCCACCTTGCGAAGGGCCGAGTTCGGCTTCTTCGGCGTGGTGGTGTACACGCGCGTGCAGACGCCACGCTTCTGAGGGCACTCCTTCAGAGCGGGGCTCTTCCCCTTGATGTTCAACTTGGAGCGGCCCTGGCGGACCAGCTGGCTAATAGTCGGCACTGATACTCTCTTCCTTCCCGATCAACCCCGGGTGGGTGTCCCCGGGGGCGCATACAAACCTACAACCGCGCTTGAAAAAGGGTCGCGAGTATAGGGAGGGGGCACCCTGTGTCAAGCACTGCCAGCCCACGGTCTTGCAACCGTGGACCCCACGGGGGGCCATTCCCGCATCTCACGACAGGTCCGCTCCTCTACTCCCCCGGCTGCTAGAAGTCGAGGACCATCACGATCGCGTCCTCGGGGGGCTCACCCTCCCCCACGTAGTAGTTCGGCCGCACGCCTACCTGCCGGAAGCCGAAGGACTTGTAGAGGTTGATGGCGGCCTCGTTGCTCCGGCGCACCTCCAGGGTCGCCAGGCTGCACTTGCGTGCTCGCCCCTCGGCCAGCGTGGCGTCCATCAGCCTGCGCCCTACCCCCCGCCGTCGGTGCTCCGGCGCGGTGGCCACGTTGAGCACGTGCACCTCGTCGTGGACGATCCAGAAGATGGAGACGCCCAACAGCCGGCGGCCTCCCTCCGGCAGCGGCTCCTCCAGGAGGAAGATGACGGACCAGTCGTGACCCAGTTCTCGCTGGAGCAGCTCGAGCGACCAGGGGTTGCGGAAGGCGGCCTTCTCCAGCTCCATCACCGCCGGCAGGTCCTCGCGCGTCATCCTGCGGATCAGGAACGGGGACTCCTCACGGGGCTCCTCTCGCATCCGCCTCATCGCCGTGCCTCCCGAGCGAAGGGTGCCACCCGCCGCACCCGGGCCCCCGCCCTCACCTGGGCGAACTCCTCCTTCGCGAGCTCGCCGTAGCGCTCCCGGACCAGCTTCTCCCTCAAGGCGTCCTTCACGGACTCGTACGGCCCACCCAGCGTCGCCTTGTTCTGCTCCCAGTAGCGCCGTACCTCCGCCTCGTTCACCTGCGCCCTCAGGCGGATGCGACTGTCCAGGATGCGCTCGGCCCGCACGCCGCGCTCCAGCACCGCGGTGAGCTGCTCCAGGTCCGCGTCATGCCGCGCCAGGAAGTCCAGCAGCGCCGGCTCGCTCTCGAAGCGCTCCCGGAAGGTCCTCAGCCTCGCCTCCACCTCCGAGCGCTCCGCCTGGAAGGCCCTCAGCCTGTCCGCCCCCGCCACCAGCAGCCGCTGGTTGATCGCCAGCTCCAGCGCTCCCCTCAGCGTCTGCTCGTCGAGCGGGGCCTCCGCCGCTCGCACGCCTCCTCGCTGCACGAGCGCCACCCGCGTCTCGAACTCAAGCTCGCTCAGCGTGAGGACCTGGGTCTCGATGACCGCCACCACCCGGTCCACCAGCCGACCCTCGGACGCTGATGCCTCGGGGAGCGGTTCCTCGGGCGCGGCCCGCCAGGCGGCGGCCAGCGGCACCAATGAGAGCCACCCCACCACCAGCCCCGTCTTCGCTCCTCGTCCGCGCGGCGCTGACATTCCCTCTCTCATCTCCTCCGGCCACTT
This sequence comes from Archangium sp., assembly GCF_036389735.1. Classification (GTDB taxonomy): domain Bacteria; phylum Myxococcota; class Myxococcia; order Myxococcales; family Myxococcaceae; genus Archangium. Next base: position 321 of record NZ_DASVWK010000101.1, on the reverse strand, counting down.
TATACATCCGGACCGAAGGGCACACGCCGTGCTGGCACTTGTCCTACGACTGGTTACGATCTTGCAGTTCGGAGGGTGCGAGACCAGATGGCGGACGACTACTACCAGATTCTCGGCGTGTCCCGGACGGCCTCGGCCGACGAGATCAAGAAGGCCTTCCGCAAGCTCGCTCGCCAGTATCACCCGGACGTCAACCCGGGGAACAAGGCGGCCGAGGAGAAGTTCAAGCAGCTCAACGCGGCCTTCGAGGTCCTCTCGGACGAGAAGAAGCGCTCGCTGTACGACGAGTTCGGCGAGGAGGCCGCGAAGATCGGCTTCGAC
>NZ_DASVWK010000100.1:0-2491 GCF_036389735.1 Archangium sp. | reverse complement strand
GGGCAGCACCTCGCGCGCGCCCTCGAAGAGGAAGGCCAGCCCCACCGTGTGCAGATCCACCACGGGGCGCTCGATGCGCTGGCCGGTGAGCGGAGACACGAAGGAGACGCCGAAGGTGTCCTCCGCGCCGGCCCGGAAGCGCATCTGGTTGCGCCGGTGGTACAGCGACAGGCTGCGCGGCAGGGCGAGCATGAGGCTGGCCTGCTCCACCGCGAGCACCGACGTCCAGCCCCGGTAGCTCTTGCCACTCAGCTCGAAGACGAGGTGCACCACGTCGCCCACCACCGCCGTCCAGTTGCGCGGCAGCGCGCACCGCAGCGTGAGCCGCTCCCCCATCGGGACGAGCTGGGCATGCAGCTCCTCCTGGACGCGCACGCCCTGCATCAACGTGCACTGGACCATCTGCCGGTAGCGCAGGGCCCGCCGCAGCACGGCGAGGATGCGCACCCGGTCATCCAGGGTCGCCATCTCCACGTAGCCGATGCTGGCGTTGGGCCGTTCAATCTGCACGCCCACCCGGAAGAAGGCGTCCGCCGAGGCGTGCTCCATGCCCACGTGCCGCACGAAGGCCGCGCTGGTGCGCAGCAGGGTGCGGCCGGCGATCTCCAGCCGGAAGTCCGTCAGCCGCGTGCCGGGCACCATCCGCTCGATGGGGGCGTCCACCGGCAGCTTGAGCTGGAAGCCCTCGTTGCCGAAGTCCAGGCACACCGCGCGCCGCAGCGAGTCATCGACGACGAAGGAGGCCTCCAGCCCCACCGCGGGCAGGCGCATGGAGGTGCGCTGGCGCAGCAGCGTGCCCAGGGCGCGGCTCAACCCCGCCAGGGAGGCCACCGACAGGTCCATGGTGTGGAACTCATGGCCCTCGGACGCCACGTCCACCAGCTCCTGGAGCGCCTCGGCCTGCGTCCCACCGGGACAGAGGAAGACCCGCAGCGCCCGGGGAGCGAGCCGCTCGATGGCCTGGATGAACTTCCGCGCGCCCACCGCGTCCGCGAGGATGATGTCGGGGACACCTTCGGCGAGCGTGCGGGTCGCGTCGTCTCGCGAGCCCACCGCGACGATCTTCCTGGGAGCCAGGGCCTCGGCGAGCCCGGCACGGAGCACCGGGTCGGGGTGGACGATCAACACCGACTGCTCGTGCGAGACCACCGCCACCTCCTGCTGAGTGTCGCGCTCCGAGCGCTTCGCCGGCATGCCATCCACACGCTAAAGCCCTCTGCCAAGGGGGGGATCCAGAGAGCTACTAGGCGCTTCGACGGTAACAGTCCCAGTCGTGGAAGAAAAGCCGTGGCCAGCCGTTACCAACGGCTGGTCGATAAACACCGGCGCCCGCTTTACCTCGAATCGAGCCCCTCTCAGACGGGGGGCCGACGGCGAGCGCGCACGGAGCCTCGGTCGAGCGCTCCTCTCGTCGTGGGGAGAGCAAGCGAGTGCTGGCCTCAACCAGCGTGGGCGGTTAAATCAGCCGGGAAGGAGACGCGATGGGCGCCGAAGTGGACTACGAGCGGGAAATCCAGGAGCTGAAGCGGAAACACAACGCCGTCATCCTCGCGCATTACTACCAGGAGAGTGAGATCCAGGACGTGGCCGACTTCGTCGGAGACAGCCTGGCCCTCGCCCAGGCCGCGGCGAAGACGAAGGCGGACGTCATCGTCTTCTGTGGCGTCCACTTCATGGCGGAGACGGCGAAGATCCTCAACCCCACCCGCCAGGTGCTCCTGCCGGACCTCAAGGCTGGCTGCTCGCTCTCGGATCGCTGCCCGCCGGTGGCCTTCCGGGCCTTCAAGGAGAAGCACCCGGACCACTTCGTGGTGAGCTACGTCAACAGCTCCGCCGCGGTGAAGGCGATGAGCGACGTCATCTGCACGTCCTCCAACGCGGTGAAGATCGTCAACCAGGTGCCCAAGGACCGGCAGATCCTCTTCGCGCCGGACCAGCACCTGGGCCGCTATGTGAAGCAGCAGACCGGCCGGGACATGGTGCTGTGGCCGGGCAGCTGCATCGTCCATGAGATTTTCAGCGAGAAGCGCCTGGTGCAGCTCAAGGTGCAGCACCCGGAGGCCGAGGTGGTGGCCCATCCCGAGTGCGAGGAGGCGGTGCTGCGGCACGCCGACTACATCGGCTCGACCAAGGGGCTGCTGGACCACGTGCTCAAGAGCCCCAAGCGCGAGTTCATCGTGGTCACCGAGGCGGGCATCCTCCACCAGATGAAGCGTGGCGCCCCGGACAAGACGTTCATTCCCGCGCCTCCGGACAACGGCTGCTCGTGCAACGAGTGTCCCTACATGCGGCTCAACACGATGGAGAAGCTCTACCGGTGCATGAGGGACCGCACCCCGGAGCTGACCCTGCCCGCCGACCTTCAGTCCGCCGCGCTGGCGCCGCTCCAGCGGATGCTCGAATGGTCACAGTGAGCCGTTGACGCGTCGCGCCGTCTGTCGCGGGAGTGGCAAATCCGCTCATGCGATGCATTCGCGCCTTGCACCGGAAG
>NZ_DASVWK010000099.1:0-4441 GCF_036389735.1 Archangium sp. | reverse complement strand
CCAGTTCGCGGAGAAGGCCGCGCCCGTGCTGTCCATCATCGCGGGCTCCATCTCCCTGGCGCAGAATGCCTCGCAGTTCGACTGGAGCCTCTCGTCGGGCATGAGCATCACCGGAGACGTGGCCTCCATCGCGGCGGGCGTGGCGGTGGTCGCGGGCTCCGGCGGTCTGGCGGCCGCCCTGGGCGTCGGCGGCTTCGCGCTCTCGGTGGGGGCCGAGGCCGTGAAGACCCTGGAGCAGAACTACGACGACTCCCAGGAGATGCAGGACCTGCTCGGCCAGACCTTCGGCGACGAGCTCGGCGCGATGATGTTCTACGCGGGCGAGGAGAACATGAAGGTGCTGGAGCAGGACCTGGGACTCACCAAGGACCAGATCTGGAGCCTGGCCCAGGAGAACCCCTCGCTGATGGGCATCCTCATCGACAGCCCGGGAGGCCACATGTACGGGAACCGGCTGAACAACATCCAGGAACTCTACGGCCTGTCCCCCGAGCGGATGCTGGGGGTGATGCGCTCGCTGGACACCGGGCTGCCGCGGGAGGCGGACATCTCCTCCGCGGTGATGGATCTGGCCGGGCCCCTCTTCGATAACGTGCGCACCCGCGAGGACTTCGTGGAGCAGGCCCGCGACCGCATCTCCATGGAGCCCGACTCGGAGTCGGCGGCGTTCTACCGGAACCTGCTCACGGCGCTCGGCGAGCAACCCTGAACGTGAGATGACCGCTCATTCGCGCCCGCCCCCCCTCTCCCCTCTCGGGAGAGGGAAGTGATGAGTTGGAGGCTCCGGGATTCACGAACAGCGGTAGCGCCGCAGCTCGGCGCCCGCCTCGGTCCGGTGCAGGTAGAGGATCGTCCCGTCCTCCGTCACCGTGAGTTCCCGGAAGGTCTCGTCGGGCAGTTGATTGGGCGGAAGCATCGCGCTGCCCCGCACCTCTCCCTCGGGCGACAAGCAGAGCACCTGCACGCCCTCGTCGAGGAGCGGCTCGCCTGGCGCGGGCTCACGTCCCACGGCGGCTCCCACGTAGATGCGGCCGGAGCGATCGGCGTCCAGGTACATCAGGTACCGGAGAGGCACCGGCAGGCGGAGTTCCTTCATGAAATGCATCTGACCGCTCACACGGTCCACCGAGCGCACCCAGAAGCGCCCGGCCCCTGCATCGATCATCGCCGCGGAGAGTAGGGACTTCCCCTCGGGAGTCGGCCGTCCATCCAGCAGGGGCTGCGCCGGGTCACTCCGCCCCCCCAGGTCGCCCACCCGCACCAGCGGACCATGCCCCCGCTCCACATAGATGCCCGTCTCGTCCACGAACAGTCCCGTGGCGAGCCCCGGCTCCGGCAGATTCTTCCCCTTGAGCGGCAGGTCGCCCACGAGCTTCCCCTGGGGATCGAAGATGGCGACGCTCCGGTCGGCCAGCCTGTCCATGACGACCAGCGAGCCATCGGGAGCAACGGCCAATTCGTGCGGCAGGGTCTGGCTCACCGGGATGGGCGCGAGGGGTTGTCCGTTCCGGTCATAGCGGGCAATCCGTCCATTCACCTGGTCCAGCACCAGGAGCGTCCCCTGGGGGCCGACGGAAAAGGACATCGGCCCTTCGGGGTTGCCCTCTTCGGGCGTGCTCCGCGCGAGCTGCCCCGCCCCCGAGCCCCAGGAGGTGCTCACCAGCACATCCGTGGGTCGGGACAGGGGGACCGGGCGTTCCGGTCTGGCACCCGAGGTAGACGCCTGGGCTCGCCCGGGTCCGGCGCTGGAGCCCTCCACCCGCGACGCATCGGTCGCGGAGGTGGCACCCGCCTCGGGCCGGGAGCCACCGCGAGGCAGCACCCACCAGAGCAGGGCGAGGAGGCCGGCCCCCAACACCAGGCCGGCCCACAGGAGGGCTCGCGAGCGCCGTTCCATCGAGCGCGTCACCCGGGTCAGTTGGCGCCGGCGAAGGCGGCGTCACCGAAGGTGAAGACGCCACCGTCCTGGCCGATCATCCAGTAGCCGTTGCCGGTGGAGGTCGACGAGATGCTGGAGATGGGCGCGTTCAGGGGCTTGCCGTTCATGCCGCCGTAGTACGCGGCGCTCCCGAAGGAGTAGACGGCACCGTCCGACGTCACCAGCCAATAACCCGTACCGTCCGGTTTGGCCGCCATGGCGACGAACGGGGTGGCCGTCAGGCCCACGCCGTTGCCGTAGTAGGCCGCGTTGCCGAAGGAGAAGATGCCGCCGTCGGATGACACCAGCCAGTAGCCGCCACTGTTGCCGGTGCGAGCCATTCCGACGATGGGCTTGTTGAGCACCTGGCCGCCCATGGAGCCGTAGAAGCCCGCGTTGCCGAAGGAGAAGATGCCGCCATCGGATGACACCAGCCAGTAGCCGCCACCGGTGGACGTGGAGACGATGCCTACGATGGGCTTGTTCAGCGTCGTGCCGCCCAGCGAGCCGTGGAAGCCCGCGTTGCCGAAGGAGAAGATGCCTCCGTCATCCGAGACGAGCCAGTAGCCCCCGGCATCCGCCGTCCGGGCCATGCCCACCACCGGCCTGTTGAGCACCTGGCCGCCCATGGAGCCGTAGAAGCCCAGGTCGCCATACGTGAAGACTCCGCCCTTGTTGTCCGCCAGCCAGTACCCGTTGGGCGTGTTCCCTCCCACCACCGCTACATTCACGGGGGGCGCCGGAGGAGTCGTCACCGAACCCAGATTCTTGCGTCGGATCGCGATGTAGGAGGTGCTCACGGTCCGCGAGCGGTAGACGACCCCGGTGGAGCATCCGGCGGCCTCGTAGATGACCGGCGTGCCCCAGGGATCCCCCGCCTCGTACAGCATGATGTGGCCCGAGCCGCCGCTGCGATAGACGAAGGCATCACCCTTCTGCGAGTAGGAGCGATTGACCCGGGACCACTCGAGGTCCGTCCGGCTATAGAAGTGGTCCGTCGAGTAGGGGTGCGCGTCCCGGCCGATGTCGGTGTTCCAATCGGGCACCGCCCATGCCTTGGCGACGTACCCCGAGCAGTCGGCACCGTAGGTGCCCGAGTGCGTGCAGCTGGGGCAGCTGCCCGAGCAGGCGCCCTTGTTGGTGCTGGTGGCGCCCGTGGACACCCACCGGCCGTGGCCCCACCAGTAGGAGAAGCCCACGCCCGTCTTGGCGCGCGCGATGATGTCGGTGGTGGTGATGGCCTGCTCGGTGGCCCCCAGGTTCTCCACCTGGCGCAGGTGTGCGCCGAAGACCCAGCCCTCACGCCCCAGGAAGGTGACCTTGTAGAAGCCGTCCTGGGGCTCCGCGGCCACCGTCTGGACGCGCGAGCCGGACGGAATCACCAGGAGGAGGGGGGCACTCGCCGACGGGCCGGCACGCAGGTTCGCGTTCGCGACGACGTCCAGCTCGCTTTCTCCACCCAGGGAGACCCCACCCAGCGCGTCTCGCGGCTCGGAGCCCGCCACCACGTCTGGCGCACCGACGAGATCGGTGCTCCGGATACCGCCCTCACCCCCGCAGCCAACGGCGAGCGTGGCGACCATCAACACGGCACATGAAAGACTCGCGACCCTTCGCATGGGGCCTCCGGGATTTACTTGGAAAGCGGTTATCATTAACTAAGCAACAAAGTCAAGATATAAAGGTCTTTGGAACAAATCTTTTTTTATTCCTTTTTTTGGGATGGTGGCAAATCCGTGACCTCCATGGATGAAGGCGTAAACAGGTCTGAAGGTTCTTGCAGGATGGGCGTCATTTCCTGGGCCCGAGAGGATTTTCCATGAAGCTGCTGACAAAGAAGGCGCTGACGCACCTGGGCGGAGCTGCGCTCGCCCTGCTCTGGGGTTGCGGCCCTGTCGAGTTCGATCCGTCCATGGAGCCCACCACCGGTAACGGTGAGGCCTCCACCCTCGAGTCGCGGCTCACCACGGCCCAGAAACGCTCCCGCTCCGACGCCGTGAAGGCCGCGGCCTCCCCCCGAGGCATCACCAACCCCGTCGTCTACGCGGGCGTGGCCAACCACGAGACGGGCATGGCCCAGTGCTGGTCCGAGGCCACCTGGGCCTGCCAGGGCCCCAACTCCTCCGACTGCGGGGGCGGCCCCGTCATCGCCGGCTCTGGCGACGGTGCCTGCTCCCTCCAGCAGGGCGGCCTGGGCATGTTCCAGTTCGACTCCGGTACCTACTCCCAGACCCTCTCCTACTACGGCAGTGGCATCCTCACCGTCAGCGGTAACGCCTCCAAGGGCATCGACACCATCATCACCAAGATGAAGGACTGCCCCAACACGCGCGACTTCATCACTACCGACGCGGCCGCCATCGCCTACCTCAACAAGGCCAAGCCCGGCACCAACGAGTTCGAGACGTTCCTGACCACGATGGCCTGGTGCTACAACGGCTGCACGCCCACCGGCTGCAGCGCCCACAACCAGCGGCGCGAGGACTACCGCCAGGGCGTCACGGAGCTGCTCAGCCTCTTCGG
>NZ_DASVWK010000098.1:0-7965 GCF_036389735.1 Archangium sp. | reverse complement strand
TGAAGTCGTTGTAGCCACCCGTCACGAGCACCATGCCCGTCTTGAGCAGGACCGCCGCGTGCCTGCCGCGGGGCTGCTTCATGCTACCGGTAGGCGTCCAGGTGCCTGTCATCGAGTCGAACACCTCGACCGAGGCCCCCTTGGCGATATTCGAGGTGTCACCGCCAGCCACCAGCACGCGGCCATTCGGGAGCAGGGTCGCCGTGTGCTCGACACGACCCGTACCCATGTCGGCTACCGCGGCCCAGAGGCCCGTGCTCGAGTCGAACACCTCGGCCGTGGCGAGGCGGTTCTTGCTGGCGCCATAACCTCCCGCCACCAGGACGCGACCATCCGGGAGCAGGGTGGCTGTATGCAGACGGCGCCCCGTGCGCAAACCGCTCGTGGGCGTCCAGGTGCCACTGGACGGATTGTACAGTTCCGCGGTGGCGGTGACGGCCCCAAGATTATCGATGTCGCCACCAACGACCAGGACCTGGCCATTGGGCAGCAGGGTGGCGGTGTGTTCCTTGCGCGCCTGATTCATATTGCCGGTGCTGGTCCACGTTTTGTTGACAGGGTCATACACCGTGGAGGTGGCATCCGGACGTCCGTTCTTGCCTCCGGCGACCAGGACGTAACCATTGGGCAGCAGGGTGGCGGTGTGGTCGCGACGGGTGGTGCTCCAACCTGGATCCGTATGCGCGGTGATGCTCCAAGTGCTGGTGGCCGGGTTGAACAGGCGGGTGGTCTTGATGTTGGTACCGCCGACGCTGAGCACGTCACCGTTCTTCAGCAGCACGGCTTCGTGCTGGAGCACTCCCACCTTATCGGAGTCTCCCGGAATCGTACTGGTCACGTCCTTCCAGCACACCTGGGGGAGGACAGTCAGGTCGCTGAGCACGGGAGTCACGGCGGGCAGCGTGGTGCGCAGCAGGGCCTTGACCTGTAGATGACGACCGACCACCTCCGCGAAAGGGGTGTTATTGGTCACCTCGACGAACGCCTGGGATTCGAGCGTGGTCGGGTCATCCGAGGCCCGCGCGTACATGCGGATGCTGGTGCCGGTGGGAGTGGCACCCTGCGGCTCCTGATTCCAGTGGATGTATCCCCAGTGGGTCCCCGGCTTACCGCTGTCCTGCATGACCTTCCACTCGCCCTCGCGCATCGTGAAGTGACGGTGCTGGAAGCCCGTCATGTCCCAGTACGAGTACGGATGACCGCCCGCGGGGTACGATTGGATGCTGCCATTGGTCGGGTCGATGCGGGTCACGGTGTCGCTGGTCTGGTTGGAGGTCCAGATCTTGTTCTCGCTGTCGATCGCCACGCCCAGGGTGCCGGCCGCGGTCGGATAGCTCGCCAGGAGGGTGCCCGCGGAGTTGAAGCGCAGCAGGCGATTGTTGCTCCAGCAGGCCGCCCAGACGTCTCCCTTGGCATCCACGGCCACGCCGCGGCTGTGGCCCCGGCAGTCCGCGGTGCTGGGAATGGACAGGACCTGAAGCGAGCCCGCGTTGAAGTCCGCCCGAACCAGGCCACCATTCCTGTACGTGCTGTAGTTGCCCAGCCAGACGATGCCGTTCTTGTCCACGGCGAGGCCGTAGGTCCTCACGGGGGAGAAGAGCACCTTCACCGCCGCGCTCCCCGCGGGGGCGTTCGGGTCGATCCTCTGCAGGATCCTCAGGGCGTAGTCCGACGTGTAGATGAAGCCTCCCGGACCCACGGCGAGCCCATAGATGCTCGCGGAGAGGCCGGTCTCCGCGTTGGGATCGAGGGTCCGCAGCAGCTCACCGGTCTTGTTGCTCAACTGCCAGAGTTTGGAGGTCGCGTAACCGCCCAGCCACAGGTTCTGATCGGCATCCACCGCGACCGACCGTCCATAATCGCCGGGAGCCGCATACGTCCTCGTCCACAGGAGGCACTCGTCGGCCTGCCCGAGGTACTCCGCCGGGTTGTTGATGTCGATGATTCCATCACCCGTGGCATCGCGCGAGGTGTCGAGCTGGCCGTTGCCGTTGCGATCCACGCACTGGTCTGGCTTGGTGCCAATCTTCGTGATGGACGCGAGGGTTGTATCTCCGTTGGCGCAGAAGCCACGGTTGGCCACGAAGGCACTGCCAGCGGCATCCACCGTCGTGCGAGACGGTGAGTTACAGCCGCTGCGCGGCGCCGATACCGGTGGGGTGCTGCCGTCCCAGTTCTTCGCCAGCACGGAGTCGTATATCCCCACCTGGCGGCCAGTACGCGAATCGATCTTGGTCACCGTGTCCTGGAGGAAGTTGGCGACCCAGAGATACGGCTCGATGACGGGAGGTGTATCGAAACCGAGCTGGAGTTGGTTGATTCCAGGCGCGTCATGATTGACGCCGCTGAGGGTGCCTTTGTCAAAGTCGGCATTCAGCGTGTACGTCTGTCCTGCCTGGGCGGGACCGGACCATGCCAGGGCCAGTACACTGGCGACCGTGAGGCTCTTCGCCGCGAATGATTTCAAGGTGTTCCTTTTCGGTTCAATAGGAAGTCGACCCTCGTATCCGCCTCACGGTTGAGTGACTCGATGCCAAGGGATGAAGAGTCGACGGCACCGTACCGCTTCGAGTTGCCGGGAGGAAAGAAAATCCGCAACAGGGGGCACCCTCTCTCAATCACGGAGCGGCATGTAGACAGGATTCTCCACCGAGGGAATGGCAGGCCATGGCTGGCCGGCGAATCGCGCCAGGAGAAGATGGACGGCCGCTTCGGCGGCACGGCGGACTTCCGGGGAAGGATCCTGTATCTGGATTTGTTGCAAGGCCTCCAGGTGCTGCTGGCGCGCATGCTCACCGAGGAATTGCAATGCCTTGATGCGCTGCTGGGGAGTCGCATCCTGGCGGGCCGTGGCGAGGGCCTCTTCGAGGCCGCTGGCGTCCTGGCCTTGGCTGATTTCCGTGGCTCCAGGGTGCTCCGTCGGTGGAGGGGTGGTCTCCGCGGGAGAGGAGGCCGTGCGGGGTTGCGTGCTTCCGGCCCGGCTGGGTTCCCGGCGTCTCGAGGTCGGGCCGGCAATGACTTCCTCGGGTGGCCGTGCCTCGTTGGTCTCTGACAGCCACGTATAGAGCCCTGCCAATAGCAGGCTGACCACTCCTACAGACACAATGGCGATCCTCGTCGTGCTCATGCGCCCCCTCCGGCGACTCCATCGTTCGCCGAGGCTTGTGACGTCAGCAACCCAGCAGATAGCATTTCACGGGCTTTCTTTTCATCCTTCCAGGTCTTGCATGAATATGAAGAAAAAATTCTTGACGCTCCTGTGCGCGACAGTGCTCTCTGGCAGCCCGGCCCTGGGCGAGCCTCCCGCTCCCAAGCCTCCCCCTGAACTTCAGCTGCCGTTCGAGGCCAGGGTCGTGCGGCGGTTGGAACTGTTCCGCGTCCCTCAGGCCAGGTCTTCCGACATGACCGAGGTCGCCGCGGGCATGGTCGTTACCGTCTCGTCGTGGGTTGGCGAGAAGACGTGGGAGGGCCAGTCGGAGCAGATGGTGCAGGTGAATCTGGACGGGCGGAGCACCTACTACGCGCTGCTGTCGCGGTTGGAGCCGTTGAAGAAAGGCGCGGTGTTGACGGCCGCTCAAGCAGGAGGGCTGCTCTTCTCGCAGGCGCCCAAGACCCGGCGGAGCTGGTGCGAGCAGTTCGCCCGCAGACTGCTCCTGTCCTCGGATGGCTCGAATCTTCTCCTCTACTCGAGCTCGGCGGACGAGGAGTGCGCGGGCTACCTGGCGGTGGTGACGGATACGGGCAAGGGTGCGCGGGTGCTGGCCCGGGCCCGACGAGGGCCTCTCCAGTCCGTGGTGCTCCACCCACTTCCTCGGGGTCCGGCGTTGCTGGAGTTCGAGGAATTCCTGCCGAGCACTGCTCGCGTCACCGGCAGTCGCCGCACCTTCCTCGGCCTCGGCAAGCCCGCCCTGAAGGAGTTGCTGTCGGTGGATACCCGGCGCGATGAGCTGGAGCAGGAGCGCAAGCACTCCGTGCTGGCGGAGGTGGAGGTCAAGCCCTCTGAGCAAGGCCTGGACATCGAGGTCCGCCGCACGGAAATGCAGGTGGCGCTGGCCACGGGGGTCGAAAGCGGCCATGTGCGGGAAACCCGGAAATACCACTACGCCAACGGCACGCTCTCAGCCCAGTGATTTCAGGCACTTGGCGGTGCTGGCGGAAAAATCGCTCGCCGTGTCGATCTCGCCGACCCTCATTCGACGTGTGAATAAGAGCCACCCGGCTTTCAAACAACGAGGAGACACGACGATGCGATTCATGATCCTGGTCAAGGCCACCAAGGACTCCGAGACGGGCGTTCTGCCGAGCACGGAGCTGCTCACCGAGATGGGGAAGTACAACGAGGAGTTGGTGAAGGCCGGCGTGCTGCTCGCGGGCGAGGGGCTCCACCCGAGCGCGAAGGGCGCGCGCGTCAGGTTCGCTGGGGGCAAGCGCACCGTGATCGACGGGCCCTTCGCCGAGACGAAGGAGCTGATCGCCGGCTTCTGGCTGTGGCAGGTGAAGTCGAAGGAAGAGGCGATCGAGTGGGTCAAGCGCTGCCCGGATCCCATGCCCGGCACGGAGTCCGAGATCGAGATCCGCCAGGTGTTCGAGGCCGAGGACTTCGCTCCCATTGACCCCACGGGTGAACTCATGGCGAAGGAGGAGCAGCTCCGCGAGACGATCGAGTCGCGACGCCGTTAGTCATGCTCTAGTCGGTGGCCGTGACGGCTTCCGCTACGCATCGCGCGATCGACGCGGTCTGGAGAATCGAGTCGGCCAGACTCATCGCTGGCCTCGCGCGGCTCGTGCGCGACGTGGGTCTCGCCGAGGAACTCGCGCAGGACGCGCTCGTCGCCGCGCTCGAGCGGTGGCCGGAGTCGGGCATCCCGGACAAGCCGGGTGCCTGGCTCATGGCCACCGCGAAGCATCGTGCGGTCGACCTCTTGCGCCGAAGCAAGAGGCTCGAGCGCAAGCACGAGGAGCTCGGTCACGAGCTCGAGGCCCGGCGAGAGTTGGCCGTGTCGGAGCTCGACGCCGCGATCGACGATGACGTCGGCGACGATCTCCTGCGCCTCGTGTTCACGGCCTGTCATCCGGTGCTCTCGACCGAGGCGCGCGTCGCGCTCACGCTCCGGTTGCTCGGAGGTCTGACGACCGAGGAGATCGCGCGCGCGTTCCTCGTCCCGGAGCCGACCGTCGCCCAGCGAATCGTCCGAGCCAAGCGGACCCTCGCCGAAGCGCGCGTCCCCTTCGAGGTTCCCCGTGGGGACGAACTCGTCGCCCGTCTGTCGGCGGTGCTCGAGGTCATCTACCTCGTCTTCAACGAGGGCTACTCGGCGACCGCCGGTGATGACTGGATGCGACCCGAGCTTTGCGAGGATGCGCTCCGGCTCGGCCGTATCCTGGCCGGGCTCGTTCCGGAGGAGCCGGAGGTCCATGGCCTCGTCGCGCTCATGGAACTCCAGGCGTCACGGATGAGGGCACGGGTGGGTCCTTCGGGAGAGCCCATCCTGTTGCTCGACCAGAACCGCGCGCTCTGGGATCGGGTCCTCATCCATCGGGGTCTCCTGGCGCTCGAGCGTGCCGAGGCGTTCGGCGGCGTACGTGGCCCCTACACGTTCCAGGCCGCGATCGCCGCCTGTCACGCACGGGCTCGTACACCGGGGGAGACGGACTGGGCACGCATCGCGGGGCTGTACGAGGAACTCGCCCAACTCTCGCCATCACCCGTCGTCGAGCTGAATCGTGCGGTCGCCGTGTCGATGGCGTCCGGTCCAGCCGCGGGGCTCGAGATCGTCGATGCGCTGACTTCGGAGCGCTCGCTCAAGGGCTACCACCTGTTGCCGAGCGTGCGCGGCGATCTCCTCTCGAAGCTCGGCCGCTTCGACGAGGCCCGTGAGGAGTTCGAGCGCGCGGCCTCGCTCACACGCAACGAACGTGAGCGCAAGCTGCTCCTCGCCCGTGCCGCCGCGTGCGCGGATCAGTGCCGTCGCGAATAGGTTTGCGTAGAGTGCCCCGTGATGCGAGGGCCGGCTCGCGGCTTTCCGTAGGAGAGTTCGTTCGTGCAACGTCAAGGCTTCTCCCTGCTGTCACTGCTGGCGGTGGGATGGATGTGGATTGTCTCGGGTTGCGGCTCGGAGCAGCCCATGGGGTCTGCCCGGTTCGTGAGTCACTTCGGGCAGGGTCTGGCCTCGAGCGACGTGACGCGGATGTCCGTTACGCTCTCGGCTCCGGACCTGGACGTGCGCACCGTGGACCTGGAGAAGGTGGACGGCGAGTGGAGCGGGACGATGGAGAACATCCCCGCGGGTGGAGATCGCACCTTCAGCGCCGAGGCCTTCGGCGCGGACAGCACGAAGCTGTTCGCGGGCAAGGCCATGGGGGTCACCATCGCCCAGGGGGAGACGGCGCTGGTGGCCATCACCCTCCAGCAACTCTCGGGGCCCCCGCCTTTCGAGAACACCGTCCCCGCCATCGACTCCCTGGTGGCCTCGGCCGCGGCCGTGGCTCCCGGCGGCACCCTCACCCTGACGGCCACCGCGCATGATCCCAACCCGGACGATGTGCTCACCTACGCGTGGACGGCCCCGGCGGGGACGTTCGGCTCGGCCTCCAGCGCGACGACGACGTGGACCGCTCCGGCGACCACGGGCCCGGTGACGTTGACGCTGGTGGTGACGGACCCGCATGGGGCCTCCGTCTCGGTGTCCGTCTCCCTCACGGTGCGCACGGGCACGGGGGCCGCGCGCATCGACGTGTCGCTCAACACGTGGCCCCAGGTGACCCGCATCACCGCCTCGCCCTCGCGCGTGAAGCCCGGTGAGTCCACCACCGTGGTGGTGTCCGCTTCCGACCTGGACGGGGACACGCTCGCCTATCAATGGAGCGCCTCCGGCTGCTCGGGCAGCTGGACGGAGGAGCACTCGGCGAGCGCGCGCTTCACGCCCGAAGCCGTTCCCGCGGGAGGTAGCTGTGCCTGCCGTCTGGGCGTGACGGTGGCCGATGGGCGCGGCGGCCAGGGCAAGGGCGCGCTGTCCATCTGCGTGGGCGAGCCTCCCTCAGCGTCCTTCCCTCCCGAGCTGGTGGTGGTCTCGCGCTCGCCCGAGATTGCGACGCCGGGTGGCACCGTCACGCTGCGGGTGGAGGCGAAGGACCCGCGGGGCAGCGCACTCGGCTTCGCGTGGTCGGCGAACGCGGGGACACTGGGCACGCCGGTGAATGGGGCATCGACGAGCGAGGTCGTCTGGACGGTGCCCGTGTGCGTGTCCTCCGGGACGCCTCTCGTCACGGTCACGGTGAGCAACGCGCAGGGGCTGTCCACCTCCAACCCCTTCACCTTCAGCGGGCTACCGGAGTGTCCTCCGCACGGCTCGTGGAGCGCCATCGGCGGGCTGAGCTGGGGACGCGAGGCCCTCACGGCCACGCTGCTGCCCTCGGGCCAGGTGCTGGTGACGGCCGATCTCATGTTCCCTGGGGGCCTCTGGCCGGCGGAGGTGTACGACCCGGCGACGGGGCTGTCCCTCCCCACGGGCCCCATGGTGGAGAAGCGCTCCTCGCACACCGCCACGCTGTTGCCCTCGGGCCAGGTATTGGTGGCCGGAGGCGGTACGGCCTCGGCGGAACTGTACGAGCCGGCGACGGGGACGTGGACCGCCACGGGCTCCCTGTCCGTGGCGCGCTCCGATCACACGGCGACGCTGCTGCCCTCGGGCAAGGTGCTGGTGGTGGGGGGCCATGCGGGGAGCACGGCCCTCGCCACGGTGGAGCTGTACGACCCGGCCACGGGCACGTGGAGCGCGGGAGCTTCCACGTCCGTGGGCCACCAGGGCCACACGGCGACGCCACTGCCCTCGGGCCAGGTGCTGGTCGCGGGCGGCGACAGCGCCGTGACGGAGGTGTACGACCCGGCCACGGGCACCTGGACTCCCACGGGCTCCTTGAGCTCGCGCCGGCTCTGGCACGCGGCGGTCCCGCTGCCCTCGGGTC
>NZ_DASVWK010000097.1:0-10906 GCF_036389735.1 Archangium sp. | reverse complement strand
GGGCGGACACCTCGCCGTCACGCGCCATCATCTGCGCCGACACGGTGCTCGACACCTTGCCCAGCGAGCCCCGGATGAAGGTGGGCGCACCGTCCTCAAGGCCCAGCACTTCCACACCGTCAAGCCTGGCCAGCATGGCCTGCACGTCCGCATCCTTCCGCGTCTCCTCGGGTCCCCCGCCGCCCTCCTCCACCACGCCACATGCCGCCACGCTGGCACCCAGCCACGCCGCCAGCCACGCCGCGCAAATCGTTCTCACTATGCGATTAGCCAATGCGTCCCCCTCGCGGTAAGGGCAATGACTTGGCGAGTGAACTTCGCGAATTCAAGGGACTATGCTTATTTTCAGGGTATTCTTTTTTTCTCGAAAGGTTGAAGTTCAGTCCAGGCCAACAGTCTCTGCCTCGGGGGAGAAAAGCGAGGGGTGTTCCGTTCCGCAGACCCCTCGGCCGTATAGGCGGGAGACAAGCCAAGTTGAGGGTGAGGGCTGGCTCCTCCCGGCGCCCTAGGCTTTGTCTGTGGTGGGCGCTGAGGGGGAGCCGGGCAACTCGCCTGCCCGCGCACCCTCAAGCGATGGGAAGCGCAAGGGCCCCGCACAGTCACCCTCGGGAACGTCACGTTCCCGGCTGGGGAGCAAGCTGGGAAGCAAGGCGCGGCGCGCGAATAGTGCCGCCCCCCATCCGGCCGGAGGGAAAACCAACCTACCCGATGGGTTTCCAGCACCACACCTGACCCGACGGCTTGACCTAGCTGTCAGCCGCTTTCTGTAATTGACGGGTTTGGGCTTCCAGCTCGGGCGGCTCGCCCGGAGAGGTGCGGCAATGTCTAGGCATTCTGTCAATACTCGCCCCGTTGACACACGGCGGCCCCTGCGCGCGGGTGCGCTGGCTCTGGCGGTGCTGATGCTGGTTACAGCGTGCGCCACGGGGGCCCCCATGGGTAGAGGGTTGACGGCTTCCCGTTACCGTCCACCCGTGCCGGGCGATTCGCCCGAGCCGTGGGCGCTGGAGTCAGAAGCCGAGGACGGAGGCCAGCAGGGAGAGGCTTTTTTTGCCAAGCTGCCCACGGACTTCGCGCCTGTGCAGGTGAGTGACGCCGAGTTTTCGGCAGCCATGACGACACTTTGGCTTAACATGCCGCTTCGGGTGGCCGCGTCCCGCCCCCCAGTATATGTGGGCCGTAGGCTGGCGTTGGCTTCCGCGCACTTGAGTGGCAAAGCGTGGCAATCAGACCTAGCCCGCTCGTATGGACTTCACTGCGAGCGGTGCGGCACCCCGGGAGACTGTCTGACGCTGTTTGAAGATGGGCCCGGCTTCCAGGATGACGACAAGCGCAGCCTTGCGCTTGCCCTGGCGGTGGGCCCTGCCTTGGAGGGTGTAAACGCGGAAGTGCGGGCCATGCTCGATCCTACGCGAATGCTCGCGATGATCAGCATCAGCATTACGGTTTATATGGCGCTGCTGCTGGCGCCAGTGCCCGAGCCGATAACGAAGGGCGCGGCCCTGGTGTTTAGCGCCGCCTTGTGGGGCTATCTCGGTTATGAATTCTTCGACTTGCTGCGGGCCTATGCGCAGCTTTACGACGATGCGCCCCGGGCCTCTACCTTTGCGGAGCTCCGCGAGATTGGCGAGCGTTTCGGGCGTGTCATCGGTCCCAACAGTGTGCGCATTCTCGTAATCGTGGGGACGGCGGCGATAGGTGAAGCGGCGGTGCTCGCTTCCAAGGCCCCGAAGCTCCCCGGGTTCGCGCAAGCACCGGAGCGAGTCGCGGCTAGTACCGGCTTGGGCTTGCTGGAGACGGCAACCGGAGCCGAGCGCCTTATTGTCTCTGTGCCAGAGGGGACGATCCGCGTGGTGTTGGCGCCTCATGCCGTGGCCATGGCTGCCCGGGGCGTTGGCGCTGGGAGTCCTGCGCCGAGTCGGGGTAAGCTACTACCGAACGGACACAGGGCGTGGGGGTCGTTTGGTGGCTTCAAGTCGGCTATGGGAAAGGCGGGCCCCGGAAAGGAGTGGCATCACATCGTGGAGCAGACCAAAGGCAACGCGAAGCGGTTCGGGGAGGAGGCCCTGCATAATACCGAGAATGTTATCGCGCTAGACAAGGTGCTTCATACACGGGTCAGTGCTCTCTTTTCTAGAAAGGCGCTTAGGATTACGGGCTCAAGGATTCTGACGGTGCGGCAGTGGCTCAGCACTCAGTCCTATGAGACGCAACGGGAATTTGGCCTGCTGGCCATTCAGAACGTCAGAAACGGCATTTGGCCATGATTGATTTGCAAGGTCTTGTGGCGGAGTTTGCGCGGCATGTACAGGCAGAAACCGAGGCGGCTTGGCGGGGCGATTCCAAGACAGCGAACAAGCACGTCGATCAGTGCTTAGCCGTGTTTGACAAACTGCGGGCTCATGGTGACGCCGGACGGGATGCACTCGCGGTGCTCTTCACGCATCCACGAATGGACGTGCGTGTGTCAGCGGCGGCGCTGCTGTTGCGCCATCGCACGGCGGAAGCCAAAGCGGTTTTGGAGGAAGCAGCGAAGGGCAACGGACTGGTCCCTTTTGAAGCATCCCAGGCGTTGAAACGCTGGGAAGAGGGTACATGGGCCCTAGACCCTGCCGACGATGATGCGGGGTCGCCCGAAGCGACCGGCCCGGCAGAGCGTAGCAAGCGCAGCCGACCACGCACGCAAGGCGCCGCGACTGAAAAGCGGAGGGGGAGCAAGCGGGGCAAACGCGGCGGTTGATCTTGAGGAGCGCGCGCCAGGGCACGGCACGTGAATCTCGGGCCGGTAGAGGCCACCAGGGCATGGCAGGCGAAGCTCGGGCCGGTGGAGGCCCCACCAGGGGCAGCCACGGCGCGCACCTCGGGCCAGTAGAGGCCACCAGGGCACGGTATTAGTAGGCTACGGTATCGGCGCCAGAAGCTAGGACGAGGGGCGAAGGGCTCGCCACTTTTCGCCCGGCGAGGGGTCCAAGGGGACCAAAAAAGGACCAAATCGAACGGACGCGCATGGACTCGCCCGGACAGATGGGCGCCCCATTTTCAGAGGGAAAATGGGGGGTGGGCCTCTGGTCCCGAGGGAGGGCGGATCCGCCCTTGGCGGCTTCGATTCCCGCCGCCTCTACTCTGTATCTCCCGGAAAGGACTCAACTTTCCGGAAGGCTGTAGCAAGGGATGTAGCAACGCCCCGGGCGCCATCAGGTGCTTCGGGGCTTTCTTTTTCGGCCGGAACCGTCCCTCACCCTGTTCTTCGACACGAAGCTGGCACGCGTGGAAGTGGAGGGGCAGGAGCGGTTCCGCCGGGTGAAGATGATGGACGATACCCTGACGCTCGTGGCTTCGGAGGCTCTGCACGACAGAGAGCGTGTGCCGGTGAGGGGCTGCACCAAAGCCAAAGCTAACGTGGTTCTTGTATGCGGCAGAAGCGCTGGGGCGAAGACAGATCCTCAGGACGGTCGGCCAACAACCCAGCCGGGCAACGCGGTCGCTTGCTTCACCCAGGTCGCCCTGACCTCCGTGGCCTACCGCATGCTGGGCTCCCGGTGGCGGGTAGGTCGTGGCTGGGGAGCTGTGGCGGCCCGTCCCGTGACGAGCAGGCCGCGCGCTACGTGGCCCGCCCTACCCCGACGACCCCCCGCATCAGCAGCTTCTGCCCGGCTGGTGGGCAGGCCGCGCCTTCGTCGACGATCGCCTGGGTCGTGGCCTCCAGCCAGCGACGGGTGGAGGCGAGGCGCGCCCCGGCGAGCGGCTGGCTGGGCAGCAGCTTCCAACTGGTGAGGAAGCCGGTCCAGAGAAGGTTGAGCCGCGCCGCACGCCCCTCGCCGTCCGGTGGTCCCAGCCACCTGGCCAACGGCGCGATCACCTTCGTCTGGAGAAACTCGACGCTCGCCGCGTGTGCCGCGGGATCGGCCGCCGAGAGGATCATCATTGCCAGCGGGCCCGAGGCGTCCTGCGAGTCGCAGAGGGCCGCAACCATGTCCACTCCGAAGCGGTGCCGCCGGTCTTCGCGCAGCAGCGGAGAGATGTCGATCACCCGCTCCAACGTCGCCCGGAACAGCCCCTCCTTCGAGCCGAAGTAGCGGCCGACGAGCGCGGAATTCACCCCGGCGAGGTCCGCCACCTCTCGCACGCCGGTGTTGGTGAAACCTCGCGTCGAGAACAGGGTCTGCGCGGCGTCGAGGATCGCGGTGCGCGTGCGCTCGGCATCGCGCTGGCGCGTCGCTCTCTTGGGCTCGGTGGGGCGGGACCTGTACACGGCGGTTTACCTACGACGGCGACTGGGGAAGGTCCGGTCATCGCGGATACCGCGAGTGGCCAGGTTCGCGGTGTCCTCTCCGAAGGCATCCGCGTCTTCAAGGGGATTCCGTACGGCGGGCCCACGTCGGGCAAGAACCGCTTCATGCCGCCGGTGAAGCCCGAGCCGTGGAGCGGCGTTCGTGATGCGGTCGAGTACGTCTGGACTCCCGACGTGGGAGCTGGCGGGAAGCGTCCCGTCATGGTCTGGCTGCACGGCGGCGGCTTCGTGGAAGGCTCCGGGTCGGCCGCCCTCTATGACGGGACCTCGCTCGCCCGGCGCGGTGACGTCGTGGTGGTCACGCTCAACCACCGGCTCGGAGCGCTGGGCTACCTGTACAGGGGCACCGGGGCCCATGCGCCCTCGGGCAATGCCGGCATGCTCGACATCGTCGCGGCGCTCGAGTGGGTGCGCGACAACATCGCCTCCTTCGGCGGGGACCCGGGCAACGTCACGATCTTCGGAGAATCGGGCGGTGGCATGAAGGTGACGCTCGTGCTCGCCATGCCCGCGGCGAAGGGACTGTTCCACAAGGCCATCAGCCAGAGCGGTGCCCTCGTGCGCGCGCTGCAGCCGGAGCAGGCGACCGCTCATGCCGGCGAACTGATGGCCGAGCTCAAGCTCGCGGCGGGAGACCTCGAGGCGCTGCAGAACCTCCCCGTGGACAAGCTGCTCGATGCCCAGACAGTCGTCTTGAAGAAGGAGCGAGGGGCCTTCACCTTCAACTCGCCCTTCACCCCCGTGGCGGATGGGCAGGTCCTGCCCGGCAATCCGTTCGACCCCTCGGCCCCCGCCGTCTCGGCCGGAGTGCCTCTGATGATTGGCACCAATCAAGACGAGATGACGCTGTTCCTCCACGGGAAGCTGGGAGTGATGACCGACGGCCTGGCACGCATGGGCCTGGGCCGGCTGGCGGGCGACGCGAAGGACCGGGTCTTCGATCACTACCGTCGCGCCATGCCGGACGCCCCGGCGAGGGACGTGATCATCATGGCGGGCAGCGACCTGTTCCGGGCCTCGTCGCTCCTGGTCGCGGAGCGCAAGGTGGCCCAGGCGGCTGCCCCCGTATACGTGTACCTGTTCACCTGGGAGACGCCGGTCCTCGAGGGCAAGCTCAAGGCCACCCACGCGCTCGAGATTCCCTTCGTGTTCGACAACGCCAACCTGGTTCCCAGCCTTACTGGAAAGGACCCCGAGCGCTTCAAGCTGTCCGAGCAGATGAGCTCGGCGTGGATCGCCTTCGCGCGCACCGGCAACCCGAATCACGCCGGCATTCCCGCGTGGCCGGCCTACACCACCGAGCAGCGCCCCACCCTGCTCTTCAACCTCACGTCCCGGGTCGAGAATGATCCGGGCCGCGAGGAGCGCCTGCTCTGGCACGGCATCCTCACGAAGTAGTCATGAGCCGGGCACGATCCACATCGAGGGCGCCTGAGTCACGCCGGCCTCGGGAAGCGACTCAGCCCCGAGGCCGCTCTCCCAGCGTGAAGAAGAAGGTGGAGCCCTGCCCCGGCGCGGACTCCAACCACAGCTCGCCCCCGTGCAGGCGCACGAGCCGGCGCGCGATGGCCAGTCCCGCGCCACTGCCGCCTCCATAGGTGCGCGCCGGGTGCAGCCGGCGGAACATCTCGAAGACGGCCTCGTGGTACTGCCCGGGGATGCCGATGCCGTTGTCGCGCACGTAGAAGACGTATTCGTCCGGGCGCTTCCTCGCCGGGTGCGAGCAGGGCTCGCCCGGACCGATGAAGCCCACCTCCACCCAGCGGGGCTCGCCTTCCTGGCGGTACTTGGCGGCGTTGGTCAGGAGGTTGGCCCACACCTGGCGGATGCGAACCCCATCGCACTCCACCCGAGGCAGCGCGCGGGGCGTGCGCACCTCCATCCGGTTCTCCTTGAGCCGGGACGCCACGGTCAGGAGCACGTCCTCCACCAGCTCCCGCATGTCCAGCTCGCCCCAGGCCTGCTCCACGTGGCCCACCCGGCTGTACTCGAAGAGACCCTCCAGCAGCCCCTGGGTCCGCTCCGCCAGCCACCGCATGTCCTCGATCTGCTTGCGCCCCTCGCCATCGAGCGTCCTGCCGTGGTCATCCAGGAAGAAGCTCGCGTACTGCTGGATGCCGCGCAGGGGCTCCTTGAGGTCGTGCGCCACGATGCTCCCGAAGGCGTCCAGCTCCTTGTTGGAGCGGGCCAGGGCGGCGGCGTGGCGCAGCACCACCCCGACCAGACCGCTGCGGAAGCCCTCCGCGGATTCCAGGTCCACCCGCGTCCAGGGCGTGCTCCTCCCGCGCACCGTCTCCTGCCAGGCCTCGAAGGAGGCCCGTGGGTGGAGGCGTGGGACACCGCCCGGCCCGGGTACCACCGCCTTGCTCGGGTTGCCCGCCCAGGTGATGGTGCGCGTCACCTCCGGGCGGAACCAGAGCGCGTAGCGAGGCAGGTTCGGGTTCGAGTCCAGCCGCACCGCGAGCAGCCCGCTGGCCACGTCCGCATAGGCGGCGGCTGGCGGGTACGCCTCCGCCAACCGATCGGTGAAGAAGGCGGAGCCGACGGAGCGATCGGCCAGCCAGAAGGCCAGCTCCACCACTTCGGACAGGGGAGGCGTGGCGCCCACGAGGATGGGAGTCTCTCCGAGCAGGAGCGCCGCACCGCCCGCGCCGGTGAGCGTCAGCAGCAGCTCCCGCTCCTGGGAGAGCGCGGCGGGCAGCGCGTGCGTGCCCTCCGCCAGCCGCTCCATCAAGCGGGACCGGAGGGAGGAACGTCGGGCGAGCTCCTCGGCCTCGGCGCCGCGCTCCTCGGTCCCCAATTGCAGCGCCAGCAGCCGGGCCAGCACGTCGCACGCCCGTCGCGTGGCGGGCGACAGGCACCTCGGCTCGGAGTGATGGCAGGCGATGAGCCCCCACAGCTGACCGTCCTTCACCAGCGAGATGGAGAAGGAGGCGGCCACCCCCATGTTGGCCAGGTACTCCAGATGCACGGGGGACACGCTGCGCAGGGCCGCGCCGGACAGGTCCAATGGACGGCCCACGCCGGGGAGCACCTCGGGCACCAGGGGGACGGGCCTGGCCCGCGCGTCGGCGATGAGGCGCAGGGTGTTGCGCGTGTAGAGGGCGCGCGCCTGGGCGGGGATGTCGCTGGCGGGGAAGTGCCGGCCCATGAAGCCGTCCACCCCCTTCGCGAGACTCTCCGCCACCACCTCCCCGTGCCAGTCCGCGTCGAAGCGGTACACCATCACCCGGTCGAACCCGATGAGCCCGCGCACCGCGTCCGCCGCGGCCTGGAGCAGCCCCAAGGGGCCCCGGGCCTGGGTCAGCGGCGAGAGGAGCCGGTGCACCGCCGCCAGTGAGTCCTCCTCACTGCTCCCCTGCGCTCCCTCGGGCTCCAATTCCAGCACGGCCAGCCCACCGCTGCGGTGCACCAGCCCGGTGAAGACCCGGCCCGCGGCCTCGAGGCGCACGAGGTCACCGGTGGTGGTGGGCTGAGCCAGGGCCTGGGTGACGATCGCGAGCGAGGCCGGAGGGAGCACCTCGGCGAGTGGCTGGCCCACGAGCGCTCGCGGCGGCCGACCCAGCAGCGCCTCGGAGTTGGCGCTCACCATCGCGAGGCGGAGCCCCGGCTCGGTGAAGGCCAGCAGTACTCCATGCGGTTGGATGCCCCCCAACAGATGGATGGGCTCACGTTCGCACTGGGAAAGATCCACTTCGGGGGCAGCAGAGGACATGGGGAAAAACCTCACGCCCTGAGAATTCGCACGGGAAACGCATCCGCGGCGCGAATTTTACAACTCCGTCAAATCATCAACGGAACAGCATCAGCAGGGCGCATGCGTCCGGTCAGGGACAGCTACACCACGTCCGGGCGAGGGTCTCCGGTGTGCCCGGACCCTCGACCGGGCTCCCATCCGGCCTATGCTCCCCGGTCAGTCCGGCACCGTCGGCGTTGGAGGGAGTTCACATGGGCACTCGTCGCTTCACTCGGGCTGACGCCCTGCCGCGCGTGTTCGCGGCACTGTTGCTGCTGGCCACGCTCACCGCGCCACCGGCGTCGGCCGCCAGTTCGAAGAGCCCCGGCTTCTACAACAACCCGTTGAAGCCGAAGCTCCCGGGTGACGGGGTCATTGAAAGCTGTGCCGACCCCACGGTGCTGCGCGGGCAGAGACGGGGCGATCCGTACTGGTACATGTACTGCACGACGGATCCACTGAACGACAAGGACCTCGACGCCCAAGGGAAATTGGTCTTCCACAGGATCCCTCAACTGCGCTCCCTCGACATGCTCGACTGGGAGTACGTCGGCGACGCCTTCCAGTCGCTGCCTGGCTATGCCGTCAGCAGCGCGGGGCTGTGGGCGCCGGACGTCGTCTACTCCTCGGCGCACGACAAGTACTACCTGTTCTTCGTCGTCACCGACACGACCACGACGACGTGCACGAGCGACAGCGCGATGGGTGTCGCGACCAGCGACAGCCCCACAGGACCGTGGAAGTTCTCCGACGAGCCGGTGATTGGCCCGCGCAAGGACACGGCCAGCGCGGATCCCTGCGCGTTCTTCTGGACCTTCGATCCGGACGTCCTGGGTGACTCCGTCGGCACGAACAGCGTCTTTTACTATGGCAGCTACTCCGGGGGCGTCTTCGCCAGGACGGTCACGTTGACCGCCGAGGGTGCCACCGTTGGCGCCGACGAGACGCGGATCACCATCGGCAACCGCTACGAAGGTGCGAACGTCGTCTTCCGCGACGGCAATTACTACCTGTTCGTGTCGTCGACGAATTGCTGCAATGGCGCGCTGACCGGCTACAGCGTCTACGTCGGGCGAGCCACCAACCCGCTCGGTCCGTTCGTGGATCGCGAGGGCAACTCGCTGCTGGACACGCAGGTCGGCGGAACACCTGTCATCAGCATGAATGGCAACCGTTGGGTTGGAACCGGGCACAACACGGTCTTCCAGGACGCGGCGGCTCAGTGGTGGACCGTCTACCACGCGGTCGATCGGTCCGACCCGTTCTTCGAAACGGCGACAGGCTTCACCAAGCGGCCCGTGCTGTTGGATCCCTTGGACTGGGTCGACGGGTGGCCGACCGTGCGCGGGGGCTTCTGGGCTTCGGACGGTAAGATGCCCGCGCCCGCGGCGCGAGACGGGTTCAAGTCCCGGTACCGGATGAAGCTGGCGCGGCCGCACGTCCCCGGGGACCGCATCGCGGCGGCGTCGGACATGTTCGACGGGACCGCGCTGCGCGACTCCTGGTCGTGGGTGCGACCGCCAGACTCGAGCACGTACGCGGTCGCCGATGGGACGTTGCGCTTCCATGTGCAGAAGGCCGACATCCACCTCGACAGCAACACCGCCTCGCTGCTGACACGCTCGACGCCCAAGGGCGACTACCTGGTCGAAACCAAGGTGCGCCTCGACGTGCCGGATGAGGGCTGCTGTTTCAACTACGTTCAGGCTGGCGTGGTGATCTACGGCGGCGACGACGACTTCATCAAACTCACGAACACCTCCATGGGGGAGACGCGTCAGACGGAGTTCTCGAAGGAGCTGGCGTCGGTGCCGGCCGGATGGGGGCGCCATGGCAACACGGTCGTCGGCGCCCCTTCGGAGGACTGGACGTACCTGCGCGTCGCGGTCGAGCGCCTCACGGGCGAGGCGCGCCGCGCCGCTGGCGGCGACACCACGGCGTACACCGCGTACACGAGCCAGAACGGCGTGGATTGGGTTCGCGGCGGAACCTGGACGCACTCGATGACCCACCCGCGAATCGCCCTCGTGGCGATGGGGGGGGGCGGCGACTTCACCGCCGAGTTCGACTATGTCCGCGTCCACGCGCTGCGGTCTGGCGAACGCGCGGGGCGATGACGCCGCCACGGCTCCTCCTCATCCGCGCGGTCATCGTGCTCACCCTCTCGGCTGGCGTAGGAGGGTGAGGCAGCACGCGGCCCCGCGGAACGAGTCCTTCCAGCCGAGTTGTCGCAGGGCCTCCTCGATGCTGCCATACCTGCCACTCAGCCCCCGCGCCGCGGCGGCGAGCAAGCGGAGGAGTGAGCTGGTGGGGTAGTTGAAGAAGTCCAAGAACTCCTTCGCGCCGCTTGCCTCTTGGCAGTACCGCACCAGCGCCTCGTCACCCCCGAGCTCCCGGACCATGTTCAACGTGGCCGTGAACAGGACGCCCCGCGTGGTGTGCTCCGGCGTCGCCAGGCGCAAGCGCTGCTCCAGGTCCAGCTCCACGTCGTACGGGGAGGGGTTGCCTCCCTCGGGCTCGTCGCTCATCGCTCCCGAGGATAGCACCCCCATCCACCGAGGCTGGATCAGGCGCCTCAGGGTTTGGTCGCGGAGAGAGGGTGCGGAGAGGGGGATCCGGATCCATTCCCAGTGCGCCAACCAGACGTCCCATCACGTACGCCAGCACCCGCCTACGGCCTCCACGGTGAGGACAGGCGAAGGAGAAGCCCGGGCCACCGCTGGCCCAGGCTTCTTTCGTTTCATCAGGGGCAGCCGCACCACGTCCGGGCCAGGGAGTCCGGTGTGCCCGGACCCGGCTGGTAGAGGTACGGGCCTCCCGAGAGGGCATGGCACAGGGGCTCGGTCGACTTGTCGTAGGCCGCATCACTCGTGCCCACG
>NZ_DASVWK010000096.1:0-7339 GCF_036389735.1 Archangium sp. | reverse complement strand
GCGAGCATCCCCACCCAGTTGAGCAGCGCGAAGGAGAGCGCCGCCCGCCGGGACAGCTCGCGGGGGTGCACCAGCAGCGCCACCGAGAAGAGCAGGTAGTAGAGCACCAGGAAGGACAGGCTCAGCGTCAGCCGCTCGCTGTCGGGCTGGCCCGGGGCGATGGCTTCCGTGCGCATCGCCCAGACGACGTGGGTCGAGTAGACGGCCACCAGGCTCGACAGCGGGACGATGACCCAGCGGTTCTTCACCAGGAAGAAGAGGGCCCCGCCCGCCAGCAGCGTGGTGGACAGCAGGGTGAAGGTGGTGATGTCGCTGAGCATCCCCGTGTGCAGCCCGAGGAAGAGCGCGATGCCCGCCACCGTCTCCGAGTGCATCCGCTGGGCGATGACGACGATGCCCACCACGTTGAGCGCCAGCAGCACGAGCGCGAGCGGCTCGCTGGGGATGACGCGCACCGCCGGCACGAAGTGCAGCGCGTACGTGACGAAGTAGGAGAGCGCGAGCCCTCCCCCGAAGACGATGCGCCCGAAGAGTTCGTGGCGCCGCGACAGCCACAGGCCCAGCGCCGCCAGCCCCGCGCTCAGCAGGTAGCCCAGCCCCACCCGCACCAGCACGCCCAGCTCGCCGAAGTGGTAGATGATGAGGAAGGCGAAGCCGATGATGAGGGCCACGATGCCCACCCGGCTCAGCCAGTACGTGCCGAGGTGCGCCTCCAGGTCCCTCTTCTCCGCCGGCTCGGGCGGGGGCACCGGGGCATCAGGCCCCCGGGACGCCACCGCGGGGGCCGCCGTCTCCAGGCGCTCGAGGCGCGCCTCCAGCCGGGAGACCGTCTCCTCCAGCCGCCGCACCACCTCCCGCAGGTCCTCTCCCTCCGCCATGCTCTCCTCGCGCGGCTCAACGGAACGGAGGGTTGCTTCGTCAGGTGAAGATCAGTGGCCGGCAGGCCCGAGCCAGGTGCAGCGCCTCCCGGGACAGCGTGGTGGAGGTCTGGTCCCCATCCAACCACGTGGCGCGAGCCACCTGGTTGCTCAGCTCGAAGCACAGCGTCGCCGTGCGCCGGGACAACCGGCTGTCCTTCTGGAGGGCACGGGCGTTCAGCTCGCACAGCTCCGCGCACTGCCGCAGCAGGCGCATGGGCTCGCTGTCGGCGCGCATTCCTTTTTCCGCCAACTGCACCATCACGGCCTCGCACGCGGCCTGAAGGTTCAGGCTCGCCGCGATGCAGTGATGGATGTCGGCTGTCGCGCCACCGAGTCGCACTCCAGACATGCCCGCCACCTCCACAGCGGCTTGAAACCTACGCACGTTCCCCCCAGCCGCAACCAGAACCGATCACCCACCGGCCTCATGTTAAATCGACCCCATGACACGCACCCTGGTTCCCTCCGAGATTGAGAAGTACGCACAGGAGCACACCGAGGTTCCCAGCCCGCTCTTCGAGGAACTCCGGCAAACCACCTACGCACGGATGGCCTCGGCCCAGATGCAAGTGGGGCGCCTGGAGGGCACGTTCCTACGGATGTTGGTGCGCATGACGCGGGCACGGCGCGTGCTGGAGCTCGGCACCTTCACCGGCTACTCGGCATTGATGATGGCCGAGGGCTTGCCGGATGACGGCGAGCTCATCACGTGCGACATCGACCCCGAGGCCACCGCCATGGCCCGCGACTTCTTCGCGCGCAGTCCACAGGGGCGGAAGATTTCGCTGCGCATGGGTCCGGCTTTGGAGACCCTGAAGGAGTTGCAGGGCCCCTTCGACCTCGCCTTCATCGACGCGGACAAGGAGAACTACAGCGCCTACTTCGATGCCGTGCTCCCCCTGTTGCGCACAGGTGGACTGCTGGTGGCGGACAACACACTCTGGAGCGGGCGGGTGCTTGACCCGAAGGCTCCGAATGACCATGCCATCGTGGCCTTCAACGCGAAGGTCGCCGCGGACCCACGGGTCGAGAAGGCCCTGCTGACCGTGCGCGATGGGATGATGCTGGCGCTCAAGCGCTGAGGAGGGCGGCGGGGACCGGGAGTGCCCCCGCCGGGCCCATCCCGGGGCTCAGCCCTGCACGGGGTGCTGGGCGAGCAGCGCGAGCAGGGACTCGCCGTACAACTGGACGCGCTTCTCGCCGATGTAGGGCACCGCCCGCAGCTCGTCGAGGCTGGCCGGCGGGCGCGACAGGAGCGCATCGAAGACGGGGTTGGGCAGCACCACCGAGGGCGTCACCTTGCGCGCCGTCGCCTTCTCCGCGCGCCAGCCCTTCAGCGCGTCCTCGCGCTTGCGCCGGTTGTTGTCCCTGGGCCCCTTCTGCTCGTCCGACTCCGGCTTCAGCTCGCCCCGGCGCGACTTCTCCAGCAGCTCGCGCACGAGCGCCAGCACCTCGTCCCCGTGCGCCCGCACGAAGGCCCCGCGCACCCCCGCGGCCCTCGCCAGCTCCTTCGGGTTGCCCGGCGGCTTCACGGCGATGTCCGAGATCGCCATGTTGGAGAGCATCCGCCCCATGGGCACGTTCTCCGCCTCGGCCCACTCCAGCCGCTTGCGGTGCAGGGCCTGGGCGAGGGTGTTGGCCAGGAAGAGCTGCGCTGGCGTCAGCCCCACCTTGGGCAGCTTGGGCTTGAAGTCCGCGCCCACGTTCGGTCGCGCCACCGCCTCGTCGCACATGCGCTGACAGTCCAGCAGCACCTCCTCGAGGATGTCCGCCTTGCGGCACTCCTCCCGCACCTGACGGCCCAGCTCCACGAGGTAGCGCACATCGTTGGCGATGTAGTCGCGCATCCCCGGCGGCAGCGGCCGCAGCGAGAAGTCCGACTGCTGGTGCTCCTTCGGCAGCTCCACACCCAGCCGTTCACGCGCCAGGTCCGCGAGCCCCACCTTGGGCCAGCCGAGCAGCGTGGCCGCCCGGTGGGTATCGAAGAGGCCCTGCACCCGCACGCCCGCCTCGGCGAGGTAGGGCAGGTCCCCGGACGCGGCGTGGAAGAACTTGGTCCGCTGGGGGTCCTCCATGACGGGCGCCAGCAGCGTGGGCTCCACCCCCGGTTGGAGCGTGTCGAAGAGGAAGACGTCCTCATCGGTGCCCACCTGGAGGAAGCACAGCCGGGCGCGGAAGGCGTGCATGGCATCCGCCTCCACGTCCACGGCCAGCTCCTGGGCAGCATCGAGCTTCCGAGCGGCCTCTTGGGCCCCCGGCGAATCCACTACATCCTGCGCACCTTGTGGGAAGGTCGGCATCGCGTAGAGCAGGCTAGCGGACCGGGTGTGTACGTGTAGCGTGTTTTTTCCCAAGCCGCCGCTAGGATGACACCGGCCATGAATCCTGAAGTCCTTCGCCTCGAAAAGAGCTTGCTCGGCCACATGGGCCGGGCCATCGCGGACTACCACCTCATCTCCGAGGGGGACCGCATCATGGTGGGCGTGTCGGGTGGGAAGGACTCGTACACCATGCTCTACCTTCTCCGGGAGCTCCAGCGCCGGGCCCCGGTGAAGTTCGAGCTGCTGGCGGTGAACCTGGATCAGGGCCACCCCGGCTTCCCCGCCGACAAGCTGGAGAACTGGTTCAAGAGCGAGGGCTTCGCCTACAAGATGCTCAAGGAGGACACCTACTCCGTCGTCCTCGAGAAGACGCCCCCGGGAAAGACCCAGTGCACCGTGTGCTCCCGGCTGCGGCGCGGCATCCTCTATACGGCGGCGGTGGAGCTGGGCTGCACCAAGATTGCCCTCGGCCACCACCGGGATGACCTCATCCACACCCTGCTGCTCAACCTCTTCTTCGCCGGCTCGCTCAAGGCGATGCCGCCCATCCTCAAGAGCGACGATGGGCGCAACACCGTCATCCGCCCGCTGAGCTACGCGCCGGAGAAGGAGATCGCCGCCTACGCCGAGCTCCGGCAGTTCCCCATCATCCCGTGCGACCTGTGCGGCTCGCAGGAGAACCTCCAGCGCAAGCGGATGAAGAAGCTGGTGGAGGAGCTGGGCAAGGACATTCCCAATGTCCGCCAGAGCGTGCTCAATGCCATGGGCAACGTGCGGCCGAGCCACCTGCTGGACAAGAGCCTCTTCAACTTCGACTTTTCCGATGGCAAGCCCGAGGAGAAGCAGCCCGAGGGCACGCAACTCGACAGCAGCAAGAACGAAGGGAGGGCTGGCGGATGCCACGAGAGCAGGCAGTGAAGGCTCGCAAGGAGCGGAACGCGGCACTGGTGGAGGTGATGCTGCTGGCCGCGATGGCGGATGGCCAGGTGTCTCAGCTGGAGATGCAGACGCTGCTGCGTCGTGTCCTCGAGCGCGCCGAGTTCGAGGGGACGAGGCCCGAGGAGCTCAACGCGCTGGTGGAACTGAGCGCCCAGCGGCTGTCCAAGGCGCACGACCTGGAGGAGATCCTGGTGTCGCTGCGGGCGCGGCTGCCGGATCACAAGAACCGGATGCTGGCCTTCGGGCTGGCGGCGGCCGTGGCGTTCTCGGACCACCGGGCGACGCGCGCGGAGCTGGGGCTGCTCAAGACGTTCCAGGCGGCGCTGGGCATCTCCGAGGACGAGGTGGCGGAGATCATCGACGTCATCGAGGGTGGCGGGAGCCTGGCGGAGGCGCTGGGCGAGCCGCTGGAGCGGCTGTACGCCGAGGTGATGGTGCTGGTGAGCGCGGCGGACGGGCGGCTGAAGGAGGCGGAGGCGCGGGCGCTGGTGGAGAGCTTCGCGTCGGACCCGCTCTTCCACAACGTGAGCCCGGAGCGGGCGCAGGCGTTCGTGAGCGAGTCGGTGTCGGCGCTGGCCGCCGAGGGGCTGCCGCAGCGCTTGCAGGTGCTGGCGCACGGGCTGACGTCGCACGCCCAGCGGCTGAAGGCCTACCGGCTGGCGACGAAGATCGCCCATGCGGGTGGGCAGGAGCCGAGCTTGAACGAGCACCGCATCCTCAACATGCTCCAGGCGACCTTCGGGCTGGCGGACGACGAAGTCGCGCGCTTGGACCGAGAGGCGTAGTAGGAGGAGAACCCGCTCCCGACCATGCCCCCGCCTTCCCAGTCACGCATCTCCTTTCGTTTCGGACTGCCCCCGTCGCTGGGGAGTGAGCGGGCGCGTGGGCGGGCCGAGCAGCTGGCCGCGTACTTCGGGCAGGCGCTGGGTCGGCGGGTGGAGGTGAACGTCGCCAGCAGCTACGACGGGCTGGCGAAGGATCTGCTGGCGGGCCGAGCGGAGGTGGTGTGGGCACCGCCCTTCGTGTGCGCGCGGGTGGAGGCGATGGGCGTGCGGGTGCTGGCGCGCGGGGTACGCCGGGGGCGCTCGTCGTACCGCTCGGCGCTGGTGGCGCGAGCGGGTGCCGGGCTATCCGTGGACAAGCTCCAGGGCGCGCGCGTGGCGTGGGTGGACCGGGATTCGGTGGCCGGCTACCTGCTGCCGGTGGCGTCCCTGAAGGCCCGGGGGCTGGAGCCGGCGAGGACGTTCGCCTCGCAGCAGTTCACGGGCTCGTACCGGGCGGCGCTGGAGGCGGTACGGGACGGAACGGCGGACGTGGCGAGCATCTTCTGTCCGCCGGAGTCCACGGGGCTGACGTTCGCGGACGGCGTGGAGGTGGTGCTGCCGGGAAACCGGGAGGGCTACGAGCTCATCGCCTACACGGAGGAGTCGCCCAACGACGGGGTGCCCGTGGGCATGAGCGTGGCACCGGAGCTGGTGGGGCTGCTGGAGCGCGCGCTGCTCGGACTGCACGAGAGCGAGGACGGACGCCGCCTGCTGGAGGACATCTTCACGGCCGAGCGCTTCGAGCCGGCCCCGCGGATGGGCTACCGCGCGCTCTACCGCGTGGCCCTCGCGAGCCTCTGACGCCTCGAGCAGGCCGGGCAGGCTCAGCCAGCGGTGGCGCTGGGACGGCACCGCCAATGGGGGTATCATTGCACCTCCAAGAAACGGCATGTCCTAGGAGCCGAAGGTGCACGAGAAGGATCAGGTTGCTTCGGGGGAGGAAGGGGCGGCGGGAACGCACGTGGCCATCATCGGCGCGGGAATCGTCGGGCTCTTCAATGCCCTGCAATACGCGAAGCGGGGGTTCCAGGTAGCCCTGCTCGACAACGCGCGGGGACAGAAACGCAGCTTCAAGGTGGGCGAGTCCTTCCTCATCTTCACCAACCCCTTCCTGCGTACGGTGGGCGGGCTGGATGCGTTCGCCGGAGAGTGCTTCCCCAAGCACGGCGTGTGGTTCACCTACGGCCTGGAGCACTCCCCCCGCTTCGAGGCGACGTCCGAGTGGGGCGTCCACGCCGACCCACCGCACTACCTGTACGAGCAGGCGCCGGACAAGCGGTTCTTCCGCGCCGCGCTCATGGACGTGCAGATCGTCCGGCCCGAGGCGGAGGACGTGATGCGCGAGTCCCTCCGGGCCTTCCCCAACGTGCGCTTCCTGGACACGGTGAAGGTCCGCGACGTGGTCATCCAGGAGGAGGACGGCCGCCCCCACGAGGTGCGCTGGGCCTGTCAGGCCACGCGGGAGGAGGGGACGGTGCGGGCCCGGTGGGTGCTGGACTGCTCGGGCCGCAACCGCCTGCTGGCCAAGAAGCGCAAGCACACCGTCGAGCTGGACGATGGTTTCCAGACGACGGCCGTGTGGGGCCAGTTCGATGGCATCACGGACGAGCTCTTCGGTGAGCCGTGGGTGTACCGGTACGCGGATGGCGACGAGACGGCCCGAGATCTCCACACCCTGCACCTGTGGGGCGAGGGCTATTGGATCTGGGTCATCCGCCTGTCCAAGGGGCGCATCAGCGTGGGGGCGACGTTCGACCAGCGCAAGCCGCCGCCGGGCGCGACTCCCCAGGAGCAGATGTGGGAGCTCTTCAACCGCCATCCTCCGCTGCGCAAGGCGCTGTCGAAGGAGCGGCTGCTGGAGTTCCGCATGTACCGCGACGTGCAGTACATGACCGACACCTTCGTGAGCGCCAGGCGCTACGGGATGATGGGGGACGCCGCCTCCATCGTGGACGCCTACTACAGCCAGGGCATCTCGCTGGCGCTGGTGAGCTCGTGGCACATCGCCAACCTCGTCGAGCAGGACCTGCGGGGCGGAGGGATGGACCTGGAGTACCTCGAGCGGGTGAACCGGGCGACGCGGCAGGACTGGCACATCATGCGCAACATGATCCGCGAGAAGTACACGGCGGCCATCGCGGACAGCCGCTTCTTCGTGCTCTCGCACATGCTCGACCTGGGCATCTTCTGGACGGCGGGCGCCTCGCGCTCGCGCATCGCGCGCTGGCTGGTGGAGACGGGCGGAGACACGCGGAAGGAGACGCCCGCGTTGCGAGAGCTGCGCGAGTACCTCTCGCGGCACATGTTCTATTCCCAGACGAGGCCCTGGCACTGG
>NZ_DASVWK010000095.1:0-5161 GCF_036389735.1 Archangium sp. | reverse complement strand
GCTCGGACACCCGGCTCCTCCACGCCACCGCCGAGCTGAACGTGCTGTCGCCGGACGGCGTCATCCGCTGGTCGCTCCAGCCCGCCCAGACAGGCACCCGCCACCCCAACGCCGAGCGTCTGTCGGCCACCGGGCCGCAGGTGGCCAGCTCGACGCCCTACGAGACGGAGGTGCTCCGCCCGCTCGGTGAGCACGCCTGTGAGGGCTGTCACGCGGGCGCGGAGACGAAGCCCGTGGGCCTGCTGCACCTGCGCGTGGTCGCGCCCGTGGTGCACCAGGAGCTCACCGATGCGCTCGGCGGCGCGCTGGTGGCGGTGCTGGTGCTGGGCACCATGCTGATGCTCGCCACCGCGGTGTCGCTGCACCTGTTCCTCGCGCGCCCCCTGCGCCGGCTGGCCTCCGCCATGCGCCGCGCCGAGGAGGGAGACTTCCTGGTGCGCGCCGAGGTGCGTGGCGCGGATGAGATCTCCCGCCTGTCCGCCGCCTTCAACGCCATGCTGGCGCGCCTCACCTCCATGAAGGCCGAGGAGATCGACACCCACCGCGATCTCCAGGTGACGAAGTGGAAGCTGTCCCTCAAGGAGGAGCTGGAGGAGCGCATCGCCGAGCTGGCCCTGCTCTTCGACGTGGCGCGCTCGGTCAACTCCACCATCGAGCTGTCGGAGCTGCTCTCGCGCGTCAGCCACCTGGTGCCCGAGCGGCTCCACATCCCGGACTTCTCCATCATGCTCGTCAACGCGGATGGGCTGCTGGAGGTCCGGAGCACCTTCCCGGCGAGACCGGACCTGGAGGGGATGACGTTCCAGATCGGCGAGGGCGCCTACGGGCGCGCCGCGAAGCTGCACCGGGTGGTGTACATCCCGGACGTCACGGACCCCTCGAGCGTGTTCGCCCGGACCGGGCTGCTGCCGGGGCAGGAGGGTGGCGCGCTGCTGTGCGTGCCCATGGTGCACACGGACTCGGCGCTGGGCGTGCTCAACTTCCGGCGCCCCGAGGTGGCCAGCTTCGCCCCCGAGGAGATCGAGCTGCTCACCGCGGTGGCCGATCAGGCCGCCACGGCGGTGAAGAACGCCATGCTCCACGCCGAGGCGGTGCAGCTCACCATCACGGATCCGCTCACCGGCGTGCCCAACCGCCGCCACCTCTTCAACCGGCTGGAGCTGGAGGTGGCGCGCTCGCAGCGCTTCGGCACCCCGCTGTCCATCCTCATGGTGGACATCGACCACTTCAAGCGCCTCAACGACGCCGCGGGCCACCGCTCCGGTGACGAGGCCCTGCGCCAGGTGTGCGACGTGCTCCGCGCTCGCGTGCGCAAGGTGGACACGCTCGCGCGCTACGGCGGCGAGGAGTTCATGCTGGTGCTCTCGAACGTGTCCAAGGAGGACGCCTTCGAGGTCGCCGAGAAGCTGCGGCGCGCCGTGGTGGAGGCGCCCCAGCTCGCCTCCCCCACCCAACCCTCCGGCCACATCACCGTCTCCATCGGCGTGGCCACCATGCCCGACGACTCCCTCACCCAGGACAACCTCGTGGACTGCGCCGACTCCGCCCTCTACGCCAGCAAGCGCGGGGGGCGCAATCGCGTCACCTCCTACGAGCCCGGCATGGAGCAGCACCCCGGCCGCGAGCGAGGCATCTCGCGGCCGAGCGAGCCTTCGGTTCCCACGCCCAGCGTGGCCAAGGGCTGAATCACGGGACGCGCAGGGCGCGCAGGTAGCGCCCGCCGCCCGGCACCTCCACGCGCAGCAGCAGCGTGCTGCCCGAGGGCGCCTTGCGGATCGTCTTCGCCAGCTCCTCCGCGTTGCGCACCGGCTTGCGATCCACCTCCACCACCACCATGCCCGGCTCCAGCTCCGCGCTCTCCGCTGGCGAGCCCGGCAGCACGTCCGTCACCACCGCGCCCTGCGCGGACTTCATCCCCGTGCGCTCCACCATGCGCTGATCCAGGTTGCTCAGCGACACGCCCACGCGCGCCTTGGAGGACTCCTCCGTCTCGGGGCCCTTCTTCTGGCGCAGGCCCAGGCCCTCCAGGTCCGGGCGCGTCCCGAGCTGCACCTT
This sequence comes from Archangium sp., assembly GCF_036389735.1. GTDB lineage: Bacteria > Myxococcota > Myxococcia > Myxococcales > Myxococcaceae > Archangium. The sequence continues at coordinate 3,106 of NZ_DASVWK010000095.1, read as the reverse complement.
CAGCTCCTGGCGCTTGCCCTCGCGGAACACGTCCAGCGACGAGGTGCTGCCCGGCTTCTTCAACGCCACCCGGCGGGTGAGCTCGCCGCCCGAGCCCACCTTCTGCCCGTCGATGGACACGATGACGTCATCCGAGCGCAGTCCGCCCTTGGCCGCCGGCGAGTTGTCGTTCACCTGCGAGACGATCGCCCCCTCGGACACGGGGAGCTGGAGCGCCTGGGCCAGGTCCCTCGTCAGGTCCTGGATGCCGATGCCCAGCCACGCCCGGGTCACCGAGCCGTCCTTCTCGAGCTGCGGCAGGAGCGCCTTCACCAGGTTGCTCGGCACCGCGAAGCCGATGCCCGTGCCACCGCCCACGATGGCGGTGTTGATGCCCACCACCTCGCCCTTCAGGTTGAAGAGCGGGCCACCCGAGTTTCCCGGGTTGATGGCGGCGTCCGTCTGGAGGAAGTCGTCGTAGGGGCCGGAGTGGATGTCGCGGGCGCGCGCCGAGAGGATGCCACTGCTCACGCTGGAGGCCAGCCCGAAGGGGTTGCCGATGGCCACCACCCAGTCACCCACGCGCATCGCGTCCGAGTCCCCCAGCTTCACGGTGGGCAGGTTCTCCACCTTGCCCTTGAGCCGGATGACGGCCACGTCCGTGAGGGGATCCCTCCCGACGATCTCCGCGTCGAAGCTGCGCCCGTCGTCCATGCGGACGCGGATGGCCACCGCCCCCTCGACGACATGGTTGTTGGTCAACACCAGCCCCTTGGAGTCGATGACGAAGCCCGAGCCGGCGCCCTGGCGGATGGGCTCGCGCCGCTGGCCCCGGGGGCCTGCTCCGCCACCGCCTCCGAAGAAGCGGTCCATGAGGGGATTCTCCCCCGGTCCGCCCTCGCCCATGGAGGCCTTGGCCTGCACGTCCACGTTGACGACAGCCCCCTTCACCGACTCCACCAGGGGAGAGAGCGATGGCAGGGCCTGCGCCTCACGGGTGGCCGGCTGGACGGGGTTGGCGGCTGGGGTCGGCGCCGTCTGGGCGCGCGCGAGCAACGGGAATGCCAGGATGAGAGCGCCTGCCAGGGCGCTACGCGGAGGGGTCAGTCGCTTGGTCATGATGTCTCCCCAGATAAGACGGAAAACCGTGCAGGCAAGGCGTACCCGCTTCGCCCGCACGGCTGGGAAACACTGGAGCTGACCGGCTCTTCCCCAAAAAGAGGGAGGGGGTGGGTCTTCCCTACCCCGGGCGATAGACCCGGTAGTCGATCTCGGGGAAGAGGTTGTCCTTGCCCTCGACGTGGGTCAGCCAGCCCTCGTCGATGTTGCCGCCCCGCACCTCATCATGCAGGCGCTGGAAGCGCAGCAGGTGCTCCTTCGTGCGGCGCACGGCGTAGTCCACCATGGTGCCGGTCTTCATGATGAAGGCCCAGTCCGAGGACTGCGCCAGCAGTAGCTCGCGCGCGGCCTGGTTGAGTGCCCGCCGCTGGAGCGTGGAGGAGTCCGGGTAGTCCTTGGCCAGGGCCACCATCTGCCGGGAGCAGTAGTGGAGGTGCCGGTAGATCCAATCGTTGGAGCCATCCAGCCACATGTTGGCGTAGCCGCCCGCGCCCCAGGAGCTCAAGGGTGGCGTGGCCACCTGGTTCTCCGGGTGCTCGGCCAGGTCCTCCGAGGCCGTCGTCAGCCGGAAGGTCTTCTGATCGAAGGCCACCTTGCGGATGAGGGCGTCGAGGAACCAGGGCCCCTCGAACCACCAGTGGCCGAAGAGTTCGGCGTCGTAGGGCGCCACCACCACCGGCTTGCGGCTCCCCACCTTCCCCGCGAGCCACTCGAATTGCTTCTCGCGGTTGAAGAGGAAGTTGCCCGCGTGGGTGGCGGCCCGCTCGCGCGCGGCGTCCGGATCATAGGGCTGCTTGTCGTGCGTCTTGCCGGTGATCCGGTAGTACTTGAAGCCGGTGTTCTTGCGGTCCCCGGTGGGCTGGATGAAGGGCCGGACGTAGTCCAGGTCCAGGTCCCAGCCGATGTCCCGGTAGAACTCGCGGTAGACGGGGTCGCCGGGGTAGCCATGCTGGGAGCTCCACACCTGCTGGCTGCTCTCGGGATCCCGCGCGTACGCGGCCACGCCCGACTCCGTGTAGACGGGAGCGAAGGGGCCATGCAGCGGCCGGGGCGTGGCGTCCATGAGGCCGTGCGTGTCCACGAAGAAGTAGCGGATGCGCTCGTTCGCGAGGAACTTGTCCACCCCGGGGTAGTAGCCGCACTCGGCCAGCCAGATGCCCGGCGCGTCCCGCCCGAAGGTGAGCCGGTAGTGGTTGGCGGCCACCGTGATTTGAGCGCGCACGGCCTCGGGCGTCTGCTGCATGAGCGGCAGGAAGCCGTGGGTGGCGTTGCAGGTGATGATCTCCAGATGCCCCGCGTCCTGGAGCCGACGGAAGCCGCTCACCAGGTCGCGCTTGTAGCGCTCGCGGAAGGCGCCGCGCAGGGTCTCGAAATGGTCCCGGTAGAAGTGCGCCAGCCGGCCGAAGACTGGATCATTCCGGGTGCGGTGCACCTCACGCGCGGCCAGCTCACAGAGCTGATCCAGCCTGTGCGCGTAGCGGCCCATGAGCAGCTCGTCGCGCAGCATGGTGACGAGCGTGGGCGTGAGCGTCATCGTCACCCGGAAGGGGACGTTCTCCTCCGCCAGCCGATCGAACACGAGCAGCAACGGAAGGTATGTCTCGGAGATGGCCTCGTAGAGCCAATCCTCCTCGAGGAACTGCTCGTACTCGGGATGACGGACGAACGGCAGGTGTGCGTGAAGGACGATGGCGAGCGAGCCGATGGTCATGTCGTCTCCCTCTCAGCGACCGCGTCCGGAGGGCGAGGTCGCCCAGGTTCGCGTCTCGGAGGCCCCGTCCATCGGACGAGACCATGACCATGCCCACGCCCACTGCTCCGAGGAACCATCCATCGGGCCCGCTCCCGCCCACTGCTCCGAAGAACCGCCCATCGGGCCCACTCCCGCCCAGTGCTCGGAAGAACCTCCGGGGGAGCCCACTCCCGCCCACCACGACTCGGAGGAACCACCCGCGGCGCGCACTCCCGCCCAGTGCTCGGAAGAACCTCCTGGGGAGCCCACTCCCGC
>NZ_DASVWK010000094.1:0-14298 GCF_036389735.1 Archangium sp. | reverse complement strand
CAGCGTGCCGGCGAAGCGCGCCACCGCGCCCGCCTGCGCCCCCGAGCGCGAGTGCGCCAGCGCCAGCACCCGCCACTGCGTCAGCCGGTCCGGCACCTTCACCGGCACCGAGGCGAGGCCGGACGCATCCGTCACCACCAGCGGCTCGAAGAGGAACGTCTCGGGGAACCAGGCCCGCCCCGGCGTGGCCGGCGCTTCCCCGGGAGGCGCGGACGGGGACATTCCGTCCATGACCGCCGCCTCCGCCATCACCCCCCCCCTGGGCCCGGCGGAGCCCCCGCCGATGCTCTGGATCTCCCGCCTCTTCTGGGGCCTGGGGGCCGCTGGCGCCTCCGAGAACGCCATCCCCTCCTCGTTCGCGCCGAAGTTCCGGAGGTTCTTCCGCATGAGCGGCGGCTCGGCCGAGCCGGCCAGCGCATCGGCGGACGCGCCGGTCAGCCTGCGCAGGTTGTTGCCCAGGCACGTGCTCAGCGTGAAGCCCGCCACGACGCACAGCCCACCCACCACGATGTAGCGCTTCATGGCGACTCCCGGGCGACCCACGCGCCCCAGTTCTCGACGTCCTCGGGCAGCCGCGTTCCGCTCACCACCACCGCCCGCGGGTCGGTGAGGGAGAGCAGTTCCGGAGGCAGCCGCGACAGCTTCAGCCTGCGACCAAAGGCGTCCGTCACCGCCTCGCCGCGCTTCTCACAGGCCGCGAGGGCCTGCTCCCACAACCTCGCCATGCCGGCGGGCGACAGCGTCTCGCCCTCGGGGGCCGCCTGCTCCCAGCCGCGCACCTGCACCGTCAGCTCCGAGAGCACCCGGTAGAAGGGCTCGGTCAGCTCCACCTCCGGGTCGAAGGGGGCCTGTACCGTCAGCGACACCGGAGGCTCCCCGCCCTGGCGCGGGGGCACGCCCGACACGCGCAGCAGGGTGGCCGCGGCCGCGTTGGCACCGCGGATGCGCCCCATGGCGAGCGCCGTCCCGTCCAGCACGCCGAAGGCCGGCGAGGCCACCGTGGGCACCGGGCGCAGGCCGTCGAGCGCGTCCGCCCCCTGGAGGCTCGCGAGCTGCGACAGGCTCTCGTCCACGCCGAAGAGGCCCACCGCCGCCGGGCCCTCCTCGCCGTCCACGCGCGTACGCACCTGGAGATGGGCCAGCTCACCGGGCGCGTAGGCCCGCTTGTCCGGCTCCACCTCCAGCGCGAGCTGCGCGCGCGGCGCCACGTACACCCGCGCCACCGCGCCCTCCCAGCTGGCCTCGGCCCAACCCTCGAAGCCCGCGGGCAGGCGGAAGCGCGCCACCGGGACTGGCTTCTCCACCTCCGCCTCCAGCCGCTCCTCCCCCGCCTGGAGGTAGAGCTTGCCGGGCAGCTCGCCGCCGAAGCCCGGGCCGCGCAGCAATTCCAGGCGCACCTCCTCGCCCGCGCGCGCCAGCACCGGCGTGGCCCGCAGGCGCGTCGGGGGCAGTTGCGTCGGGCGCAGCACCAGCTTCGTCGAGCCCAGGTCCTCCTTGCCCGCCTTCGCGCTCACCTTCAGCTCGTAGCCGAGCAGCGTCGTCTCCTGAGGCCTGCCCTCCTCCGAGTCGCCGCCCGCGGGCTCGGCGGTGAAGCGCACCGCGCTCAAGGTGTTGCCCGGCTTCACGTCCAGCACCAGCCGCGCGAAGCGGGACTGGATGCAGGACAGGGGGGCCGAGGACAGCATGCCCTCCTCGGCGGGCAGGGACGCCCAGCCCACCTCCACCTCGCGCTGGCCCTCGCGCGTGCGCACGGTGAGCGCGGACGGCAGCGCGGCGGACACCGACAGCGTCCGGGGCAGGCACTCCCGTGCATCCAGCGCCGCGAAGCGCAGTGCCTCCTCGAGTCCCTCGGGCGCTCCGGTGGCATCCCGCGTCTCGAAGGAGAGCGAGGGCAGGCCCGGCTCGGACACCTGAAGGGAGAGCGACAGCAGGCGCTCGCGGCCGGGCGGCAGCGAGCGCGCGCGGACAACCGAGGTGAGGCAGTTGCCCAGGGGCAGACCATCCGACACCACATCCACCACCGCGCCGCTGGCGGACACCCGCACCCCCAGCATCGTCCGGGAGGAGCCCTCCGTCGTCGACACGAAGCGCGCGCAGGGGTGGAGGGACTCCAGCCAGCGCTCCAGGGCGAGCTGGTCCTCGAGCCTCGTCTCGTTCCGGCCCGAGAGGAGCTCCGTCACCGAGGCCAGTTGCACCGGAGGCGGAGCGGGCTCGGGGCGCACCGGCATGGGGGGAATGACGACGTTGACGGGCGGACCCGGGTCGAGCTGGAAGGAGGCCACGCCGTCCTCGTCCGTCACCGCGCGCACGCCCTCGTCACGCGGGTCCCACGCGCGCTTCACGGTGAGCTCCGCGCCGGGCAGCAGCTGACCGTCGGCGGTGGTGGCGCGCAGGTAGACGCGGTTGCTGTAGCCCTCCACCAGGCCGTCGGCCAGCTCCGTCACCGTCGACACCGAGAGCGCGTCCTCGGCGAGCAGCACCGAGGCGCCGCCCTGCACGAGGTCGCCCGCGGGGTCGGTGGCGGACAGCGAGGCGGAGAGGGTGACCTGGCCGCGCAGGTCATAAGGCACGCGCGGCAGGGTGAGGCGGAAGCGCCCGGCGGCATCCGTGCGGGCCTTCCGGGGCAGCCCGTCCTTGGCCTCCTCGTCGAGCCACGCGGAGGGCGGGGGCCACTGGCCCGAGGCGTCCCAGGACACCGTCACGGCCGCGTCCGCCACCGGCGCCCCCGAGCTGTAGACGACGCGGCCCTCGATGACGGGAGCGTCACCCGCGCGCCAGAAGGGCCGGGTGCCGCGGGCCTCCACCCGGAAGCGCGGCAGGGTGAAGGGCTTCACCTGGAAGGAGGCCTCGGCGGTGTCCGTGCCACTCGTCCAGCGCACCGTCCACCGGCCGTTGGGCGCGCCCCGGTCGAGCGGGAAGTCCCCGGACACCACGCCCCACGCTCCCGCCGGAGAGCGCTGCTCCAGCACCACCTCGCCCGTGGGGTCGGTGACGAACCACGTTCCCGGACGGCCGTCGATGGGCGCGAGGTCCCTGGCGCGCAGCACCACGGCGCGGAAGCGCACCTGATGGCCGGGCTCGTAGAGGGGCCGATCGGTGAGGACGTGGACGCGGGCGGGGGCGTAGAGGGCGAGCGGGGCCTCCACGGTGTCGGTACCGAGCGGCGAGGTGACGCGGGCGCGCAGCTTGTAATCCCCGTCCGGCAGCGCGGGCAGCTTCACCTGGGCGTACAGCGAGAAGTCGTAGTCCAGCTGCTCCCAGCGGTTCTCGGGGGAGAGCGGGGACTCCTTGCCCTGGGCGTCCACGAGGAAGAGCGAGGCCTCCACGCGCCGCACCGGGGCGAGCAACCGCTCCCAATCCCGCTTCGTGACGCCATGGGCCTCGGCCGAGACGTAGACGGAGCCGGTGGACTCCCGAGCAAGCCCATCGACGCGCAGGCTCAGCGTCTGGCGGAAGCGCCCGTCCGGGCAGCGAGGCACCTTCACGCCCTGGAAGGCCCAGGCGGATACGCACACATCAGAGGTCACCCACCCCACGACGCCCGAGACGAGCACCGCGGCGAGGAACATGGTGATCCGACGGTTCAAACGGATGTTCATCGACTCTCCCCGGCGACACTGTACGCCAGAGGAGGGGACGAACGCTCCTCGGCGCGCGGGGTGGGAGCCGCGCGCCGTCCTTCCGAGGTGAAGCGGGGACTACTTGGACTCGGTCTTCGCGCCCTCGGGCAGCGCGGCGGGCGCGGCCACGGAGTTGCGCGGAACCACCAGGCGGCGGAACTCCTCCGCGAGCGTGGCGGGCGTCATCTCCTCCTGCCACTGCTTGGGGTTGGTGTTCCACCCGAAGTCGGCGGGCACCTTGCCGCCGCCCTGGGTCTTGTAGCCGATCATGTCCGGGAACTTCTGGGACCAACGACCGGCGGGGTCAGTCTCATGGGTGATGGGCTCGCGGTTGGACCGAGGCGTGTAGTTGCTCATGGCTCGTGACTCCTAGCAGGTGCGCGACCTCTCCGGAACCCCCACTGGGGGCCGGGGGATGCCCGGCCCCTCGCCGCCTACGCGGGCCCGCCCGCTGCCTGCCCGACGGAGGAGACCTCGGCCCTCGCGCCTCCCCGGCCACCCCGCCGGCCCGTGCTCGGCGGCAGCCACCGGGGCCCCAGCTCGAACACCGCCGCGAAGTAGCGCGCCTGCGCCTCGCTCCCATAGCGGTAGCGGCGCACCCCGCCCTCCTTCAGCGTCACCTCCACCCCCCAGCCCTTCCGATGTCTTCGAAGCGCGACTCGCGCAATCTCCATGCCTACCCGCCCCCCCCTCTGGAACACCCCGACCACAGGCACGCCCTCTTCTCTTGAAAGTGCCGTGCCAACCCGGCCCCCTGCGCTCGCCGGGTTGCGGTGTGCACCCGTGGACAGGGGCCTCGGGGACAGGAAGCCCTACAGGTCCGCCCGCCTGCCCACCAGGTAGGCGTGACAATCGCGCCTCATCGCCTTGTGGGCACCGAATGCTGCGTTACGTAGAGGCATGACCATCGCTCCTGAGAACACCTCCGGCGAGCCCATCGCCGACTTCACCCTTCCCGAGGGTTGCATGCTGTGCGGCGGCGCGGTGTCCATCCGCAGCACGCCGGGTGGCGGCGCCCACAGCTACTGCTCCCACTGCCACTGGCTGTCTCGCACGCGGCTGCGCATGCGCAAGGACGGCTTGGAGATCGCCTACGCCGCGCAGGCCTTCGCCTAGGCCCCCTCACCGCATCAGCCACAGGGCACACGGCACCGTGGCGAACGAGAGCGGAATGCCCAGGCCCACCAGCAGCGCCGAGAGCTCCGGATCCAAGCCATGGTCCGCGGCGAGGATGGCGCCGGTGACCATGGGCGCCATGGCGGCCTGGAGCACGGACACCTCGAAGGTGAGGCGGCCGATGCCGGGCAGCACCAGCAGCACGAGCGCCACCATCACGGGCGCCAGCACGAGCTTGTAGCCGAGTCCCAGCGCGAGCGCGCGCACCCGGCCCTTCATACCCGACAGTCGCAACTGGTAGCCCACGGAGAAGAGCGCCAGCGGGGTGAGCAGCTCTCCCAGCCGGCCGAGCACCCCGTCCAGCCAGCCGGGCCACTCCCACGGGCGCGCGAGGAGCGCGGCCACCAGGGCGAGGAAGGGCGGAAAGCCCAGCACCTTCCTCAGCAGCACCCCGGGCCGGGTGTCCTTCGCGGCGGCGCGCGCGGCGAAGAGCGTGGCCACCGTGGCCAGCGCGAGGAACGAGCCCAGCTGATCCACCACCACCGCCACCTCCAGCGCCTTGGGGCCCATCAACCCCTCGAGGAGGGGCAGGCCCACGAAGGCGGTGTTGCTCAACCCGCTGGTGAGCACGAGCGCCGATACGGTGTCGGGCGCGAAGCCCAGCCGCGGGCCCACCGTGCGGAAGAACAGCCACGAGCCGCCGAAGACGAGCCAGGGCGTGGCGGCGGCGGCGAGCAGCTCGGGGGCGAGCGACACCTTGTGCACCACGCGCAGCACCAGCGCGGGCACCGCCACGTTGAGGATGAAGGCGTTGAGCACCAGGGCCGTCTGCTCCGGGAAGCGCCCGCAGCGCCGGGCCAGGAGACCCAGCACGAGACTGACGACCAGCAGGGCGATGAGGTGACTCACGCGCCCCTCCTCCCGGAAGCACGGGGGGCGGGACGGCGGATGCGCTCGGCGAGGACGTGGAGGGTGGCGCTCACACGCGCCTTGTGCTGCAAATCCGGGTGGACCGCCAGCCAGATGTCGCCCCCTGGCGTCCACGGGCGGCTTCGCGCAAGCTTCGCCCCGACATGAAGCACCTGTTGGGGCGATTGGGCGCGGAGCTCCGGGCGACGGCGGGCGGACTGCCGAGCACGTACTGGTACCTGTGGACGGGCACGCTGGTGAACCGGCTGGGCTCGTTCGTGGTGCCCTTCCTGGCGCTGTACCTCACGCGCGAGCGCGGCTTCCGGGTGGAGGAAGCCGGGCTGGTGGTGTCGCTGCACGGGGCGGGCGGCGTGCTGGCGGGGCTGGTGGGCGGGACGATGGCGGACCGCGTGGGCCGCCGGACGACGCTGGTGGCGGGCCTGTGGCTGGGCTCGGCGGCGATGCTGTCCCTGGGCTTCGCTCGCGCCACCTGGCACATCTCCCTGTCCGCCTTCCTGCTCGGACTGCTGGGCGAGCTCTACCGCCCGGCGGTGTCGGCGGCCGTGGCCGACGTGGTGCGCCCCGAGGACCGTCCGCGCGCCTACGGCCTGCTGTACTGGGTGGTGAACGTGGGCTTCTCCATCGCCCTGCCGCTGGCGGGGCTCGCCTCGCGCTTCGGCTACCAGGTGCTCTTCGTGGCGGACGCCTGCACCACCTTCCTCTATGGCGTGCTCGTCTGGTGGAAGGTGCCGGAGACGCGCCCCGCCCGGTCCCCGGAGCCACGGGAGGAGTCGCGCCGGCCGCCCTCGCTGGCGCCCTTCGGGGACGCGGTGTTCCTCTCCTTCGCGCTGCCCATCGTCCTCACCTCGCTCATCTTCGCCCAGAGCAGCGTGACGCTGCCCATGGACCTGACGTCGAACGGCATGTCCACGACGACGTTCGGGACGGTGCTGGGCCTCAACGGCGTCCTCGTGGTGCTGCTCCAGCCCTTCGCCGGCCGCGCCCTGGGTGGCATGCGGCGCGCCTCGGCGCTGGCGTGGGCCTCGGCGCTGACGGGGCTCGGCTTTGGCCTGCACGTGCTCGGCGCGAACCCGGGACTGGCCGCGCTCGCGGTGGCGGTGTGGACGCTGGGCGAGGTGGCCCAGGCGCCGGTGGGCGCGGCGGTGGTGGCGGACCTGGCGCCCGCCGATCAGCGCGGCACCTACCAGGGCGCCTATTACATGCTGTGGGCCCTGTCCGCCTGCCTCGCCCCCACGCTGGGCGCGTGGGTGCTGGGCCATCACGGTCCCAGGGCCCTGTGGGGCGCGTGCCTCGCGGTGGGGCTGTTCGCGGCCGGCTGGCATCTGGCCATCGCCGATGCCCGCCGCCGCCGTCTGGACACCCTGCGCCTCACCCGCTCCGAGGTGAGTGCCGCGCTGGACTGAGGCCCGCGCCGCTCACGTCCCGTGCAGCACGACGTGGACCGACGAGGGCCCCCGCACCACCATGGAGCGGTGCCACCGCACCGGTTCCGGCACGGGAGAGATGCGCACGCAGTGGTCGAGCAGCGCGTTGAGGGCCAGCCGCACCTCCAGCCGCGCCAGCTGCGCCCCCAGGCAGAAGTGGGCGCCATAGCCGAAGGGGATGTTCTGCGGAACGGGGCGGTCGATGTCGAAGCGGTCTCCGTCCGGAAAGTGCGTCTCGTCCCGGCCCACCGAGCCCATGATGACGACCACGCGTGAGCCCTTGGGCAGGCGCACGCCGCCCAGCTCCACCTCGTCGGTGGTCACCCGCATGACGCCGTGCGCGGGCGTCTCGTAGCGGCCCACCTCCTCGACGAAGCGCGACATCAGCGAGCGGTCCGCGTGCAGCCGCGCCAGGAGCTCCGGGCGCTCCATGAGGATCTTCACGGAGAAGCCCAGCAGGTGCACCGTCGTCTCCAGCCCGCCCACCAACAGCAGGAAGAGGAAGGCCATCAGCTCGTCATGCGTGAGGGCCTCGCCCTCCACCCGGGCCCGAACGAGTTCACTCACCAGGTCGTCCCGGGCCTCCTGGCGCCGGGCCTCCACCACCTCGCCGAAGTAGCGCTTCAGGTCCGCGATGGCCTGGCGCACCTCCTCCTGCCGCACGGTGTCCTCGGGGCGGATGGCGGTGACGCTGGTGAGCTGGTCCGCCCAGTACTTGAGCTTCAGGTGCAGCGAGGGATCCAACCCCAGCAGCTCACCGATGATGTGGGCCGGCACGCGCAGGGCGAAGTTCGGGATGATGTCGAGGGGCTGCTCCAGGGGCAGCGCGGACACCACCTCCTCGGCGAAGGTGCGGATGCGCGACTCCATCCGCGTCACCGCCGGGCCGACGAAGGCCCGGGTGACGAGCGTCCGCAGCCGCCCGTGCCTGGGCGGGTCCATGGTGAGCATCGACTCGGAGAACGGGTTGCCGCCGACGAGCCACGGCGGGTTCGTGGCGATCCGGAACCCCTGCGAGGAGAAGAGCTGCGGGTTCTTGAAGACGAACATCGCGTCGTCGTAGCGCGTCACCGCCCACAGCCCTCCCGGATCCACCTGACAGACGGGCGAGTTGCGGCGCAATTCCGCGTACAACGGGTAGGGATTGGCCTTCAGCTCGGGCGTCAACAGGTTGGGGCGGCCACTCTCGGTCATGCGCGAATCTCCTGGGGGGAAGGTGCCGCATACTACCGCGCCCATCGGCCCGCGGGGCAGGACTCCGCGCGTGGGGTCACCTTCACTCCGAGCGGCGGAAGCCGTACACCCACGCCGCCGCCGCGCCGAGCGCGGGCAGGACGACGGTGAGTGTGAGCACGCCGAACACGGCGTCGTTCACGGGCTCGCCCGTGGCATCCACGCCGGAGACGCGCAGCCACGCCTTCACGGCCGTCACGCCCCAGTTGGCGAAGTTGGCGAGGATGAAGGCCCACGCCAGCCGCTGCTGGCCCCGAGGGCCGTAGCGCAGCATCGGCAGCGTCCAGGCCACGCCGAGGAGCAGGAAGGCCCCCATCAGCGCGTTGAGGTGCGAGGCGAGCGCGATCCGCGGCTCCACGGGCACCTTGCCCGTCATGGCGGCGGAGACGTAACCGCCGGTGAGCAGACCCAGCAAGGTGAGCCACGCGGCGGCGTGGGCCATCAGGCGCGCGGCCGGCAGCGAAGTCGGAAGGGAAGCCGGGACGGGAGTCGTCGGCTCGGGGCTTGAAGGAACGGGGCGGAGGGCGGTCGTCATGGGAGCCCGGCCACTTTAGGCCAACGGACCTCGGAGCGCCTGCTCGGCCGCCTGCTGACAATGCGGGAATAAATGTGAGAGCACTCTCCCCTGCCCCTCTGGACAGGAACCGCCCATGCCGTTCCCGCCGCTCCGCTGGAGCCTCTTGCTGGCTCTCATGTGTCTGCTCGCCCCTGGTCTCTCCCAGGGAGCGGGCTCGAAGCGTTTCGTCCCCATCCCGGGGGGCGAGTCCCTGCGTCGTGACGCCGCGAAGGCCTACCAGCGGATGTCCACCGCGGCCAGGACGGACGGCATCGGGCTGTGGGTGGTCAGCGGCTACCGCACCGCGCGCGAGCAGCGCCTGCTGTACCAACGCTACCGCAAGGGGCTGGGCCCCCGGGCGGCGCGTCCCGGTCGCTCCAACCACCAGCGCGGCACCGCGGTGGATCTGATCGTGGGACACGAGGAGTCCTCCATCTATCGCTGGCTCGAGATGCATGCGTGTCGCCATGGCTTCCGGCGCACGGTGTCCTCGGAGCCGTGGCACTGGGAGTACCTGCCCCGCTCCACCCGCGTGCCCGATCCGGGTACCGACTGCACCGGCCGGCCCCTGCCGCCCCGGACCCCACCGCCCAGGTCCGCCTCGGATCTGAGCTGACGGACAGAAGCGGGCGGGACTGCCCGCTTCCGAGCACCCACAATGTCCTGAAGTCTCGGACCTGCCCTCCAGGGCGAGGCCCCCGCCAGGGGTAAACCCCACTCTGCGGCATGCGACTGGTACGGCCGGCGGTGTGGGGAGCATGGGTGGCGATCCTGGCGCTGGCCGGGTGCCACTCGGGTGGGAAGGAGGGCCCTCGACAGGGCGCGGGAGGGCCGGGAGGACCCGGTGCCGGACAGCCGATGACGGTGGAGGTGATGGAGCTGCGACCGGGGCCCGTGCGCGACGCCGGGGAGTACCTGGGGACGCTCAGCTCCCGCCGCAGCATCACCCTCCATCCGCAGGTGGCCGGCTACATCCAGCGCATCGCGGCGCGGCCCGGCCAGCAGGTGAAGGCGGGCCAGGTGCTGCTGGAAGTGGACCCGAGGCGCGAGCGCGCGGGCGTGCGGAGTGCCCAGGCCCAGCGCAACTCGGCCCGGGCCCAGCGGCGCTTCGCCCAGAGCACCCGTCGGCGCGCCGAGCAGCTCCTGAAGGAGGGCCTCATGAGCCGCCAGGAATACGAGCAGGCGGTGGCCCAGGCACAGACAGCGGAGGCCAGCGCGAGCTCGGCGGAGGCCCAGCTCCAGGCGCAGCGGGTGGAGCTCGGCTACTACCGGGTGACGGCGCCCTTCGCCGGCGTGGTGGGCGACATCCCCGTGAAGAAGGGCGACTACGTCACCCCGCAGACGGTGCTGACGAGCGTGGATCAGAGCCGCGCGCTGGAGGTGTCCGTGGCGGTGCCGCCGGAGCGCGCCGCGCAGGTGGAGCCGGGGCGCACGCGGGTGGAGGTGCTGGACGACGAGGGCCAGCCGTTGGTGAGCGCGCCCGCCTTCTTCGTGGCGCCCACGCCGGACCCGCGCACGCAGTTGGTGGAGGTGAAGGCCGGCTTCGAGAACACGGTGGGTCTGCGCGCCGGCCAGGTGGTGCACACCCGGGTGGTGTACGAGACGCGCGAGTCGCCGCGGCTGCCCGCGTTCGCGGTGACGCAGCAGAGCAGCCAGTTCTTCGCCATGGTGGTGGAGCCGGGGGATGGCGGTACACCCGTGGCTCAGCGCCGGCCGGTGAAGCTCGGGGAGCTCGAGGGCAACTACTACGAGCTGCTCGAGGGCCTGGAGGCGGGGACGCAGGTGGTGGTCGGCTCGCTCCAGGCGCTGCGGGATGGTCAGCCCATCCAGCCCAAGCCGGTGCGGCAGCTGCCAGGCGAGGGCCCGGGCGTGGGCGGCGCCGGGGACGCGGGAACGGGCCCCGGCCCGGACGGGGGCAGGTGACATGCTCTCGGACTTCTTCATCCGCCGACCCATCTTCGCCAGCGTCCTCTCCATCTTCATCACGTTGGTGGGGGCCATCTCCATCCCCAGCCTGCCGGTGGAGCAATACCCCAACCTCGCCGCGCCGCAGGTGACGGTGACGAGCACGTACATCGGGGCCTCCGCCGAGGTGGTGGAGAGCGCGGTGACGACGGTGTTGGAGCGCCAGCTCAACGGCCTGGAGGGCATGCGCTACATCTCCTCCACCAGCAGCAACAACGGCACCAGCACCATCACCGTCACCTTCGAGCCGGAGCGTGACCTGGCCATCGCCGCGGTGGACGTGCAGAACCGGGTGGCCACCGCCTCGGCGCGACTGCCCGCCGAGGTGAACGCCCTGGGCATCACCATCAACAAGACGCAGTCGCAGCTCCTCATGTCCTTCGGGCTGTATGACAAGGAAGGGCGTTACGACTCGGGCTTCCTCAGCAACTACGCGGACGTCTCCATCCGGGACGCGCTGCTGCGCGTGAAGGACGTGGGCGACGTGCGCATCTTCGGCGAGCGCCGCTTCGCCATGCGGCTGTGGTTGGACCCCACGAAGCTGGCGAGCCGGGGCCTCACGGCGCAGGACGTGGTGGGCGCGCTGCGCGAGCAGAACGTGCAGGTGGCCGCGGGGCAGGTGGGGCAGCCGCCCGCGCCCCAGGGGCAGACGTATCAAATCACCGTGCAGGTGCTCGGCCAGCTCTCCACGCCGGAGCAGTTCGGGAACATCGTGGTGCAGCGCGGCGAGGATGGCTCGCTGGTGCGGATGAAGGACGTGGGCCGGGTGGAGCTGGGGGCGGAGAACTACGGCCAACTGCTGCGCTTCAACGGCCGCGACGCGGTGGGCCTGGGCATCTTCCAGCTCCCCGGCTCCAACGCCCTGGAGGTGCGCGAGGGCGTCATCGCCGAGCTGGAGCGGCTCGAGGGCAACTTCCCGCCGGGGCTCGTCTACGAGCGGGCCTTCGACACCACGGCGGCGGTGCAGGAGTCCATCAGCGAGGTGCTGCGCACGCTGGTGGAGGCCATCGCGCTGGTCATCTTCGTGGTCTTCATCTTCCTGCACGGCTGGCGCAGCATCCTCGTGGTGGCCACGACGCTGCCGGTGTCGCTGGTGGGCACCTTCGCCTTCGTCAGCGCCTTCGGCTTCTCCCTCAACACGCTGACGCTGTTCGGCCTGACGCTGGCCACGGGCCTGGTGGTGGACGACGCCATCGTCGTCATCGAGAACGTCGAGCGCCTCATGGCGGAGGACAACCTGTCCGCGCGCGAGGCGACGCACCGGAGCATGAAGCAGGTGGCGGGCGCGGTGGTGGCCACGGCGCTGGTGCTGTCCGCGGTGTTCGTCCCGGTGTCCTTCTTCCCGGGCACCACGGGCGCCATCTACCGCCAGTTCGCGCTCACCCTCGCCTTCTCCATCGGGCTGTCGGCCCTGGTGGCCCTCACGCTGTCCCCCGCGCTGTGCGCCCGGCTGCTGCGCCCCCACGAGGGTCAGAAGTGGCGCGTCTTCCGCTGGGTGGACCAGAGCCTGGACGCCTTCCGGCGCGGCTACTCGCGCTTCCTCGGCCGGCTGCTGGCGCCCACCGGGCGCTGGGTGGTGCTGGGTGTCTTCGTGGTGCTGCTGGGCATCACCGGGCTGCTCTACCGCGTCACGCCCACCGGATTCATCCCCGAGGAGGACCAGGGCTACCTCATCGTCGCCATCCAGGGCCCGGAGGGCACGTCGCTGGACTACACGCGGCAGGTGCTCCTCCAGACGGAGGAGGTGCTGCGCCAGCAGAAGGAGGTGGCGGACATCTTCACCGTGGGCGGCTTCTCCCTGCTGGGCTCCGGCCCCAACTACGGCGTCCTCTTCGTCAACCTCACCCCGTGGGAGGAGCGAGAGGAGGAGGAGCAGGGCGTGGCGGGGTTGGTGAACCGGCTGCGCGGGCCACTGGCGGGCATCCCCGGAGCGCGGGTGCTGGCCTTCCAGCCCCCCACCATCCGCGGCGTGGGCAGCGTGGGCGGCTTCGAGTTCGTCCTGGAGGACCAGCAGGGCAACCACACCCTGGACGAGCTGGCGGCGGCCACGCAACAGCTCTCGGCGCGGGCCAACCAGTCCCCGGAGCTGCGCAGCGTCTTCTCCTCCTATACGGCGAGCACCCCGCTGCTCAACGTGTCGGTGGACCGGGAGAAGGCCAAGGCGCTCGGCGTGTCGCTGGAGTCGCTCTACTCCACGCTCCAGGTCTTCATGGGCAGCCAGTACGTCAATGACTTCACCTTCGCCAACCGCGTCTACCGCGTCTACGTGCAGGCGGCCACGCCCTTCCGCAACGAGCCCCGGGACATCTCCTCCTTCTATGTGCGCTCGGAGCAGGGAGACATGGTGCCGTTGGAGAGCCTCGTCACGGTGAAGCCCGTCACCACCGCGCAGAACATCCAGCACTACAACCTGTTCCGCTCGGCCAACATCAACGGCCAGGGCGCGCCCGGCACCAGCACCGGTCAGGCGCTGGAGGCCATGGAGGCCGTGGCGCGCCAGGGTCTGCCCGCCGGCTTCACCTTCGAGTGGACGGGCCTGTCCCTGGAGCAGAAGCAGGCCTCGGGCAAGGTGCTGCTCATCTTCGGCCTGGGCATCGTCTTCGTCTTCCTGGTGCTGTCGGCGCAGTACGAGAGCTTCGCCCTGCCCTTCGTCATCATGTTGGCCGTGCCGGTGGCCATCCTGGGCGCACTGGCGTTCCAGAACCTGCGCGGGCTGGCCAACGACGTCTTCTGCCAGGTGGGCCTGGTGATGCTGGTGGGCCTGTCCAGCAAGAACGCCGTGCTCATCGTCGAGTTCGCCGAGCAGCTGCGTCAGCGGGGCCTGGGCGTGGTGGAAGCCGCCATCCAGGCGGCGGACACGCGGCTGCGGCCCATCCTCATGACGTCCTTCGCCTTCCTGCTGGGCGTGGTGCCGCTGGTGCTGGCCTCGGGGGCGGGCGCCGCCTCGCGCAAGTCGCTGGGTACCGCGGTGTTCGGCGGCATGCTGCTGTCCACCTTCGTCAACCTCATCTTCATCCCCGTGCTCTACACACTGGTGGAGACGGCGCGCACCCGGCTGCTCAAGCGCCACGGGCACGGCACCCACGCGGCCTGAATCAAAAAAAACAGCGGCGGGCGACCCCTCTGGGCGAAGGGCCGTCCACCGCTTGTGTGTGACCGTGAGGAGACGGTCACGCTCTCCGTATGAGCAGCCGCCGTGCCAAGCATCAACCCCTCGGAATGACTGAAACCCCAGGGTCGACCCGGTGCGTCAAGGCTCCACTCCGGTTTTCACCGGATGTAAAGCGCCGTGACAAAGAGCCACCCAACTCCATGAACTCCGGGAGGTTGGCGCCGAGGGCCGGGACTGTCCCGGAATCGGGCACCCCTGTCCTCTCCTGGGACAGTCCCCCATGGGCGGACGCGGGCCGTACAGGTCGTCCGCGGCCCAGCGGGGGACTCTGGGGTCGAGGGG
>NZ_DASVWK010000093.1:0-5442 GCF_036389735.1 Archangium sp. | reverse complement strand
GCGTACACGGCGAACGACTTCCAGTCGTCGAAGCCCTCGGGACGCTCGTAGAAGCGGCTCGTGTAGGCCATGTCGATGCCGACCTGCTCCTCCTCGGGCCGGCCGTAGCCCAGCTCCTCCAACCAGTGGGGCGCCCGCGTCCCGCGGCCACTGCTGTCCACGACCAGCTCGGCCTCGAGCGTCTCGGTCGTCTCGGGCCCCTTCACCTTCACCCCGGTGACGCGCGAGCGCGAGGCGTCCGTGAGCAGCTCCTCGACGGCGTAGCCCTCGCGCAGCTCCACGTTCGGCAGCGCGGTGACCCGGCAGCGGATCTTCCACTCCAGGTAGGGGCGGCTGCACAGGATGGTCTGGAATCCGCTCTCGAAGCGCGGCTTCCAGGCGCCGCAGTGGAACCAGGCCACGTCCCGGCCATGGTCGACGAGGTCCACGCCCTCGCGCTGCATCTCCTCGACGAGGCCGGGGAAGAAGCCGTCCATGGCCCTCAGGCCCGCCTCCAGCACGGCGTGGATGTGCCGCCCCTGTGGCGCGCCCTTGCGCGGCTCGGGCCCCTCGGGAAGGACGTCCCTCTCGAGGATGATCACCTTCTTGAAATGATCGGAGAGCGCTCGCGCGCTCAACAAGCCCGCGATGCTGCCTCCGATGACCACCGCCTGGTCGAATTTCCTGGATTGCCCGCGCTCTTCCGGATGCTGCATGCGGCTGTCTCTCCTTGAGGTCCCTAGGATACGCAAACTGGGGGGCGGGCATAGTGGGGGGCACGGGCTGGACTTCAGTGCCTGTTTGGTCGAAGAAGAATCTTATGGAGGGGTCATTCCTCATTTATGGGGCGAACGGCTACACCGGGGAGCTGGTCGCCGAGGAGGCCTGCCGGCGTGGCCTGCGCCCCCTGCTCGCCGGGCGCAACCGGGACGCCCTGGCGCGGGTCGCCTCGCGCCTGGGTCTGCCCTACCGGGTGGTAGGACTCGACGACGAGAACGCGCTGGCCGAGGTGCTCGCGGACGTCGGGCTCGTGCTGCACTGCGCGGGGCCGTTCTCCCATACCTGGGAGAAGATGATGCGGGCCTGCCTCCGGGCCGGCATCCCCTACCTGGACATCAATGGAGAACTGGCCGTCTTCGAGCAGCTCCTCGCCCATGACGCGGAGGCCCGGCGCGCCGGGGTGATGCTGCTGCCCGGGGTGGGGTGCGACGTGGTGCCCACGGACTGTCTGGCCGCCCACCTCCAGCGCCGGTTGCCCGGGGCGCGGCGGCTGGTGCTGGCCTTCGCCATGACGGCCGGCCCCTCGCGCGGCACCGCCTCCGCCATGCTGGAGATGATGACGGACAAAGGCGCGGTGCGTCAGGACGGGGCGCTCGTCTCCGTTCCGCCCCGGTGGAAGACGCGCGCGTTCGACTTCGGGGATGGGACCCCGCGCAAGGCCGTCACCGTGCCCTGGGGCGATCTCTGCACCGCCTGGCTCTCCACGGGCATCCCCGACATCGAGGTCTACGGCGTCTATCCCACTGCCCTCCAGTCCATCCTCCAGAACGTGCTCCAGTCCGGCCTGCGCGGCCCGACCGCCCAGGAGCTCGACGAGGGCCGCAGCTACTTCGTGGGCGAGGTGGAGGATGACTCCGGCCGCAAGGTCGTCTCCCGGCTGGTCGGCCCCAACGCCTACACCCTCACCGCCTGCACCGCGGTGCTCGCCGCCGAGCAGGTGCTCCAGGGCCGGATGAGACCCGGATTCCAGACCCCCTCGCGGCTGCTCGGTACGGAGTTCGCTCTGAAGGTGAGGGACGTTTCACTCGTGGATCTTCCTTGAGCGTCGGCGGTCTCACGACTGCCCGCTTGCTCATCCAGCAACGGGCCTGTTGCTCGGGCGCGCGGCGGCTCCTCAGAGGGAAAAGCCCTCGCGCGTGCGTTCCAACCCGGCGGTGAGGATTGGCGGTCCCCGACGTGTTTGGTGCTAACATGCCGACATCATGAGCAAGGGTGAGTTGAACCGCCTGACGTTGAAGATCTTCATGCTTCAGCAGGTCGGGATGTTGTCCGCGCTGCCTCCCACGGCCTACATGTTCGCGTTGATCATGGGCCTGACAGGTGATCTCGCCTGGCGTGTCACGTTGATCAATGTCTCGATCATCGTCCCGCTCTTCGGCGTCGCCCTGCCAATCCTCCTCATCCGCGGCATCACGCAGGATGCCCTGGAGCGGCGGCCGCATGATCGGCCCGGGGAGCGCCTCAAGCGCATCCTTCAGATCTCCCGGAAGATCGAGGTGGGGCTCTTCATCTTCTACGCGGTGGCGGCCGTGGGCTACGTCACCTGGCCGCAGATGACGTACGGGCTCGACCCCTGGATGATCCCCCAGGTGCTGTCGGCGTTCCTGCTGATCGCGCTGATCGTCTTCATCCGGCAGTCGGTGTGGATCGACCGGCTGATGCGCCCCTACGCGCTCGAGGAGTTCCACAAGCACCCCGAGGTGCAGCTCAACTACAGCGGGCTGCTGTGGCCCAAGCAGCGCTGGTACCTGCCCTACTGCTTCGCCCTCTTCGTGCTGTCGACGCTGACGGTGACGGGCATCATCATCTTCAAGAAGGCGCAGGTCGGCTTCGCCGAGATGTTCGCGGAGCTGAGCAAGGTGGTCTCGCCGGAGACGCTCGGGTACGTGCGCGAGAGCGTGGCCGGCATCATGAGCTCCATCTCCTTCCCGGTCATCCTGGTGGGCGGCTTCCTGGTGCTCACCGCGGCGTGGACGGCGTGGGAGCTGGCGCGCAGCCAGAGCTCGGGCACCACGGCCGTGCAGCAGTCCATCGAGTCGCTGGCCTCGGGCCGGCCCACCCTGCCCAACTGGGTGGCCACGGACGAGGTGGGTGACCTGTCCATCTCCACCGCCGCCGCCTTCGAGCAGCTGCGCGCCTTCTCCCTGTCGCTGGGTGAGTCGGCGAAGATGCTGGGCACCTCCGCCGAGCAGCTGGGCGATTCGCACCGGGTGCAGACGCAGGCGCTCTCCGTGCAGGCCACCTCCCTCCAGGAGACGCAGGTCACGGCCCAGGAGATCAAGCAGACGTCGATGGTGGCCGCTCAGAAGGCCGAGAGCGTGCTCCAGCAGGCCGACCGCGCCGATCAGATCGGCCGCGCGGGCGAGAAGGCCATCGAGCAGAGCCTCGGCGGCCTTCAGGAGATTCAGCAGCAGGTGCTCCAGATGGCGCAGAGCATCCGCGCGCTGGACGAGCGGACGCAGCAGATCGCCAACATCACCACCACGGTGAAGGATCTGGCGGACCGCTCCAACATGCTGGCGCTCAACGCGGCCATCGAGGCGGTGCGCTCGGGCGAGCACGGCAAGGGCTTCGGTGTGGTGGCCCGTGAAATCCGCAGCCTGGCTGACCAGTCCATCCGCGCCACCTACAGCGTGCGCGACGTGCTGGAGCAGCTCAGCACGGCCATCCGCACCACGGCGGACATGTCGGAGCAGGGCTCGGAGAAGGTGACGGCCAGCCTGACGCAGGTGCAGTCCTTCGGAGACAACATCCGGCAGCTGTCCGGCATCGTGCGCGACAACGCGAGCGCGGTGCGGCAGATCTCCGCGGCGGTGACGCAGCAGAACAGCGGCATCGGGCAGATCTTCCAGGCGGTGAATGACCTGACGCGGGTGATGGACCAGACGATGACGAGTCTGCGCACCAGCGACGACGCGGCCAACCAGATGCGCAGCGTGGCCGAGCGGGTGAATGGCTTCGTGCGCCAGTACGGCTGGAGGGACGCGCAGCGCGTCGGCGACTCGCCCCATATCACCATCATGTCCCCGCCGGAGGAGGCGACCGTCGGCTCCGAGAGCGCCCCCGAGCAGGAGCGCGTCAACTCCTAGCCCGCGAGTGCCAGCACCCGGTCCTCCCACGCCAGCAGGACGGCGTCCAGCAGTGTGGGAGGCGCTCCGAGGTGTGGCGGCAGGGCCTCTGTCTCGACGGTGAGCCTCAAGGACAGGAGGCCACCGCGCTCGGCGAGCAGCGCCGGCCGCACCGCCACCCGCAGCAGCGGAGCGCGCAGCCCCACGCCCCACACCTTCAGCACCGCTTCCTTCATCGCCCAGGTGGCGGTGGTCGTGTCCATGCGGCCCGCGCACAGGGGCTCGTAGCCCTCCCGCTCGCCCGGACAGAAGGCCTCCTCCAGGAAGGCTTCGCTGACCTCCACCGTGCGCTCCAGGTCCACGCCCAGCGGCGCGCCTCGGGCGAGCGCCGCCACCGCCAGCCCGGTGGAGTGGGTGAGGGACAGGGCGAGCCCATGCGTGGGTTCCAGGAGGGGGCGTCCGGCGTCCTGCCCGTCGGCGCGCGCCGTCACCTCAGCCCGAGTCCCCGGCGCCAACAGCTCCAGGGCCCGGTGCGCGGCGAGCCGGCCCGCGACGAACTCGCGCCGCCGCTTGTCCGTCCTGCACCGCGCCAGTCCCTGCCGCTCGATGGGCGAGAGCGAGGCGTCATCCTCCGGCCCCACCTCGCACCAGCCGAGGACCACTTCCCGCCCGCCGGGCAGCCATACGCGGGCGGGC
This sequence comes from Archangium sp., assembly GCF_036389735.1. GTDB lineage: Bacteria > Myxococcota > Myxococcia > Myxococcales > Myxococcaceae > Archangium. The sequence goes on along the minus strand of NZ_DASVWK010000093.1, from coordinate 919 downwards.
AGCGCGTCGGGGCTCACCGCGAGCGCAGCCGCCGCAGCCACAGCGCGTTCACCCCGAGGAGCAGGCCACCGTCCTCGCCCTGCACCTCGATGTCGTAGGTGACCTCGTCGCCGTCCACCTTCAGCAGCTTCGCCTTCACATGGGCGGACTCGCCCGGGCGCCGCAGCCGCCCGCGGATGAGCCGGTCCACGCCCATGGGGATGGACACCAGGTCATGGTGGTAGCCGTCCCAGTTGGCGGCCACCTGGAAGGCGGCGTCCAGCAGGAGCGGGTCGAACTGGAAGCGCGGCCTCGCCACGTGGGCGAAGATTTCACGCTGGCGTGGGGCGCGGACGATGCCCTCCACCTCACGCTCGCCCACGTAGACCCACTCGGCGCGGCAGAAGAGCGGGCCCAGGTACACGGGCTCCCGGGCCAGGTGGAAGATGGAGCGTGCCCGGGCACCGGGCAGGGCGTCCGGCAGCTTGCCGGTGCCCGGCTCCAGGCGCGGCGGCGGCCCGAGCACGAAGAGCCCCCGGTGGTGAACCCGGCGCTGCGTCAGCTCCGAGCGGCCTCCCAGCGCCAGCTCGCTGCTCGTCTCCACCTGCACCGTCACCTCCTCGCCCTGCTGCTTCACCACCTTCACCGAGAGCTGGACGTGCACGGGCTTGCCCTTGGACTGCTCGCCCGAGAGCGGGGCCTTGAAGAACTTGAGCGGGGTGTCGATCCGCAGCTCCTCCCCGCGCAGCACCGCCAGGTCCGGCCGGAAGAGCGCCGCGCCCTCGGCCAGCATCTCGAAGCCGAAGGTGCCCGGCATGATGGGCACCGAGTGCAGCTGGTGCTGGAGCAGGAACGGGTCGTTCGTCAGGTCGAACGTGCGCGCCGCCACCAGTCGCTGCGGCTCGTGCTCCTCCACGCAGTCCAGCATCGGGTAGTCCGA
>NZ_DASVWK010000092.1:0-3384 GCF_036389735.1 Archangium sp. | reverse complement strand
CCGCGATCCGCGCCCTGGTTGCCGTACTCGACGGCCACCTCGGCCGACCGTCTCACCACGTCGTACTTCTCCTTGATGAGGCCGTTGTGGCTCCCCGCGATGTCCAACACCATGGACAGCCAGCGGTAGGCCACCGCATCGGCCTCGGCGTGGAAGCCATAGCGGCGCAGCCCCTCCACCGCGATGATCTGGTGCGGCGCCCAGCCGAAGGGCCAGTCCCACTGGAGATCCTCTCCGCCCGCGGCCTCGCGCGACGCCTGGGAGCTGGAGGTCAGGCCGCCCGCGTGGAGGAAACGCGGGAGCGCGGCGGCCACGGAAGCGGCCTCCTCGCGTGATGCCCAGCCCGTCCACAGCGGATAGAAGGTGGCGAGGCACTCGTACCGGGAGCGGCGCCCGGCCACGGAGTCATGGTCGAAGAACATCCCCCGCTCGGCGTCCCAGAAGCGCGCGCGCATGGTGCGCACCCGCGCCCTCGCCTCGCGCGTGTACCGGGCCGCCTTCAGGGAGTCCTCGCCCTCCACCAGGCGCAGGAGCCGGGCGAGGTCGGTCTCGTACTGGAACAGCAGCGAGTTGAGGCACACCGGCTCATGGTGGTGCGTGGCCTCGCCGAAGCGGTGGCACATGTCCCAGCCGCTCTCGCGGATGGCCCGGTCGTGGCGGTGGAACCCGGCGTCGTCCGGCCGCGAGTCGGCGTAGAAGGCGGACAGGTCCTCGGCGTCGGGGCCCTCGGCGTCGTCCTTGTAGCGGGAGAGCCCGCTCGGGGTGGCGCGAGGCCCGGTGCGGAAGACCTCGTCGAGTTCCTGCTCGGCCGCCTTCACCACCCGCTTGAGCAGGCGCCGATCCTCACGGACCTCGTGGAGCGACAGCGCGAGCCGGGGCATGAGCGGCGGCTGCGTGCGCGACAGGTGGTAGCTGAGGTTCGAGTTGGGGATCTTCCCGTAGTGCTCGATCTCGTAGAGCTGGTTCTCGAGCAGATCCCGGGCGAGCTCATAGCGCTCCGAGGCCAGGGCCCCCCGGGCGTTGAAGTAGCTGTCCCAGCCGAACATCTGCACGAAGCGTCCGCCCGGAACGATGTACGGGCGCGGGAGGTAGAGCATCCCCGGCGCGCGCATGAGGGCGTTCCAGTCCTCGGAAGCGCGCGGTCGCTGGAGCGGCACCAGCTCCAGGTCTCCGGAGCGACGGGCCTCGGCGCGCAGCTTCTTCAGGGCCTTGCGATCTCGCGCGGGGACGTAGACGCGCTGCCGGCCCTGGGGGTCCTTCACCGGCATCACCGCGAGGGCCTTCTTCAGCTCCCCGGCGCGATCGGAGCGGCGGACGAGCCCGTCCCAGCCCTGGTCGATCAACCGCCGCAGCGTGGAGGTGCGCGACGCCAGCATCCGCTCCACGGGAAGCCCGAGCGCCTCGCCCCGCCCTTCGAGGATCTCCTCGGCGAGGACGTCGGCGGCATGCGCGAGCCGTTCCGCCCCGGCCAGCTCCAGACGCACGCCCGGGGCCAGCTCCAGGTCCACCGCGAAGCGCAGCCCGGACTCCCGCGCGCGCTCGGCGTCGCGGTCGGTGAGGCGGCCATCGCCGTCGAGATCCAGGGCCGCCAGCACGTCGTAGGCGAGGCGCGCGGTCGCCGTGGTGACGGAGAGCACGCCCGGCGTCGTCTGGGCGGGAGTGGGAGCCAGCAGGAGGGAGGGAGGGAGACGGCGGAGGGAGGGCGACCGGGACGTGGGCACTTTCGACCTTCGGCGAGAAAGCGGGCCGCAAAGTACACGAGTCCGCCGCGCCCGCCGCACTCCTGTCGTGGGGGCAGCTCTCCCGGCAGCCGTGCGGATATGTTCGTTGCGGCTCCAAGAATCCGACGAGCACCCCGCAAGGTTGGCGGTCCGACGTCTTCCCGCGTGTCACCCCGCGACGACTTGGAGCGCCGCGCGCGCCGACTACCCTGCCCTCCACACCCACCCGTGTCCCCCACCCCGGAGATTCCTCGTGCGTCCGTCGTTCCACTCCCTCGCCACCTCCGTGCTGATGTTGGCCGCGCTGTCCTGGGCACCGCCGGCTCGCGCCGACGAGAGCCCCACGCCCCTGGAGGACAACCGCCGCATCACCTTGGGGTACATCGAGATCGCCTACGAGCTGGGCTCCCTGCTCGACCCGAGCCTCCAGCCCGGCGGCAGCAGCAACGTCCGCCCCAACTGGTTCGTCTTCGCGCCCCATGCCTCGCGGACGGGTGGCCAGGGCATGCTCGGCGCGGCCCTGGCGCGGCGGATGATCGACGCGGCCCGAGGGCAGCCCTCCCTCTCGCTGGTCCACGCGCTCGACCGGTTGGGTCTCTCCGGTGAAGCGCGGCTCGGCGTCGAGCGCCTCTCCCTGGAGCTCATGGTGTATGGCGTGCCCCTCGACGCGGCGGCCTCCATCGCCTCGCTCACCCGCGCCATGAACGGGAGGGCCCTGGTGGATCCCCGCACCTTCGGCACCACCGCCTCGCGCTTCGCCTCGCTCTACTGGAGCGCGCCGGCCGTCCATCCGCTCGACAAGGCCGAGGCCATGGTCCTCACGCTGGAGCACACCCTGCACGAGGGCAACCTGGCCATCTTCACGGACATCGGCGGCTCGGCACGCCTGTACCTCGACTGGCGCCGGGGCGTCGTCGGAGAGGTGACGTCCGAGCGCGTGCTCTCCGAGTTCTCGCTCCAGGACGCGGTGCCCGAGGAGTCGCGGCGGGCCTACGAGTACGGGCTCGCGCACGTGAACGACACGCCCCGGCCCCACGAGATGGCGAACCTCTTCCCGGGCATGCACTGGAAGAGCCTGCTGGTGGCGGCCTTCGCCCTGTATGAGGAGGCTCGTCGGGCGCCCACGCCCGCCGAGCGCGATGCGTTCATCGCCCTGGGCAACAACTACGTGGCCTGGCGAGAGCAGCACGACATGGCGCAGCCCGTCTTCACCCCGGCCGTGCCCCACCTGGACGAGGTCTCCCGCTCCGCGTTCCTGGAGGCCCTCACGCCGATGCTCAAGACGGACTTCGGCACCCTGGAGTGGACCTACACCGACTACGCGTACAGCCAGCCGGATCGGGACGGCAGCCTCCTGACCTCGCCGCCCACCGAGTACAGCTGGGCCGTCTTCTGGGACCGCTGGACCGGCATCCTCTACGCCTTCGACCAGGCATATGGTGCGCCCTCGGCCCTGTGGACCATGCCGGAGCCGCTGGTGGATCCCACCGCCGAGCCGGCCAACGGCACCTGAGTCGATGGGCTCATCCGGTGCCTGAGCAGGCAGGCAGGCACCGGACTCCAGCGGTCGGGTGTTGAACCGGACAGTCCGTCCGCGCGGTACGCGACGAGTCGTGGGCGGCTCGGACCGGCGGCAAACTGGAGGTGCCTCTCATCTCTGCTA
>NZ_DASVWK010000091.1:0-3730 GCF_036389735.1 Archangium sp. | reverse complement strand
CAGCTTCATCAGCGCGGCCAGGCGCACCGCGCCGCGCATGTAGTCCGAGAAGTTCAGGAACGTCCCGCCGAAGGCGCGGAAGCCCTGCAGCGCCAGTCCGTTGACGATCGCCCCCATGGCGTGCTCGCGCACGCCGAAGTGGATGTTGCGTCCGGCGTGGTCTCCCGGCTTCATCGGCCCGGAGAAGCCCAGGTACGTCTTGGTGGACGGGTTCAGGTCCGCCGAGCCGCCCACCAGCCACGGGTAGTTCTTCGCCAGCGCGTTGAGCACCTTGCCGCTCGAATCGCGCGTGGCCATGCCCTTGGCGTCCGCCGGGAAGGTGGGCAGCTCCTTGTCCCAGCCCTCCGGCAGCTCGCGCCGCTGCATCCGCTGGAGCTGCTCGGCCAGCTCGGGGTGCTGCTTCTGGTACCCGGCCAGCTTCGCCTCCCACGCCGTGCGCAACTCCAGGCCCCGCTGGCCCACGCGCTCGGCGAAGCGCTCGCGCACCCCGTCCGGCACCAGGAACCTCGCGTCCTCGGGCCAGCCGTACTTGCGCTTGGCTCCCTTCAGCTCCTCCTCACCCAGGGGCTCGCCGTGGGCGCTCGCGCTGCCCTGCTTCTTCGGCGCGCCGTAGCCAATCTGGCTGCGCACGATGATGAGCGTGGGCAGGCCGCGCTCCTGCTTGAAGGTGTTGAAGGCCCACGAGAGCGAGTCCAGGTTGTTGGCGTCCGTCACGTGCAGCACGCGCCAGCCGTAGGCCTCGAAGCGCTTGCCCACGTCCTCGGTGAAGGCCAGCTCCGTGCTGCCGTCGATGCTGATGTGGTTGCTGTCGTAGACCCAGCACAGGTTGGCCAGCTTGAGGTGGCCGGCGAGCGAGGCCGCCTCACTGGCCACGCCCTCCATCAAGTCCCCGTCCCCGCAGATGGCCCAGACGTCGTAGTCGAACAGCTCGAAGCCGGGGCGGTTGAAGTAGCCGGCGAGCCAGCGGCTGGCGATGGCCATGCCCACCGAGTTGGAGACGCCCTGGCCCAGCGGGCCGGTGGTGGTCTCCACGCCGCTCGTCCAGCGGTACTCGGGGTGGCCGGGGGTGGAGCTGTCGAGCTGGCGGAACTTCTTGATGTCCTCCAGCGTGACGGCCACCTGGTCCTCGACGCTGTTGTCCGAGGTGACGCGGCGCACGCCCGTCAGGTGGAGCAGCGAATACAGCAGCATGGAGGCGTGCCCGTTGGAGAGCACGAACCGGTCGCGGTTGGGCCAGATGGGGAGGGTGGGGTCGTAGCGCAGCTCCTGCTGCCAGAGCTGATAGGCGACGGGGGCCAGGGCCATGGGGGCGCCCGGGTGGCCCGAGTGGGCCTGTTCCACCGCGTCCATGGAGAGGGTGCGGATGGTGTTGATGCAAAGCCAGTCGGTCGGATCGTGGGTCATGTCTCGGACTCCTCTGTGCCCGGCGGTCGGCGCGCACCATGCCCGAAGCGGGGCGGGAGTGCCGCAGCATTCGGTAGAAGGTGAACGCGGGTGCACGGTGGCGGTCATCCGGTGGCGCGTTGCACTGGCGAGAGGGGCCCCCGGGTGGCATATGGTGCGCGCATGTCGATCGAGAAACCGTTGCGGGAGCTGGTCCAGGCGGAACTGCGAACCCGGCTGGCCCCCATGCACAAGGCCGTCGCGCGCATGGGGCAGAACATGGACGTGCTCGAGTCCCTGGAGGACATCATCTTGCGCCTGGCGCCGCTGGCCACGCGCATGCAGTCCTCGCAGTTCGCGATGCCGGGGCTCGAGACGCCGATGGTGGGCCGGGGCAGGGGTCGCCCCGTGGAGGTGGACGAGTCGCCCGTGCCGGCGCGCAGGGGTCGTCCTCCCGCGGCGCGGGGACCGGAGGAGGCGGGGCGTCGGTGTGCCATCGTCGGGTGCCCGCGGCCGTCGCGCTCGAAGGGGTACTGCTCGGCGCACTACCAGAAGCTGCGTCTGCTGGTGAAGTCGGGCCGGCGGCCGGCGAGCTGGGTGGATGACGCCAAGCCGCAATCGGTGCAGGAGGTGGTGCTGCCCAGGGGCCGTGCGGCGTCGAAGGCCCGCGAGGAGACCGCCCCCAAGAGGCCGGAGCCGGCGGTGCCGCCCAAGCCCAAGGCCTGGGTGCGCAAGAAGGGCGGCAAGGAGCGCATCGAGCTGCGCTGACTCAGGGCAGGGGGCGCTCCTACCGAAGAAAGTCCTGGAGGGTCGCGAGCACCTGGGACAGTTCCCGCTCGAAGGCGGGGGTGCTCGCCGCGAGCGTGGGCTCGTCGTTGTCCCTCGAGCCGGACTCCAGCCTCCGCGCGTGCTCCTGGAGCCGCTCGGCGCCGATGTTGGCGGCGAGGCTCTTCAAGGTATGGGCCGCGCGGGCGGCACTCTCCCGGTCTCCACCGTCCCGAGCCGTCCGGAACTGCTCCCAGCAGGCTGGCGCATCACCGAGGAACATCTCCGCCACCGTCCGGTACAGGTCCGCGTCTCCATCCATATTGAGGAGCGCGGTCTCCATGTTCACATGCCCCGGGTCGGGCCGCTGCGTCGCGATGGCCCCGGGTGCGAGCCACCGGCCCAGCGTCTGGTAGAGGTTGGTGGCGTTGATCGGCTTGCTCAGGTGCTCGTTCATGCCTGCTTCCAGACTGCGCTCGCGATCCCCCTTCAGGGCGTTGGCCGTCATGGCGATGATCGGCAGCCGGGAGAAGCGGGGCTGGGCGCGGATGCGCCGGGTGGCCTCGTAGCCGTCCATGATGGGCATCTGGCAGTCCATCAGCACCGCGTCGTAGCTGCCCTGGGACACGCGCTCAAGGGCCTCCGCCCCCTGGGAGGCCACGTCCACTTCCAGGCCAGCCCCGCGCAAGAAGTGCAGCGCCACTTCCTGGTTCAGCCGATTGTCCTCCACCAGCAGGATCCGCTTGCCCCTCAGGTGGAGAGGAGCGGCCCGGGAGCCTCCCGGGCGGCCGGGTGTCCGCGCGGTCTGGGTGGGCGAAATGCGGAGGGCCCGCTGGAGGGTGTCCAGAAGGGTCGATGGTGTCACGGGCTTGTGTACGTAGGCGTCGACCCCGGCGGCCTGCGCCTGCTGGGCGATGAGGGGGCTCTCGCTCATGGACGCCATGATGACCGTGGGCAGCCGCGCCAGGTCCTGACGCTGGTGGATCCGGCGGCTCGTCTCGAGGCCGTCGAGTCCCGGCATGTGGTAGTCGAGCAGCACCAGATCATAGGGGCGACCCTCCAGGCCGTGCCCCAGCTCGTCCAGGGCCTCCTGGCCGCTCGCCACCGCGTGCGCCTTGAACCCGAAAGAGACGCACATGGCGCCCAGGATGTCGCGGGCGCTGGCGTTGTCGTCCACGACGAGCACCCGCAGCTCGCGCACCGGGGGGGGCACCGGCTCGGAGGGCCGGGCCGCCTCACCCGGGCACCTCGCCAGGGGAAGCTGGAACCAGAAGCAGCTGCCCTTGCCGTACTCGCTCTCCACTTCGATCCGCCCCCCCATCAGCTCGACGAACCGTTTGCTGATGGCGAGGCCCAGACCGGTGCCACCATACTGGCGCGTCACCGAGCTGTCGGTCTGGAAGAAGGACTCGAAGAGCTGCGGCAGGTGCTCCGGCGCGATGCCGATGCCGGTGTCGCGCACCGAGAACCTGCACACCACGTGCTCGGCCTCCTCGGACACCTTCTCCACCCGCACGATGACCTCTCCGGCGGCGGTGAACTTGATGGCATTGCCAATCAGGTTCTGGAGGATCTGCCGCAG
>NZ_DASVWK010000090.1:0-14765 GCF_036389735.1 Archangium sp. | reverse complement strand
GGACGCGGTGCGGACCTTCTCGGCCACGCTGGTGGTGGAGTCGGATGATGCGTCGCATCCTCGCGTCGAGGTGCCCCTCTCCGGCAAGGCCGTGGGCAGCTACCTGACTGTCGAACCCTTGAGCTGGGACTTCGGTGGGGTAGAGGTCGGGACCCAGAGCGAGCCGCGCACCTTCACCGTCACCAATGCGTCCTCCTCTCCCAGGACGGTGGAGCGTGTGCAGTCGACAAGCACGGCCTTCGTGGTGGAGGCGGGCGGGCTCCAGGCCACCCCCATCGCACCGGGCGGGAGCGCCACCTTCCGGGTCTTCTTCCGTCCGGAAGCAGCGGGACCGGCCAGCGGCGAGGTGCGACTGACCCTTCAGGCCGAGAGCACCGCCGATGGAGTGCTGGCGGTGAGTGGTACGGGCAGCCTCGAGCCAGCCACCGGCTGCTCGTGCAACAGCAACGGCGGCACCGCCGGAGCGGCGACCCTGGCCCTGCTGGCTCTGGTGCTCCTGGCCGGACGTCGCGCCCGCGCCTGAACCACCGGGCGTCAACGACAAGGGCCCCGGACCCGGCGATCGGCTCGCCAGGCCCGGGGCCCTTTTCATCGAGACAGCTCAGCCGTCCCCACCACTACCCGCCGAAGTCGTACACCTCGGCCGTGTACTGGCTGGCGGTGCTGAAGCCCGCGGTGATGAGTACCCGGCCTCCGGACAGCGGCGTGGCCGTGTGCTCGTAGCGGTTCTGGCTCATGGAGCCCGTCGTGCACCACGTGCCCGTCAGCGGGTTGTACAGCTCGGCGGAGGAGTGATTGCCGGTGTACATGTCGTGGCCTCCCACCGCCAGCACCAGCCCGTTGGGCAGGACGGTCAGGGAGTGGCGGCGGCGTGGGGAGAGCATCCCAGCGGTGCTCGTCCACGTGCCCGTGGCCGGATCGTACAGCTCGGCGGTGTTGCTCTGCGCACCGTCCTTGCCGCCGCCCGACACCAACACCTTGCCATCGGCCAGCAGCGCGGCCGAATGGAAGCCGCGCGCCGTGCTCATGACGCCAGTGCTCGTCCACGTGCCCGTGGCCGGATCGTACAGCTCCGCGAGCCCCAGGCAGTTGGTGCTCACGCACTTGTCGCCGCTGTTGATGAGGCCACCGACCACCAGCACCCGGCCATCCCGCAGCAGGGTGGCGGTGAAGCCCCGACGCGCCCTGGCCATGCTGCCCGTGGCGCTCCAGGTGCCCGTGTCCGGGTCATACACCTCGGCCGAGGCCAGCATGCCGTACTGGTTCGTGCCCCCCATCACCAGGACGCGGCCGTCCGTCAGCGCCACCGCCTGGTGCTCGCGACGGTACGTCACCATGTTGCCCGTGGCGCTCCAGGTGTCCGTGAACGGGTTGTACAGCTCCGCCGAGGCGCTCGCGCTGCCCCCCTCACCGCCGGCCACCAGCACGCGCTCATCCGCCAGCAACGTCGCCGTGTGGGAGCGGTGGGTCTTGAGGGTGTTGCCCGTGGAGGACCAGGTGCCCGAGAGCGGATTGTACACCTCGGCGGAGGACGTCCAGCCGCCGACCGTCAGCACCCGGCCGTCCGCCAGCGCCGTGGCCGTGTGCCGCAGGTGCAGGGCACTCGTGCTCCCGGTGGAGACGAAGTGGCCCGCGTTGGGCCTGCAGCAGTTGGTGGGGCCCTTCACCACCTCAACCGTGCGCGTGGCCGTGGCCTCCAGGCCCGCCGCGTCCTTCACCGAATAGGCAAGGGTGTAGCTGCCCGGGAGGTCCGGGTTGACGGTGCCGGACACCTGCACCTGGGAGCTCAGGTCGCCGGCGCACACGTCCGAGGCGGTGACGCCGGGGTCGGTGTACGTGTCGACGCCGCACTCGAGGGTGACGGTGTCATCCCCGTTGAGCGTCAGCAGCGGAGCCTGGGTATCCGTCACGGTGACGGAGGTGGAGCAGGTGGCCTGGTGGCCCGCCATGTCCGTGGCCGTGTAGGTGACGGTCGAGGTCCCCAGCGGGAAGGAGGTCGCCGAGGGCGTCACGCCCCGCAGCTTGCAGACATCCGTGGCGGTGGCCTCGGGCGGCACCACCGGGCTGCTGGCGTTGCACTCGAAGGAGGAGGGCTCGGGGCACGTCACCTCGGGCGGCGCCTCGTCCCGCACGCTCACGTTGAAGGAGCAGCTCGCGCGGTTGCCCGCCTCGTCGAAGGCGGTACACACCGTGGCCGTCGTCCCCATGGGGAATGAGGCACCGGAGGCAGGTGAACACGTGGTGATGACGCCTCCGCACCGGTCGCTGGCCGTGGGCGTGTAGCTGGCCTTCGCGCCGCCATTCGTGCACGCGAGCACCTGCTCGGCCGGGCAGGCGATGGTGGGCGCCACCATGTCCTTCACCGTGACGGTGGCCTCGCAGGAGGAGGCATTGCCCGCCTTGTCCTTGCAGGTGAGCGTCACCCGCTGCGTGCCGAGCGCATACGGGCAATCCGGCGTCTGCGTGCAGGTGACGGTGTCTCCCGTGTCCGGGTCGTACGAGCCGTCATCCACCGAGCCGCACCCGCCCGTGCAGTCCTCGTTGGCGGGCACCGTCACGCTCTTGCAGCGCGCGACCGGCGGGCGGTTGAGGCAGTAGGTGCCGGGGCAGCTCGGGCCGTCCACCGGGTCGTCCCACACCACCTGTTGCGAGCCCGTGGCCGGCTCCGGCAGGCCCTCGGTAAAGGCGTACACCTTCACCGTGTTCTCGCAGGACCGCAGCGCCGCGTTGATGGAGAAGGTCGGGTCCTTGCCGCAGTTGGTGCACAGTTCCACCTCGGGCCCGTCGTTGATCCGGTACCAGATGCGGTCCACCTCCGCGGGGGCGCTCTTCACCACGCCGGTCACGGGCACGGAGGCGCCCGAGGCGCAGCGGTTGAGGGGATTGATGACCACCGACAGGGGGGGGACGAGCTTGAGCCGCTGCCCGCATCCCAGCGACACGCTCACGGGCGCGAAGTTGGCGTTGTTCACGTCGCCCGCCTCATTCACCATCTGGGCGCTCGGGTACACCGTGAAGGAGCCCTGCGGGAGCGTCATGGACAGCAGGCCCGTCGCCTTCGCGTAGTTCTGGGGCGAGCCGTAGCCACTGACGAAGGGGTCGCCGTAGAAGGTGCCGTTGGCGGAGTAGGAGACGGATTTCTCCTGCCAGTCGGTGCCCTTGAAGGAGCCACTCACGCTCGCCACGGGGTTGTAGAAGCGCCCCAGGTCCGTGCGGTAGAAGAGCTGCACCTCGTTGAAGCAGTACTCGTGGTCGATGCGGAACCGATCCTCCGGGGCCATCAGCTTCGTCCGGGTCACGTTGGGCGTCAGGTTGAGCACGCCGTTGCGGAACCGGGTGGGGTCGTACAAGTCGGGCCGGGTGGAGAAGGAGGCCCCCTCGGACCAGAAGCGCAACCGCATCGCGCTCTGGCTCCACGAATGGGGGAGGTCATACGTGTTGGGCAGCACCTGCTCGTAGTTGGAGGCGAACTCGCCGGTGCTCGGCTGGAACTGGCCCGGGAAGCCGCTCATCGAATAACCACTCGCCGCGGACGCATACATCCGCGTCTCGTCGACATAGGTGTCATTGGGGATGCCATCGCCGTTGCTGTCGTGGTCGCCCTCGAAGTAGAGCGTCTGCAGCGTGCTGGTGGAGCCAGGGTGGAGCGGCACGTAGGGGTCCGCCAGGCGCACCGAGCCGTAGAAGTAGGACGGCTTCATGACGAAGGGATAGCGGGTCTCTCCGTTGATCACCTTCGTCAGCGTGGTCGTCTGGTTGCCCACCACCTTGACGCTGCCACCGGGCGTCCAGGAGCCGAGGTACGGCGCCTCGAATACGGTGAACTGGCGCCCCTTCCTCAGGTAGGACTGCGCGTACATCGTGTGCTCGCCCTCGCGCAGGTTGGACAGCTTCCACCACTTGGAGGGGTCGCCGAGCGGCGCCGTCACGTTCGCGCCGGAGTACCAGTGGCTGGAGGAGCTGCTGGAGGGCCCGTTATAGGCCTGGACGTACCGGCCATACGATAGGGGCTCGCCGAGGACTTCGAAGGGCCCGGTGAGATTGCCGAGGACCGGCGGGGGCGGCGGAGGCGGCGGAGGCGGGACGTGGGGCACCTTGCAGATGCGGACGACCTCGTCACACTTGACGTTGTTCCACTCCACCGGCACCCAGGTCTGCACCGCTCCGCCGCTGGTGTTGACGGTGTAGTAGAGGTTCGTCTTGCGGCTCGAGCCCGGCTGGACGTACGTGGTGATGTAGCCCTGATTCGAGAAGGTGTAGCTCTCCCCGCCCACATAGACGTTCTTCGCCCAGTCCGGACTCGTCGCGCAGGTCTCGTCCGTGCCGAGCCGGAACTGCACGACGCCGAGGCAGCCCGTGAGCTCCACCTGCGTCGGATCCGGCTGCAGGTTGCGGGGCTTGACCCTCACGCCCGAGAGCGTCGGGAACTGGTAGGACCAGGTTCCCCGGTAGGCCGAGACGTTGTAGACGACGCCGTTCTCTCCTCCCGCCGCGGCTTCCACCAGCATCTCGAAGGTGAGTTCCGTCGGGCTGGTGTGTTTGACGTTGTAGGTGGAGGCGCTATAGCCACCGGGACTGGTGCTCGAGACGCTCGCGTAGCCACTGGAGTGCCACGGGTCCGCGGTCAGCAGCGCCAGGATGTCCGGGTTCGTGTTCGTCAGCCGGGCCTTGCCTCGGAGGACGTTGGGTCTCAGGTCGACGCTGCCCCCGCTCGACGTGATGGCGGCGAGCCCCAGCAGCTCCCCACTGGCCCCCTCCTCGGTGGGGGAGGTCTGCGACTCGGTGGGAATCAGGCTCCGCACGCCCTCCCAGTGGGGGAGTTCCCAGGGCCGTGGAGGATGGGCCACGTCTTCCACCGGGTTTTCGCCTTGCAGTGCGAGCACGGCGTTCCCAGCTTCCGGTGCAAGGGATTGCGTCTCATCCTGCTCGGAGACACCGCATGCTCCCAGACCAATACCCGCGAGCACGGTCAAAGACCGTGCATGCTTTCGCAACATCGCGCCCCCCTCTTATTGACTGCACGTGAATAAAGACGCGTGCAGTATGCCGAGAAACGAGAGGCCTTCAAGCAGTTATTACACTCCAGGTGTGAATCGGGCCGGACAAAGAAAGGGATAACCCGCCCGTTCCGGAATGCCTGCAAGCATTTGAAATCGAGCCGCAATGCCTATCGCACGAGGTGGAACGCGGTCCGCCGCCGCAAGGCCCAGCGCACCTTCTGCCCGCCCCACTCCGGCACCGGGCTCGTCGCCTGCAACTCGATGGAGAACCACTGGCTCGCCATCACCTCGTGGTCACCGTTTCCCGGCACGCCCTCCTGTCGGTCCCACAGGCCGATCATCGGCCCCGCCCCGTGCCCGTTCAGCCCGATGGGGTGCGAGTACACCGTCCCGTCGATGCCCTCGGCCTTCATCCGCGCGCGCCACCTCGAGAATCTCATTGCCCGTCCGCACCGGACGCAGCTCCTCCACCACGATGTCCTGCAGCCGGTTGGACGTCGCCAACGCCGCCTTCAGGCCCGGGACGAGGAGACGAAGCCGGGTGTTCTTCATGGCCGCGCAGCCTCGCACGGCCTGCCTAGTTGATGATGACCCGACACGTGCAGGACGTGGTGCCGTCGCAGACGACCCCGGAAGCGCTCCGACAAGACATACCCGGGCAGCAGGGGCTGTTGGGCGAACAGGCCTGACCACCGGAAGAGCAGAGGGCACCCGGCTGGCAGCTCCCGGTGATGCTTCCCTGGGGAACCTCGCAGCGCAGCCCCGTGCAGCAGTCCGCCCCGGCCGTGCACTGGCCGTTCTCCGGCTGGCACACGGCGGGCGCCGCGCACTGGCCGCCCGAGCAGATTCCCGAGCAGCACCCCGCCCCCGAGGAGCACGTGGCGCCCGTGGCCGAGCAGCTCCCACCGGCGGTGCCTCCATCCGGCGTGGAGCTCACGGGCACCTGACAGGCCAGCGTCCCCTCGGAGGTGGCGAGGCACCGCGTCCCCGGGCAGCAGCCACTCGTGCCCGACTCGCAGCGCGTGCCCACCGGGGCGCACGTGGTGGGCTTCTGGCACGTCGGCGCCCCCGTGGGGCCGGGTAGACACAGGTTGCCGCCGCAGCACTGGTCCGAGAGCTGGCAACCACTGCCCGTGCCGAGGCAGCAGGCCGGGTCGGTGCCGTCAAGGCCGCCGGGGCACGTCGGGCTGAGCCCTCCGAAGCACCTCGGAATGCCGGATGAGTCCACCTTGCACACGGCCCTCTGGCCATCGCAGCAGTTCTGGGGGGCGTTGATGTTGATGACGCCTCCGTCCGGCAGCCTGCCCGCGCCGCAGATGTTGCCCACGGCGTTGCAGGAACTCCCGTTGCCACACCGGCCCTCGGTGCACTGGACATTGGCAACCGTCCCGGCGCCGCAGCAGTTGTTGTTGTCCGCGCAGAGGTTGCCGGTCGTCTCGCAGCCACTCAGCGGCTGGCAGACGGGCGTGCCCGTCCCCAGGTCCCCGCAGGAGCGGGAGCAGCAGCCCGAGCCTCCCGAGCAGGGGTTTCCATCCTGCGTGCAGCCACCACCACCGCCGCCGGTGATCGTGAGGCAGCGCCCCACCTCGCCCGCCCACAAGGAGCAGGCATTGCCGCAGCAGTCGCTGTTCTTCGTGCAGATGTCTCCATTCGCATTGCAGCTCCAGGAGCGGACACAGAGGCCCCCCTGGCAATTGTTGGAGCAGCACTCCGCGTCAACCGAGCAGGCCTGGCCCAGCACCTCGCACGTAGAGGAAGTGTCCGCCAACTGGGCGCAGGTGCCGTTGGTGCACGTCCTCGTGCAGCACTCCTCGACACTGGAGCACGCCGCCCCCACGTCGAGGCACTGCGTCTGGCTGCATGCGTTGTCGATGCACGAGTTGGTGCAGCACTCGCCGCCGTTGGCGCAAAGCTCGCCAGCGCTCCAGCAGAGGCTGTTGGGCTCGGGGCACTGGCCATCCGCCCCGCAGGGTCCGGTACAGCACTGCGCTCCCGTCTCACGGCTACAGCTCGTCCCCGCACTCAAGCAGAGCGAGCCCGGTCCGCTGTCCGGCCGACTCACGCCCCCCGCGTCCACCACGCCCGCGTCACCGCCATCCGCCGAGCCCGCGTCCACCACGCCCGCGTCATCTTCATCCGGCTCGCCCGCGTCCGGCGGCCCCGCATCGTCCTCGTCCGGCTCGCCCGCATCCCATAGGCCCGCGTCCAACAGGCCCGCGTCCCCTGGCTCCACCCCCCCCGCGTCCGAGGGGCCCGCATCCCCAGCGTCCCGCGGCTCCCCGCTGCTGTCCCCACCATCCTGGACAGGCCGTGGCGGCTCGTGGAGCGCACACCCCACGAAGCACAGGACCAGTGCCAGTGCACCCAGTACACGCCACCGGTCTGCCCTCATCGCGTGACTCCTCGTCTCGAAGTCGCCAGCTCGCAACCTGGCGCTGTGTCCAGACAGCATAGACGAGGAGCCCTCGCCCTCCCCCCAAACAGCGCACCGTCACCGCGTGGCGAAGACGAGGTCGTCCACGTCATCGAACACGCCGCCGGGGCACGGCTCGGCGCTGCCCGCGTAACGGAACACGCCTCGCACCGCCTGAAGGGAGCCCGCCGGCAGCACGAACGTCGTCGACAGCACCTGCGCTCCCGGCCGCTCCGGCGTCAACGTGGTCACGTACGTCCACGCCGGATTGCGCGCGTCCGCCGCCGCGTACACGTCCAACCGATTCGCCGCCGGATCCGCATACGCCCACACCGTGGCCTCCACCCGCACCAGCCTCCCCGACGCCAGGTGGCCGCCCTCCACCGTCACCACCCGCAGCGCGTCGAGCGCCTCGTCCCGCTCGTGCTTGCCCCCCTCGCCGTCCACACACGAGCCGTTCAGCGCGTTGGGCGTGTTGGGCTCCGGGCCGAGCAGTCCCCGCCCCGACAGCAGCGAGCCCGAGCCACACCCCGCCCCCGCCCCGTCACAGCGCGGCGCCCGCAGCTCCGGGTCGAACATCGCCCGCTCCACGCCACACCCCTCCGCGCCGCACCGCTGGGGCTCCACGTCGCACGGCCCGCACTCCAGCGTCCCACCGCAGCCGTCCGCCACCGCACCGCACGTGCGGCCCGCCGCCGCGCACGTCAGCGGCAGGCACATCCCCGGCACGTACCGCTCGCTCGTGGCCAGCGTCCCCGCCACCTCGTTGGTGCCGCCCACCACCAGCACCGCGTCGTCCACCAGTCGCACCAGTCCCGCCCCGCGCCGCGCCGTCTGGAGCGCCGGCTCCGCGCTCCACGCGTCCGCCGCCGGGTCGTAGCGCTCCACCGACGCGAGCGCCCCCGACGAGACGTGGAAGCCTCCCACCACCAGCACCCGCCCGTCCTCGGCCACCAGCGCCCCATGAGCCTCGCGCGGCGTGCCCGGTGCCGCCGCCAGCCGCCACTCACCACTCGCCGGGTCATACAGCTCCGCCGTGGCCGCCGCGCGCGACGTGGCGCCACCCACCACCAGCACCCGTCCGTCCGGCAGCACCGTCACCGTGTGCCCCGAGCGGTGCGTGCCCGCCGCGCCTCCCACCGGGCCCGCCCTCGTCCACTGTCCACTCGCCGGCTCGTACAGCTCCGCCTGGAGCCCGCTCACGAAGAGCACCTTGCCGCTCGCCAGCACCACGCCCGTCTGGGCTCCGCTCCGCGCGGACGTCGGCGCGCCCGTGCGCGTCCACTGTCCCGTCGCCGGATCGAACAGCTCCGCCGAGCGCACCGGGTGCCGGTCCACGTCGAAGCCACCCGCCACCAGCACGCGCCCGTCCGCCAGCACCACCGCCGCCGGATCGTTGCGCGCCTCGCCCATGTCCGCCACCTGCGTCCACCGGCCCGTGCCCGGCTCGTACACCTCGGCCCCCGCCAGCGCGCCGAACGAAGCCGAGAACGTGCCGCCCGCCACCAGCACGCGCCCGTCCGCCAGCACCACCGCCGCGTGGTTGCGCCGTGCCGTCCGCATCGCCCCCGTGGGGCGCCACTCGCCCGTCGCCGGGTCGTACAGCTCGCAGCTCGTCAGCGTGCGGTTGCCGTCATGCCCGCCCGCGGCCAGCACCCGCCCGTCTCCCAGCGTGACGAACGGCAGCAGCTTGCGCGGCGTG
Source organism: Archangium sp. (assembly GCF_036389735.1). Classification (GTDB taxonomy): domain Bacteria; phylum Myxococcota; class Myxococcia; order Myxococcales; family Myxococcaceae; genus Archangium. Next base: position 5,650 of record NZ_DASVWK010000090.1, on the reverse strand, counting down.
GACAGCCCCCGCGACACCGTCTCCTCCCACACCTCTTCCGGCGGCGGCGCCGAGCTGCACGAGAACACCATCGTGAAGAGCGCCAGCATGACGCAGGACGTCGAAACCCTTTTCATGACCCTTCCCTCTCCCTTCCAGAGGGACGGATCTACACGTCGGGTCTGACATCCCCCGGGCTCACTTCTCCTGCAATTCCCGGGGGTTATCGTCCTGTGTGCGACACGTCTGGCGGCGCATGACGCGCCCCGTCATGGGCGCGTCAGGGGCCCGTCAGGGAGCCGTCCACCGCATGGTGCCAGGAGCGGTCCTCCTCCTCGTCCTCCCGGTTCACCGGCTCCGCGTCCATGTCCGCGTGGTGCCGCGGCGGCAGCGCGCCTCCGTCATCGTCCTCCAGCTTCAGCAGGTGCGGCGTGCGCTCCAGGATGACCTCGCCGTGGTGCACGTGGCGCACGTCCGAGTACTCCACCAGGAACTCCTCGTGCGACAGCAGCCGCGGCTCCAGCTCGAAGTGGCTGTCCCCCACCGCGCGCACACGCCCCACCCGTCGCCCGTCCACATCACGCACCACCATGCCCTCGCGCACCTCTTCATGTCCCACCATGACGCCTCCTCGTGAGCTCCCGTGCCCTCCCGCCCCGGGGCCTCTCCTGACTGAGTGGGAAACATGGGGCGCCCCGGCCACGGACGCAGGTCCCTCGGAAGAGCGGACATGGAACCAGGGGATGGCTCCTCACCCTGGCTTGCTTGCGGCGAGTGGTGGCGCGGCCCTCCCCGCGTGCGCAGTGCCTAACGTTGTTTCGAGGAGGGAGTCGTCATGCTCCTGGAAATGACCGCCGTGGAGGCTCGTGAACTGAAGGAAATCCTGGACTCGTCCCTGCGCTCGCTACTCGATGAGATCGCCCATGCCGACCACCGTGCCTACCGCGAGATGTTGCAGGCGAGGTACACGCGGCTCGAGCAGTTCAATCGCCGATTGGAGGCGACCGCTGAGAGCGACCAGGTCTACGCCTGAACCGGGGCTTCCGGTGACGTCGTAAAACTGTGAGGACGGGCCGCCACCGTCCACGGGAAACCCTCGTGTAAGGTGCGCGCCCCGATGGCGTCCGGCATGCTCGCGGTAACGGAGACCCGCACGTGACGCCACCGGCCGCGCCCATCCGCTTCCTCTTGTCTCCGTCACTCGGAGAGGTGAAGGAGCACGTCCGCGCCGAGCTCTTCGGCCGAGCACTCACCCAGCGGCTGGGCCGCCCGGTGGTGGTGGAGCTGGCGCCCTCGTACGAGGTGCTGGAGCGGGAGCTGGTGGAGGGCCGGGTGGACCTGGCCTGGGGCACCGCCGAGCAGTGCACCGCCTTCGAATCCCAGGCACGCGCGGTGCTGCGCGCGGTACGGGCCGGGCGCTGGTACTACCACGCGGCCCTGGTGTGCCGCGCCGAGCGGCCGCTCACCCTGGAGACGCTGAAGGGCACACGCGCCGCCTGGGTGGCCCCGTGCTCCACCGGCGGCTACCTGCTGCCCGCACGTCACCTGTTGGCCCGGGGGCTGGCCCCGGTGGACGTCTTCTCCGAGGAGCGCTTCCACGGCACCTACCGCAAGGCGCTGCTGGCGGTGCTCGCGCACGAGGCGGACCTGGCGGCCATCTACTCCAGCCACCCCGAGGAGAACACCGTCCGCGCCTACCTGGCCGAGCACGTGGGAGCGGCCGAGCGCCGCCTCGTGCCCTTCACCTTCACCGAGCCCACGCTCTCGGATGGCCTCATCCTCACCTCGCGGCTGCCGGAGGCGGACGCGGCCTCGCTCGTCTCCATCCTCACCTCGCTGGCGGACGGCGGCGCTGGGTTGGAGCCGCTCCTGGGCCTCTTCGACAGCGAGGGCTTCGTCCTCTCGCCCGTGAAGGCCGCCCTGCCGCTCGCCCCCCGAGCGACCCGGAAGGCCGAGTACCTGGCCGCCGAGCTGGACGCGCGGGAGCGGTGCATGCGGATGTGGACGCCCACGGGTTCGGTCTTCGGGCGGGACGTGCGCCATGCCGAGGGCCAACCGCTGGCGGCGGTGTTGGGGCCGGACGCCGGGGAGCCCTTGGAGGCCCTGGCACGCGCCGCGCGGCACAGTGGCGTGGGCGGCCGGGTGGAGTACCGCATGGAGGTGGAGGGCGAAACACGCTGGTACGCCGCCGAGGCCACGGTGCGCGCGCCGACGGCGGGCGGCCCGGGCGGAGTCACCTCGGCGCTGCTGGTGCGCGATGTCACCGAGCTGCGTGCGCTGGAGGAGGAACTCTACCGGCTGGCCTCCTTCCCGCTGCTGCACCCGGAGCCACTGCTGGAGCTGGGGATGACGGGCGAGCCGCGCTACGCCAACCCGGCGGCGCACCTCGCCTTCCCGGACCTGCTGGTGCGCGGGGCGGGGCACCCGCTGGTGGAGGCCGCGCTGGCCTGGGCGCGGCGCGGCGCGGCGGCGGGCGACTCCCCGCCCACGGTGAACCTGGCCGGCCGGCACTGGGAGCTGACGGTGTCGCTCCTGTTGGACCCCGAGGGCCTGCGCGTCTTCGCCAGGAACGTGACGGCGCGCAAGCACATGGAGGCGCAGCTCTTCAAGGCGGACCGGATGGCGCAGCTCGGCTCGCTCGCGGCGTCGGTGGGCCACGAGATGGGCAACCCCCTGGCGTACATGCTGGCCAACCTCGGCTTCGCGCGCGAGGAGCTGGCGAGGATGGGCGAGACACTGCGCACGGGAGGCCGCGGAGATCTGGCGCGGGAGCTGGGCGACGTGGTGCAGGCGCTCGTGGAGGCCACGGACGGGGCGGACCGGCTGAAGACGATCGTCCAGGACCTGCGGATGCTGTCGCGCACGCCGCCGGAGAACCTGGAGCAGGTGGAGGTGGCGCGGATACTGGAGCACGCGCTGAGCCTCATCCGCGGCGAGCTGCGCCACCGGGCGCGGCTGGAGAAGGACTTCCGGCCGGTGCCGCCGGTGGAGGGGGACGAGGGGCGGCTGGGCCAGGTCTTCATCAACCTGCTGCAGAACGCGGTGCATGCGATGAGCGAGCTGGACGCGGCGCGCAACGTGCTGCGGGTGGCGACGTACACGGGGCCCGAGGGGGAGGTGGTGGTGGAGATCCAGGACACGGGGGCGGGGATGTCGCCGGAGGTGTTGGCGCGCCTCTTCGAGCCCTTCTTCACCACGAAGCCGACGGGCACGGGGCTGGGGCTGTCGGTGAGCCACGCCATCGTCACGAGCCTGGGAGGTACGTTGCACGCGGAGAGCCGCGAGGGCGTGGGCACGACGCTGACGGTCATCCTCCCGGCCGCGCCCGACGCCACCACCTCTCGGCCCCCGCGCTGAACCCGTGGGCCCCCTCGCGCCTCACCCGCGCGAACGCGAGCGCCGGCCGAGTCCCCACGCCAGCAGGGCGAGCCCCAACACCCCGAGCCCGCCGCCCGCGGTCGCCGGAGCCGCGCCACACCCCACCCGCAGCGCCAGCTCGCCCACGGTGAAGCCGAGCGGCGCCGAGAGAGCACCGCGCACGCCGAGCTGCTCGGCCCACGCACGGGCTTCGTGGGGCGCCTCGGTGATGTCCCCGGGTATCACCACCGAGAAACCGCCGGCCTCGTCGGCCACCACGGGAGCACCGAGCGGCGCGCCGTCGACGAACACCTGCACGGTGGCGCCGGGGGCCGTCTTGCCCTGGAGGGGACTCAGCGGCGAGATGACCTCGCCAGCCTCGGGAGAGACCCAGGAGACGGCGGGCACGACGAAAGCCTGGTTGATGATGACCGTGTTGCCGGAGAAGTCCGCCGCCGCATCGCCGACGGGCTCGGCGCCCCCGTTGCCCGCGGGCGAGGTACCCGCGAGCCCCGCGTTCGTGGAGAGGGTACACGCCGAGTCCACGCCGTTCTGGCCCTGGAGGAAGAGCTGCCCGCCCCCGCCGCCCCCGCCCGGGGAGATGTCGCTGTAGGCCCCCGTACCGCCCTGGGCCTGAAGCAGGGTGCAGCCGAGCCGCCGCTCGACGCGCACGTGGATGGAGCCTCCCGCGCCGCCGCCTCCGCCCCCGCCATGAGTGGCCGCCACGGGCGAGCCCCCGTTGGCGGTGATGAGGCCGCGAGGCTTGGGGCCCTGAATCTCGTGGGCCCGGATGAAGATGATGCCGCCGCCCGCGCCTCCCGCCGTCCCCTCGTGGCCCGCGCCGCCGCCTCCGCCGAGCAGCAGACGCTCCCGGGGCTCCTCGAAGCGCAGCGCCGCGCCTCCGTGTCCGCCCACGGCCCGCCCGCCGTCCTCCTGCTGGGCCGAGTTGCCACCCCGCCCGCCCTTGCCCACGAGAGCGCCGCCGCCGCCGCCCGCGTCATGGCAGTTGCCGCCACCACCCCCGTTGCCGAGCCGGCCGTACCCGGACGGGGGGGCACCGGCGCCCACGCTGGAGATGCCCTCGCCCTTGCGTGAGCCGCCTCCGCTCGGGCCGCCGCTGCCCACGGGGCCGTTGAGGGCCTCGCAGCCATACATCATGGAGGTTCCGGTCTCCGCCGCGCCGCCGCGGAAGCCCGCGCCGTCCGCCACGAGGGAGCCCTGGTTGAAGACGGTGCCGCTGGTCAGGAAGGCCAGCACCCCTCCGCTGCGCCCATTCCAGGGCGGGGCCACCAGCGAGCCGTTCGTCGACACGCGCACATCCGAGTACTCGGGCACGCGCACCACCTGGCTCACGCTGGGGAATCGGCGCACCAGGGGCGCGGTGAGGCGCAGCACCCCGGGCTCGACGCTCTCCAGGCGCGCCAGCTCCCACCGGCCCGCGCCCGAGTCCGCCAGCGACACCTGGACCTCGGTCTCCCCTGCCCCGGGAAGTGCCGTGTCGCTCCCCATCTGGAGCAAGAGCACCAGCTCGCCCGCGGCGAAGCCCGCCACGTCCGCCACGCGCAGCTCGCTGGCTCCCGCGGGCGCCTCGGCGGTGAGCGGTGTGGAGGCATTGATGACGATGCCCGGGTCCCTCACCGACAGGTTGCCGTGCTGGTTGTTGCCCAGCCCGAAGACGTCCGCCTCGGCGCGCGCCGCCACCGGGGCCAGTGCGAGCACCAGCACCAGCGTCCCCAGCAGGGACGAACACGCAACACGAGATGACGGGTCCACCACGACATGACTCGGGGCGATGGGTGACACGATCCCCCTCCGGTGTCTGGCTCCCGTCATATGGGAAACCAGGGCAGAACCGCAACTCGGGTAATCCTCTAACAGCCTCGTGTCTGCTCGTCCGCGGCGCATGGAGCTGGAATGTTCCGCTCTTTCCGCCCGGAAATCCAGGAAGCCTGAGTCGACCGCCCCCGCCTTCGCGGCAGAGCGCTCAGAAGCGGCCCTGCGCGAGCGAGAACACGGACACGATGCGGCCGGGGCGCGCGAAATCCGGAGCGATGACGGGCAGCGGAGCGCCCACGGAGACGCGCTTGCCATCGACATTGAGAAGCGCGGTGGAGGGGGCGCGGGAGTCGAAGGAGCGGCCCTCCTTGGTGAGGTTGACGACGACGGTCTGCACCAGGGCGACGAGGAACCAGCTGGCCACGTGGGTGGGCCAGAGGATGAGCTCGAGCCCACCGTAGCGCAGGGGCTGGCGGTACTGGATGGCCCAGAAGGCCGCGTAGGTGGCGACGCCGGAGAGCCACGTCCACATGAAGCT
>NZ_DASVWK010000089.1:0-11731 GCF_036389735.1 Archangium sp. | reverse complement strand
CTCCAGCACCACCCGGACGCCCATGGAGAACGCCACGTGGTGGGGCGGGCGCCCGTCGCCTCGGGCCATCATCTCCTCGGTGACGCGCTCCAGGTCATCCACGTGGACGCGCAGGGCGTAGTCACCATTGACGGACAACTGGCTGCGGCCGTGGCCCCGGTAGTCCCAGTGCACCACCCGGTGGTCCTGCTCCAGGTCCGCGACGATGTAGCGCCAGAAGTTCTCCGACGTGCCGATACCGTTGGTGAGCAGCACCCCCGGCCGGGAAGCCAGCGCCGACTCCGCCTCGTCCTCCGGGACATTCCCCACATGCGTGTGGTACGCGACGCGGGTGCCATCGGGGGCGGCGGTGAAGCGGGAGAGTCGACGGTAGGGCATACCCGCGCACCATTCGGCTGCTCCCCTGGCGGCGCAAGCCCGACGTTCACTAATCGGTGGTCACGACGTGTGCGCCGAGCCCCAGGGAGTTCATCCCCGCACTCAAACGTTCCCTTCCGCCCCATGTCCCTCCCCCCTCCCCCTTCTCCCCTCGCGCGCTGGCTCGTTCCCCGTTCCCCGGGCCCGGAGGCCCCTCCGGCCGTCGTGGCCGTGGGCACGATGAACTTCGGCGCTCGCACGCCCGCCCCCGAGGCCGCGCGAATCGTGGCCCGTGCCCTGGAGCGCGGGGTGCCCTTCTTCGATACCGCCAACTCGTATGGCAACGGCGAGGCCGAGCGCCTCCTCGGCCAGACGCTCCGGGATCGGCGGGCGGAGGTGGGCCTCGCCACCAAGGTAGGGCTGGCGCGCGTCCGGGGGAAACCCGAGGGCCTCTCTGGAGCGCAGGTGACGCGGGCGCTGGAGGACAGCCTGAAGCGGCTCGGGACGGAGTACGTGGACGTGCTCTACCTGCACGCGCCGGATCCGGCGACACCGATGGAGGAAACCCTGGAGGCCGTGCACGGGCTGCTGCGCGCCGGCAAGGTGCGCCACTGGGGCGTGTCCAACCACGCGGCCTGGCGGATATTGGAGCTGAGCGGGCTGAGCGAGGCGCGCGGACTGCCCCGCCCGGCGCTCTCCCAGGTGCTCTACAACCTGCTGGTGCGCCAGGTGGAGGTGGAGTACCTGCCCTTCACGCGCCGCTACCCGCTCCACACCACCGTCTACAACCCGCTGGCCGGGGGACTGCTCTCGGGACGGCACGTGGCGGGCGCGCCCATCCCCTCGGGCTCGCGCTTCGACGGCAACCGCCTCTACCAGCGCCGCTACTGGTCCGAGCGCCTCTTCGAACTGGCCGGGCACCTGAAAACCGTGGCCGAGGCGGCGGGGCTCTCGCTGCTGGAACTCTCCTACGCGTGGCTGGCGGGGCGGCCCGGGGTGGACTCGGTGCTGGTGGGTCCGGCGACGGTGGAGCATCTGGACGCCGCGCTGGACGCCTGCGCGAAGCCGCTGCCGCCCGAGGTGGTGGCGAAGGCCGATGACGTGTATCGGGAGTGGCTGGGTACGGACGCCACGTACGCGAGGTGAGCATGCTGGCGGTGGATGTGGAGACCTTCGACCTGTCGGGCCCGCTGGCGCACTACGCCGAGCATGGCTACGCACGCCTGGGCCGGCTGCTGGACGCCCAGGGCCTGGAGGCGCTGCGAGAGCGCGCGGACGACCTGATGCTGGGCCGGGTGAGCTACCCGGGCTTCTTCTGGCAGATGGACGCACCGTCGGGCCGGTACGAGGACGCGCCGCTGGGGCTCGGCTGGCAGGGGCCCTCGCTGGACTACCGGAAGCTGGAGAAGCTCGAGAAGGATCCGCGCTTCCTCGCGTGGATGGAGAACCCGCTCTTCGAGCGCCTCGCCCGGATGCTCATCCCCGGGGACATTTGCCTCTACCGGGCCATCCTCTTCCACAAGGGCGAGCGCGGCGGGAGCAACCTGCCGTGGCACCAGGACGGAGGCAAGCTGTGGGGCCTCACGAAGGACCCCGAGCTCCAGCTGTGGACCGCGCTGGATGACGCGCCGCTGGACGGGGGCTGTCTGGAGGTGGTGCCGGGAAGCCACCGCTGGGGGCTGTCCAATGCGCTCGGAGGCGTGGTGCCGCCAGAGCAGGTGGCGGAGCGCGGAGCGGATGCGCTCGCGGTACCGCTGCCGGTCGAGGCTGGCGAGGTGCTGCTGATCCACAACTACGTGTGGCACCGCTCGGGGCCAAGCCGCACGGGCCAGCGCCGCCGGGGCTTCTCGGCCTGCTACATGAGCGCGGAGACACGGTGCGTGCGCAAGAAGAAGACCCCGCGCGACTTCTTCCCGCTCTTCCGCCACGGCTCGCGCTGAGCCGCGGCGGGCGCCCTACCCCGTCTTGTTGAGCCGCGTCTTGCGGTAGGCGGGCAGGCTGATGCGGAAGGTGCTGCCCTTGCCCACCTCGCTGGTGGCGGAGATCTCCCCGCCGAAGCCAGTGATGATGCCGTGGCAGATGGACAGGCCGAGCCCGGTGCCCACGCCCACCGGCTTGGTGGTGAAGAAGGGATCGAAGATGCGGCTGAGCACCTCGGCGCTCATGCCACAGCCGGTGTCCCTCACCTCGATGACGGCGTGGTCGTTCTCGGGGCGCAGGGAGACGCGGATCTCGTTCTTGTCCGACTGGCCCTGCGGAATGGCGTGGGCGGCGTTGATGAGCAGGTTGAGGACCACCTGACCCAACCGAGCCTCGCTGCCCTCCACGAGCGGCACCTCGTTCACGTCCTTCACCACCGTGGCGCGGTGGCGCAGCTCGCCGCGGGCCAGCGCCAGGGCGGAGTTGATGACGCGGTTGAGGTCCACCGCCGTGGGCTGCTCCTCGTCGCCACGGGAGAACGTCTTGAGGTCCTGGACGATGAGGCGGACGCGGTTGACGCCCTCGTTCGTTTCCTCCAGCACCTCCTCCAGCTCGTCCAGGCGCCCCGCGGGCAGCAGCGCGGAGATCGCGTGCAGCTCCTCGGTGAGGAAGGACAGGTTGGAGATGACGAAGGCGAGCGGGTTGTTGATCTCGTGCGCCACGCCCGCGGCGAGCGTACCCACCGAGGCCAGCCGATCCGCCACCACCAGGCGCGCTTGAATCTGCCTGCGCTCGGTGAGGTCGCGCGCGCTCACGAGGGTGGCCGGCTGGCCGGCGAAGACGAGCCGCAGGCTGCTGATCTCCGCCGTCATCACCCCGCCGGTGGGCGGCTGGAAGCGGATCTCCCGGACGCGCGGGGCGCCCCGGCTGGGCAGACCATCCAGCGTGCCCGCGGCGACGGTGCGATCCTCGGGGAAGACGAAGTCCAGCAGCGAGCGACCCACCAGCTCGTTGGCGGGCAGACGCAGGAAGGCGCACGCCGCGGGGTTGACGTAGAGCAGCGGCCCACCGCGGTGGACGAAGATGGCCTCGGGCGAGCCCTCGATGAGGGCGCGAAAGCTCTCCTCGGAGCGGCGCAGCGCCTCCTCGGCGGCCTTGCGCTCGGTGATGTCGAAGGCCACGCCTCCGAGGAAGCGCCGGCCCGAGCTGTCACGGGCGATGAAGCGGTAGGTGAGGAACTGGCGCGGCTCGCCGTCCGGCGTGGGGATGATGCTCTCGGAGACCGAGGGCTGCCCGGACTTGAAGGCCAGGTCGTCCTGCTCGTGCAGGTGCGCCACCGTCTCGGGCGGCATGATGCTTTCGTCCGGGATGGTGCTCACGTCCACGCCGGGCGGCAGCCCGAAGAAGCGCCGGAAGGGCTCGTTGGCGAAGACGCGCCGGCCCGCCTCGTCCTTCATGTACGCCAGCGACGGGTTGTTGTTGAGGAACGAGTCGAAGAGGTGCTGGCTCTCCTGGAGCGCGGTGACGATCGACGCCACCTCGGTCATCAGGGCCTGCTTGGCGGCGTGCTCGGCCGCGTTGCCCATGGCCGCGCCGAGCAGACCGGCCATCAGCTCCAGCGTGCGCTCGTCCGAGTCCACGAAGGCGTACGGCACCTGCGCGACGATGCTCAGCACGCCCACCGTCTGGTTGTCGCGCTTGAGCGGCACGTTGAGCATCGAGCGGATCTTGTGCCGGCGCGCCACTGGCGCGTTGACGCGAGGATCCCTCTCGGTGTCATCGCTGCGCATCACCTCGCCGCGCAGCACGCTGGAGCCCGCCATGGTGCTGCCCACGGGGATGCGCGCGCCCTGGAACTGCGAGGAGTAGCCCGTGCAGACGCGGTAGTACATCTCCTCGCCCTCGATGAGCCCCACCGCCGCGCCACCGGCACCGCAGAGGATCATCGCCCGCTCGGAGATGAGCCGCATCACCACGTCCAGATCCAACCCGGCCAGCGCGATGTCGTTCTGCGTCTGGATGATGGCCGCCAGCCGCTCGATCTCCCCACGCGCCGACTCCTCGTGCGTCTGCCGCCGCATGAAGGCGTAGCTGCGACGCTCGAGCAGCTCGACGCGGGCGCGCACGTCCCGGGGGTGGAAGGGGGCCACCAGGTAGTCGTCGACGCCGATCTCCAGCAACGGGGAGACCTCTTCGTCGTCCGTGCTGGAGGCCATGCCGAGCACGGACACCTCGGCGGCACGAATCTGCGCGCGCAGGCGGCTGAACCACTCGGACTTCTCGCGGACCTGATCGGCCCCGACCACCAGCACGTCCACCAGGGAGATGGTGGCGGCCGTTACCTCGGGTCCCGAGGCGACCACGACGTCATGGCCCATTCGGGCGAGCTCCGCCCCGATGGGATGGTCACCGTCGCGACTGAGGAGGAGGAAGCGCATGGAGGACGGAGCGGATTCTGAGGAAACGGGAGATTGCTAGATCGAAGCCCTTCCGGTCCACCAGCAGGAACATATTCCGGAAAGACAGCTGCGCTGCCAGGGCAAGCCTACCCTCGTTCCCCATTCGCGGGGGAGAGGGAGGCGGAGTCCAGAGGCAGATGATCGCCTGGGAGCTTGGGAAGCGACCAGGGCTCCCCTTGAATGCCGGGTGTGCGACGTTTGCGGGGCTTGGACCTGCTCACTGGTGGTCGTCTTGACCCGGGTCAGGACGCTCCCCCCTGGCATCCCAGGCGGAGCGCCCTATCTCACCCCGACGTCAGCCAGGCAGGCGGACGTGGGGCGAGTGCTCGGGGCGGGGTCGGTCCGGGGGGTAGGTCGGATGAAGTACGTCATGGCGGTGGGGCTGTGCATGGTGGCGCTCGGCGCCTGGCAGGTGACGACGTTCAACCCGGAGGAGGAGCGGGAGGAGACATCGAGCGCGGAGCTCTTCGGTCCGGACGCCCTGACGGTGATGACGCGAGGCCTGTCGACGGGGGCGGGCCTGGAGCGGCTGCTGGAGGCGCCGGGCACGGCGGAGTCCTTCGCTGCCCTATCGCGGGCGGACGTGTCCACCCACGTGCGGCGGCTGGCGGATGAGATCCAATATGCCCGGCCTCACCTCATCGGGCTCCAGCAGGTGAAGCAGGTACGGCTCCAGTCGCCGGGGGACGCCATCTTCGGTGGAACCCAGCCGGCGGAGTCGCTGTACCTGGACCTCCTGCCGGTGCTGCTGAGCGAGCTCCAGGCGCGCGGACTGCACTACCGGGAAGTGGCCCGGGTGCGGAACGCGGATCTGGAGGTGCCGCTGCTGACCAGCGCCGCGCCGACCTTCGACGATGTGCGGGTGACGGACTTCGACGTCATCCTCGCGAGGGCGGACGTGGACGTGAGCGGGGCGCGGATGGGCCACTACCGGGCGCGCCGTGAGGAGGACCGGCCACGGGGTTGGGCGTCGGTGGCGGCGACGGTGGAGGGCCGCAAGTATCGCTTCGTCAGTACGCACCTGGAGCCGGCGCCGGACGAGACGGGCCTGCGGGTGCAGCTGGCACAGGCGGAGGAGCTGATTGGCTCGCTGCGACGCGAGTCGCTGCCGGTGGTTCTGGTGGGGGACTTCAACACGCCGGCCAACCTGGGTCTGGTGGGCGCACCGACGTACCGGGAGCTGTTGCTGGCCGGCTACGTGGACGTGTGGACGCACCGCAAGGAGAAGGTGGCCTGGAGCAGCGCGGCGCTGGACGTGCCCCGGCGGGAGGAGCGCCTCAACCTGGTGCTGGTGCGCAACCCGGTGACGCCCCTGCCGAGGCAACTCGGCCCCGTGCTGGCCTACGGGGTGGGCAGCGCGCTGGAGGAGCCGAGGTTCGGCCCCTGGCCGTCGGACCTGACCGGGGTGGTGGCGCGGCTGCGGATGCCGCTGGCGACCGTGAGGAACTGAGCGACTCCACCGGACTACACTGGCGAGCGTGAGTACCCCCTCGGGAGTCCTGGTCGCCGAGCAACCCCATTACCTGCCCTGGCTGGACTTCTATGAGCAGGTAGCGAGGGCGGACACGCTGCTGGTGCTGGACAACGTGCAGTGGCTGCGGCGTGGCTGGCAGCGGAGGGCGCGGGTGGGACTGCCGCCGGGTGCTCCCCTGCCCCCTCCGAGCGAGCCCGCCTTCCAGTGGCTGACGATTCCTCTGGAGGGCGCGCACCGGGACACGCGGATCTCCGAGCTGGCGCTGGACACGAGCCAGGCGTGGACGCGCAAGCACCTGGCGACGCTGACGATGCTGTACGGACGCAGGCCGTACTTCCGCACGCAGGTGCTGCCGCGGCTGGAGAGCTTCTACGAGGAGGCCGCGAAGGAGCGGGGCCCGGGTTCGCTGCTGCGCACGCTGCTGGCGAGCATGGCGCTCTTCTACGAGCCGCTGGGGGTGAAGCCACGAGTGACGCTGGCCTCGACGCTGGACCGCTCGCACCCGGACAAGACGGGACGGCTGGCGTCGTACTGCACGCAGTTGGGGATGGACACGTACTACTCGGCGGTGGGGTCGCTGTACCTCAAGCCGGGACCCTTCCGGGAGGCCGGGGTACGGCTGCTGTGGCAGAAGTACCGCTATCCGCCGTACGACCAGGGACACAAGGGAGAGCGCTTCGTGGTGGGCCTGTCCATCGTGGACGTGCTGTCGAATGTGCACGTGGACGAGGTGCGCCGCTGGCTGGAGCCCTCCCCCTGGGGACCTTTCGCGAAGTCCCCTCCCCCTCCGGGAGAGGGCTAGGGTGAGGGTACCCGAGCCCGTGCTCCCGACCTGACGCCTCAGCGGCCCTTGTCGAACCGGACGAAATAACTCCGCACGGCGGAGTCGACGAGGTCCTGATCGAGCTGCGGCTCCACGCCCAGGTAGCGGGCCATGTCGATCATCTGATCGAGCAGGTCGCGAGGCTGGCACGCGGCGAAGCGGCGGCCGGCGGGCTTGTAGTGCTTGTCGATGAGGTACTGCACCATCTCCGAGTCATAGGGCACGCCGCGCTTCTGGCACATGACGTCGAAGATCTGATGGAACAGCTCCTCGTCGGGGGGCTGCACCTCGAGCTTGTAGCGGACGCGGCGCAGGAAGGCGTCGTCGACGAGGTCGCTCGGATCCAGGTTGGTGGAGAAGGCGGAGAAGACGTCGAAGGGGACCTGGACCTTCTTGCCGGTGTGGAGGGTGAGCATGTCCACGTCGCTCTCGAGCGGGACGATCCACCGGTTGAGCAGGTCCTTGGGGGAGACCTTCTGCCGCCCGAAGTCGTCGACGAGCAGCATCCCGTTGGTGGCCTTCATCTGGAACGGGGCCTCGTAGTACTTGACCTCGGGGGAGTAGACGAGGTCGAGCATCTCGAGGGTGAGCTCACCGCCGACGACGACGAGGGGCCGGCGGCAGCGGACCCAGCGCCGGTCATAGGAAGGCGAGCCGGACTCCTCCTCGATGGGCTTGTGGAGGATGTTGTCGAAGATGCGGACGACGAAGTCGTCGATGAGGATGGCGTGGGGGATGAAGATCTCCCCCTCGAAGCAGTTGACCATGCCCTGGCAGATGGCCGTCTTGCCATTGCCGGGGGGCCCGTAGAAGAAGATGGCGCGGCCCGAGTTCATGGCGGGGCCGATGCCGTCGAAGATGTAGTCGCGGATGATGAGGTCGCCGAACTTGTCCTCCATCCGCTGACGGGTGATGCGGTTGCCGCGGATGGATTGCTTCCTCACGGCCTCGACCCACTCCTGGATGGGGATGGGAGCGGGGCCGTTGTAGCGATTGCGATCGAGGATCTGCCGCAGCACGTCCGTGGCGAACGTGGTGAGCTGGTAGATCATCGTGGACTTGCCCACGCCCGAGCCGCCACCGCCGCGGATGTCGATGTACTTCTGCCGGCGCAGGCCCTCGAGGGAGTCCTCGATGACGGAGGTGGGCAGCTTGAGGCGGTTGGCGATGTCCATGCCCCGCATCTCGCCGGCGTAGAAGATGGCCTTGAGGATGAGTTCCTCGACCATCGTGGCGTTGAGGCCGGTGTCCGCGAGCGAGCGTGGCTGGGCGGGCCAGAACCGCCAGGCACCGCCACCATTGGTCCCTCCCTCGTCGGCGGGGGCGGCCATGGCGGCACGGCGCTGGGCGGTACCGGCGGATGTCCGGCGCTCGGGAGCCGCGCCTCCAGGGGCGGCGGAGCGACGATCGACGGGGATGGGGGGCAGCTCCATGCTCGGCACGGGCGGGGCCGCACGCCTGTTGTCCATGGGCACCGCCGCCATGTCGATGCTCGGCACGGACGGGGCCATGCGGCGCTGAAGCTCGCCGGGCAGGGGGGTGACCTCCATGCTGCTGGCCACGGGCGGGGCCGTCCGCCGCTCCATGGGCACGGACGCCATGTCGATGCTCGGCACGGCCGGGCCACGCTTGTCCCCGGGGACCGGGGGAAGCTGCTCCGTGGGGAGCTGGGCCATGCGGCGCTGCTCGGGAGACGCGGGGCGGCGCTCGAGGAACGGGCTGGGTCCGACGGGACGGCGCTCCGGGGCACCCTGCTGGGCCGGGGGCCGCGCCGGAGTCCCCTGGGCCGGGCTCGCCCCGGTGGGCACTCGGGGCCGAGGAGGCGCGGCGAGCACGTTCCCAGTGGAGGCGCCCTCCTTGGGAGAGGGTGGGTGCGTATCGGTCGGGTACTCGGGGGGCTCGAATCCGGGGGGCGATGCCCCCGGCCTCCGCTGCTCGGCCATGCTTGCTCCGGGTTGAGATCGCCGACTCTAGCAGGAAGTGCCGGCGATAGCGGATCCACGACCGCCAGAAGGGGGGCGAGACACGGCTTCCCCGGTACCCGCTCGGTGCTAGCTTGCCTGGTATGAGCTTCTTCCAGGACGCGCCGAGGCTAGGGAACCAGTACGACGACGACGCGCTGCTCCAGAGCTATCTCGCCCGGGTACTGCCGCGAGACATGCGGGCCGGGCTGGAGGGCGAGCTTCGCGAACTGGGCGAGCTGGGTGGCAAGCACCTGTACGAGTTCCAGCTCAAGGACCGGCTGAACGAGCCGGAGCTGACGCAGTGGGACGCCTGGGGCCACCGGGTGGACCACATCGAGGTGTCACCGCTGTGGAAGGAGGCGGAGGCGCTGGCCGCGAAGCGGGGGCTGGTGGCGGTGGCGTACGAGCAGAAGAGCGGCGAGCTCTCGCGGGTGCACCAGTTCACGCTGAACTACCTGGTGCAGCCGTCGCTGGACGTCTACTCGTGCCCGCTGGCGATGACGGACGGGGCGGCGCGGACGCTGTTGTCCCTGGGGAACCAGGACCTGATCCAGCGCGCCCTGCCCCACCTGACGTCGAGGGATCCGTCGACATTCTGGACGTCGGGGCAGTGGATGACGGAGCGGACGGGCGGCTCGGACGTGGGGCTGACGCAGACGGTGGCGAGGCAGTCACCGGAAGGCTGGAGGATGTACGGGACGAAGTGGTTCACCTCGGCGACGACGGCGCAGATGGCGCTGACGCTGGGGAGGCCGGAGGGGAACGGACCCGGGGGCAAGGGGCTGGCGATCTTCTACGTGGAGACGCGTGGGGCGGACGGGAGGCTGAACGGGATTCAGATCAACCGGCTGAAGGACAAGCTGGGGACGAGGAAGGTGCCGACGGCGGAGCTGACGCTGGACGGGACGGTGGCGGTGCCGGTGGCGGGCCTGACGGACGGCATCCGGAACATGGCGTGGATGCTGAACGTGACGCGCACGTGGAACGCGATGGGCGCGACGTGGAGCATGAGGAGGGCCTTGGCGCTGGCGAGGGACTACGCGCGCAAGCGGGTGCAGTTCGGGGCGCCGCTGTCGGAGAAGCCGCTGCACGTGGACACGCTGGCGGGGCTGGAGGCCGAGTTCCACGGAGGCTTCCTGCTGGCGTTCCGGGCGGTGGAGCTGCTGGGGAAGCTGGAGGCGAGGACGGCGACGGAGGAGGAGTTGCTGTTGCAGCGGCTGGTGACGCCCTTGGCGAAGCTGACGACGGGGCGGCAGGTGGTGCACGTGACGTCGGAGGCGGTGGAGAGCTTCGGCGGGGCGGGCTACGTGGAGGATACGGGGCTGCCGAGGATGCTGGCGGACGCGCAGGTGCTGTCCATCTGGGAGGGGACGACGAACGTGCTCTCGCTGGACACGCTGAGGGCGATGGCGAAGGGGGGCTCGCTGGAGGCGCTGTACGCGGACGCGGAGCGGCGGCTGGGGGGGGCGAAGGACGCGGGCCTGCGGCCGTGCGTGGAGGCGGTGCGCGACTCGCTGGAGAAGGCGCGGTCGTGGGTGATGAAGGTGATGGAGAACCCGGCGGGGGTGGAGGCCGGGGCGAGGCGCTTCTCACTGACGCTGGGCCGCACCTACGAGCTGGCACTGCTCGTGGAGCACGCGCAGTGGTGCCTGGACAACGGGCACGGCCCAAGGGCCATGGCGGCGGCGCGGCGGCTCATGCGCAACGGCGTGGACCTGATCGAGGACATGGACCTGGACGACTCACGGTTGCTGGCGTGATCAAGAAAGAAAAATTCACCCATCCACACCATCACAGCAATTCCAGGCCCTGGCGCACAAGTCAATCAAGCTGGGCTCCGTCTCGCGCGAAGCGCACCAACTCCTGAAGGATGTCCGGCCGGTCGAGCACATCGTTGTGGTGCTTGCCTTCGAGAATGCGCGTGGTGGCGTTCGGAAACAGCGTTCCCATCCGCTGCCCCATATCCACGGGGATGACCTCGTCTCGAGTCCCGTGGATGATGAACACCGGCAACGTCAGCCCAGGCGCCTTGGCCGCGCTGTTGAATGGGTCCCTCACGAGCAGGCTCGCGGGCAGCCATGGGAAGACTCTCGCTCCCACCTCCACGATGGAGGTGTAGGGCGTGATGAGCACCAGCCGCGTGCCGTGGCCCCGCTTCGCCATCTCGACCGCCACACCCGACCCGAGTGACTGTCCCTGCAACACCGTACGCTCCCGAGGCACGCCCAGGTCCCGGTACAGGTGCTCTAGCGCGGCCTCCGCCGCCGCGTAGATACCCTTCTCGGAAGGCCCCTGCCCCACCGCCGCGAGCCCGTAGCCCGGATACTCCACCGCGTAGAAGCCAAGCCCTGCCTCCTGAAATCGTTGTGCCAGCCACGTTCCATCCGCGAGCTGCTCGCCGTTGCCGTGGAAGTGCACCACCGTCGGAGCCCCCTCCGGCGCGGGCACATGCAGCGCATAGACCGTCGACCCCTCCGATCCGGGAATGTGCAGGAGCGTGGCACCGGGCAGCTCCGGCTCTCGTGCCCCAGGAGGGACCGGGAACACGATGTGCCTCTGGTTGAGGAACACCAGCACGCACAGGCCCACGTACGCGATGACCAGAGTGGCCAATACCAGGAGCAGCATTCGCCTCGCCCTTTGGAGAAGACGTCCCATGGCGGAACCTTAACGCACCAGCGTTCTCATCCCTACTCAGGATCCAAGGCCCAGGCGCCCTCTTCCCAGCGCTTCA
>NZ_DASVWK010000088.1:0-2498 GCF_036389735.1 Archangium sp. | reverse complement strand
TGGGCGCCGGGACGGGCTCGGTGGGGGTCCGGGCGCGCTTGGGTTGGGCCGGAGGCAGAGGGGTGGTGTTCGTGGGTGGGGGCATGGAGAGCGTGGGGGGCACCTTGCCCACCACCTCGATGACGTAGGCCTCGATGCCTCGCAGGAAGGACTCCAGGTCTCCGCTGCCCCGCTCGATGCGCTGGAGCCACGCCTCCCACTGCCCCGTCATCACCGGGCTCTTCACGTCCGGATGCACCACCCGGATGAGCCCGATGCCCTTCTCCGTCGCCTCGAACGACTTGCCCCGCCGCACCAGGTAGCCCCGGTCGAGCAGCGTCTCGATGATGGCCGCGCGCGTGGCCGGTGTCCCCAGCCCCGTCTCCTTCATCGCGTCCGCCAGCTCCTTGTCGTCCAGCGTCCGCCCCGCCGTCTCCATCCCCGTCAGCAGGCTCGCGTCCGTGAAGCGGGGCGGCGGTCGCGTCCGCTTCGTCACCGGCTTCACCTCCCGCACCGCCCTCGCCAACCCCTTCGCCAGACCCGGCGGCAGCTCCTGCTCGTCCTCGGGCTCCTCCGTCTCGGCCTCGTCCTTCTTCTTCCCCCCCTCGCGGGGCTTCGGCGCGCGCTGCCCTCCCCCCACGTCCAGCACCTTCCAGCCCTCGCGCTCCACCATCGTGCCCGCGCTGTGGAAGCGATCCACCGCGGCGGCCGAGGTGACGGCGGTGATGACGGTCGTCACCAGCCAGACGAAGTCCTCGTGCCACGCCGCCAGCAGCCGGCGACAGACGAGCTCGTAGATGCGCCGCTCGTCCTGGGAGAGCCGTGCGCCCTCCGGTGAGGTCGTCGTGGGGATGATGGCGTGGTGGTCCGTCACCTTCGCGTCGTCCACGAAGCGGCGCCCCAGCGGCTTCTGCCCCGTGCCGGGCGCGAGCAGCGCCTCCCAGGGCGCCCGGATGGCGCGCACCACCTCGGGCAACGTCTCCGCTATCTGCGTCGAGAGGTGCCGGCTGGAGGTACGCGGGTAGCTCAGCAGCTTGTGCTTCTCGTACAGCGCCTGCGCCAGCTCCAGGGTGCGCTGGGCGCTGTAGCCATACAGGCGGTTGGCGTGGCGCTGCAGCTCCGTCAGGTCATAGAGCAGTGGCGCGGCCATCCGCTTCGTCTCGGCGGTGACGGACTCCACGGCCGCGCGGCCCGTCTTCACGCGCGCCACCACCTCCTTGGCCTCCTCGCCCTTGGCGGGCAGGCGCCGGGCCTCGCGTGCGTCCCACTCCTTCTCCTTGCCCGGCTGCGCGGGGCGGAACCACACGCCCTGGTAGCTGCCCTGGGGCCCCTCGGGGCCGGCGGGACCGAAGGTGGCCACGATCTCCAGGTACTCCTGGGGGACGAAGTCGCGGATGGCCAGCTCGCGCTCCACCACCATCGCCAGCGTGGGCGTCTGCACCCGCCCCACCGAGAGCGTGTCCCCGCCCGCCAGCGTGTAGAGGCGCGACAGGTTCATCCCCACCAACCAGTCCGCCCGGCTGCGCCCCTTGGCCGCGTCCGCCAGCGGCTCATAGTCGCGCCCCAGCCGCAGCGCGCGGAAGCCCTCGCGGATGGCCCCCTCCGTCAGCGAGGACACCCACAGCCGCTTCACCGGCTTGCGGCACCCGGCGGCCTCGTAGATGTAGCGGAAGATGAGCTCGCCCTCGCGCCCGGCGTCCGTGGCGCACACCACGGTGTCCACCTCGGGCGCGCTCATCACCCGGCGCACCACCTGGAACTGGGAGGCCGTCTTCTCCTCCACCACCAGCGGCCACTCGCGCGGCAGCATGGGCAGCAGCTCGCGCTGCCAGCGCTTCCACTCGGGCCGCATCTCGTGCGGCTGCGCCAGTCCCACCAGGTGACCGATGGCCCACGTCACCACGTAGCCGTTGCCGCGGAAGCACCCCTCGGCCTGCTCGCGAGCCCCCAGCGCCCGCGCGATGTCGCGAGCCACGGAGGGCTTCTCCGCCACCACCGCCAGCACGCCCCGTCCTCCGTCACCCATGGTCATCCCACCTCATCGCGTCCACCCTCCCCAATACCGCATCTCGGCCCCGTCTCACACTCCCACCCTCTCCCACCTACCTGTATGCCCGTTCAGCGAGCGATGGACCCGCCGGGCAGGCAAGCAGGCACGAAAGGTGGTTTTCCAACCCACCCCGCAACGCGAGAGGCCCCCGGGCATCCAAGGTGGCGCCCGTACGCAAGCGGTTGGCGTCCGAGCGAAAGCCGGAAGACAGCACATGGGCCAATATCCCCCGTCACCAACGCGCTCACGGGCGACCCGGGGGAGAGCCCATGCAGCTGAGGGTGGAGAACGGCATGAAGGCGTCGAATCATCAGGTCCACGGGAAGCGGGCGGGCGGGGAGACGGTCGGTGTGGTCCTGCATGTGGGGGGGGAGCCGGGCGCGTCGGTGGTGAGGCCGCTGGGCCGGCTGTCCTGGACGGACGAACAGGCCGAGGGGGGGGACGGGCGGGAGCAGCGGCTGGCGCGCTT
>NZ_DASVWK010000087.1:0-1680 GCF_036389735.1 Archangium sp. | reverse complement strand
ACTGGCCCTGGCACGCGACGTCCCCGCCGCCCTGCAACGCAAGCTGCCGAACCTGCCTCCGGGCGTGCTGACGGTGAAGGTGGGCATCCACACGGACCAGGTGACGCTGCGCGAGGGCACGCGGGAGCGCCAGGGGGGAGCGCTCGTCCTCCAGGGCGAGGCCCCGAAGGTGACCACGTGGCTGGCGGGACTGGCCACGCCGCACACCGTGCTCGTCAGCGAGGCCACCTGGGCGCTGGTGCACGGGACCTTCGAGGGAGAAGCGCTCGGGACGCGCACCTACGAGGGCTTCTCGGGAAGGCGGAGCCTGGACCTCCACCGGGTGCTGCGCGAGCGGCCGAAGACGGTCCGGTTCGAGCGGGCGCTCGCCGCCGGGAGCCTCACGCCCCTGGTGGGACGGGAGCACGAGCTGCAACGGCTGCTCGCGCACTGGGACGAGGCCCGACGGGGACGGGGCGCCTTCGTGCTCGTCAGCGGCGAGGCTGGCATCGGCAAGTCCCGACTCATCCAGGAGCTGCACGAGCGGGTGTGCCAGGAGTCGTGCATCCACTTCCAGTGCCAGTGCTGGTCGCAGTCCAGCACCAGCGCCCTCCAACCCATCATCGAGCTGCTGGGGCGCTTCTGTCCTCCGGGAGAGGTGTCGCTGGAGGCCCTGGGGCTGTCCCCGGAGCACACCGCGCTCCTGGCCCAGCTCATCTCCAGGCCCGTGCCCGAGGGGCTCCCCTCGCCCCAGCTCTCGCCGGAGCGGCGCAAGGAGCGCACCTTCGAGGCGCTGTCGGCCCTGCTGGCACGCGGGGCGCGGGGGCACCCGGTGCTCGGGGTGATAGAGGATCTGCATTGGGCGGACCCCTCCACGCTGGAGCTGCTCGGCGCCCTGCTGGAGCGGGTGGAGCGGGAACGCGTGCTGCTCGTCCTCAGCGCCCGGCCCGACTTCCACCCCCACTGGCCCGAGCCTCCCTGGCTGCACCGGCTCACGCTGGAGCGACTCTCGCCGGAGCTCACCGCCGCCCTCGTCCGGGGGTCCGCCGGAGGGCGGGAGCTGCCCACGGAGCTGGTGTACCAACTGGTGGCCCGGACGGATGGCATTCCCCTCTTCGCGGAGGAGCTGACGCGCATGGTGGTGGAGCGCGGAACGCCCGGCTCCATCCCCGTCACCCTGCACGAGCTGCTGCTGGCGAGGTTGGACCCACTGCCCTCGCGACAGAAGGAGCTGGCCCAGTTGTGCGCGGCGATCGGCCGGGCCTTTTCCCTCTCGCTGTTGGCCACGCTGACGCGGCGGAGCCCATCCGCGCTGCAACGGGACCTGGAGGGGCTGGTGGCGGCGGGGCTGTTGCAACCCCGGGACGAGGATGCCGGGCCCGGCTACCAGTTCCGCCATGCCCTCCTCCAGGACGCGGCCCGGCAGTCGCTGCCCCGAAGCGCCCGGAGACAGCTCCACCAGCGCATCACCCGGGCCCTGTTGGAGCAGAGCCCCGAGGTGGCCGAGACACATCCGGAGCTGCTCGCGCACCACGCCACCGAGGCCGGGGAGTACCCGCAGGCGGTCCACCACTGGGCCCGGGCGGGACAGCGCGCCAGCCTGCGCTCGGCCAACCAGGAGGCGGTGAGCCACTTCCAGCAGGCCCTGCGGCTGCTGCGCCTGCTGCCCGACACCCCGCAGCGCCTCCACGAGGAGCTGCG
>NZ_DASVWK010000086.1:0-1712 GCF_036389735.1 Archangium sp. | reverse complement strand
CCCCAGTCGAACCCCACCGCCTCGAGCGCCGCCACCGTGGCCTCCTCCAGCGCCCGCCGCTCCTTCGGCTCCAGGTCGGCCGGGAAGTCGTGCCCCATCTCCACGAAGTGCGGCGGGGTGGACAGGTGCTTGGCGGTGACGCCGATGACGTGGGTACGGCCCGGGCCCAGGGTGATGGTCTCCACGCTGAACTCGGGGCCGCTCAGCAGGCTCTCGATGAGCAGCTGGCCCTGCAGCGGCTGCTCCCGCTCATTGACGTGCCGGGCCCGCAGCGTCTGGGCGTGGGCCACGAGCTCCTCCCGGTGGTGCACCAGGCGCACCCCGTTGCTGCCACTCTCCGCGATGGGCTTGACCACGCACGGGTAGCGCACCGTCTCGCTGAGCTGCCGCAACTCCTCGTCCGTCGTCACCAACCAGAAGTCGGGCGTCGGCAGGCCGGCGCCCCGCAACACCTGGCGCGAGCGGTACTTGTCGTGGCAGTCGTGCGCCGCTCGCGCATTGAGGTAGCGGAAGCCGCTGTCCGCCGCCACCTCGGCCACCGTGGGCACGTAGAAGGTGGAGAAGGTGACGAGCGCGTTGGGCGCGGCCTGCTGCTTCAGCTCGCGCACGCTCGCCTTCACCGCCTCCACGTCGTTGGTCTCCACCTCGAGGACGCGCAGCCCGGCCCTTGCCTGCTGGAGAAAGGGGTACTTCTTGGGCTGCCGGGTGAGGAACGTCACCTGCTCGCCCTGCGCCAGCAGGCGCTCGACCGCGAGCCGCCCGGTGCCCGTGGTGTTGCTCTCGATGAAGACGAAGTGGTTCATGACTCCGCCTTCGGGCCCGGCAGCCCGAGCTCGCGCGTCAGCTGTCCGCTGAGGATGGCGTCCGGGGCGTGGTAGGGCACCGAGCCGTCATGGGGCAGGGGTGCCCAGCTCCAGCGCTCGGCGACATCGACGCCGTAGCGGATGCGCGTCGGCTGGGCCGCCGCTTCAATGCCCACCAGGTGGTGCTTGGCCAGGTAGTCGCGCGAGTAGATGGTCTCCGCGTATCTGTCGCCTCTGTCCGGCAGGAGGACGACCACGTCCTGGTCGGGCCCGTACTGCTCGGCCACCCAGGAGGCAACTATGTAGGCGGCCCCGGAGGAGCCCCCGGCGAAGACGCCCTCGCGGCGCGCCAGCTCCCAGCAGCCGGAGAACACCTCGCCATCCGCCAGCCAATGGGCCTCGTCCATGACGCGGTAGTTGATGTTGCCGGCGATGATGCTGTTGCCGTGGCCGCTCTGCAGCCGCTTGAGGTTGGGCTGGTGGAACTGCACCGAGCCCACGGCATCCACCGCGACAATCCGCACGTGGGGCAGCTTCTGGCGGAGCGCCTGGGCGGTGCCGCTCAGCGAGCCGCCACTGCCCACGGTGCCCACCACCGCGGCGAGGTTGGAGCCCAGCGCCTCGAGCAGCTCCTGGGACAGGTGGTTCACATAGGCGTTGGGATTGCTCGGCGTGTCGTACTGCCGGGGCCAGAAGGCGCCCGGGTGACGCGCCAGCACCTCGCGCAGCCGCTGCAGCCGCGAGTACTGCCAGCCGCCCTCCGGGTGGTAGACGTCCACCACCTCCAGCTCGGCGCCCAGCGCCTGGAGCTTGGCGGCGGCGGTGGTGTCGATGCGCGGGTCGGTGACGATGATGACGCGGTAGCCCTTGAGGCTGCCGACGCGCGCCAGCCCCTCGGCCATGGTGCCG
>NZ_DASVWK010000085.1:0-6339 GCF_036389735.1 Archangium sp. | reverse complement strand
CAGCAGCATGCGGATGGGGGCTGGGGCCCTCCCGTGCTGCCCCTGGCCAGGCATGTCCCGACCCTCGCGGCCGTGCTGGCGCTGGTGGCTTCCAGCGACTCCCCGCATGTCCGCGACGCGGTGGAGCGCGGCCTCACCTTCATCCGTGAGACCGCGGGTGTCTGGGCGTTCGAGGGCGCACTGCCGGATGACATTCCGGTCGCCGTGGAGCTCGTCCTGCCGCGGCTTCTGGACGATGCCGCCGCGCTGGGGCTCTCGCTGCCGCAGCAGCCCTTCCGGGCCCTGCGCGCGATGGGCGACAAGCGGCGAGGGTTGATCGCCCGCATCAAGGCCCGGGCGGGCACGCCGCCCGTCCACGCCTGGGAGACGTGGGGCGCCCAGGCGGAGCCGGAGCTGCTCGATGGCTCGAAGGGGCTCGGCAACAGCCCCGCGGCGACGGCGTTCTGGATTCACAAGCACCGGCTCACCTTCCCGGTGGGCTCGGAGTGGAGCCGGGGGGCGGAGCAGTTCCTGCGCTCGGCCTCGGCGGCGACCGGGGTGGGCGTGCAGGGCGTCGTCCCGACGGTGTGGCCCATTCCCCGCTTCGAGCAGCCCTGGGGCCTGCTCGCGCTGATGACCTCGGGGTTGCTGACGCACCCGGCGCTCCAGGACGTCATCCGTCCCCAGCTGGAGGATCTGCACCGGGGCCTGAAGCCCGAGGGCCTCGGGATGAGCGACGACTTCATGGTCGACGGGGACACCACGTCGACGGTCGTGGCCCTGCTGGCCAGCGCGGGACGGCAGGTGGATGGCGGCCTGCTGGATCGCTACCAGCGCGAGGGGTTGTTCATCACCTACTCGCATGAGCTGCAGCCCTCCCTGACGACGACGGCCCATGGCGTGCTGGCGCTCGCGGTGCTCGGCAAGGACACCACGCAGTCCCTGCGCTTCCTGCTGGAGAAGCGGGGCGACAACGGGGTGTGGGTGGGGGACAAGTGGCACTGCTCCTGGCTGTACGCCACCTCGCAGGTGATGAACGCCCTCGGGCAGGCTGGCGCGGCGACGGAGCTCCGGGCCTCCGCGGAGGCGCTGATCGCCCTTCAGCGGGAGGATGGTGGCTGGGGCGTGGGCACTACCTCCACCTCGTCGGAGACGGCCTTCGCCGTCCACGCGCTGTATGGCCTGCGCGCGGCTCCTGGCTCCAGCGGCGCGCAGGTCCGGCGTGCGCTGCGCGATGCCGCCCGGTGCCTGGAGTCGCTCGCGGACTCGTCGCGGGAGGCCGACAAGTACTGGATCGGCAAGGAGCTGTACGGTCCGGTCCGCGTGGATCGCGCCTTCGTGCTCAGCGCGCGGCTCGCGCTGGAGCTGGAGCGGGACGTCCTCTCCCGCTGAGCGTGCGCCACCCGGTCACCCGGGAGTGAAGCAGGAGTTCCTTCCACTCCCGGGGCTCACCCCGGTGAGGTGGGCGGGTGGTCATCCGCTTCGACTTCGCACTCCAGCGGCAATAGGCGGGACGAGGACACGGGGGGCTCACGGCTCGATGTAAGGTGCGCTCCGTGAGCTCATTCAGTTGGCGTTCGGAAAGTGACGAGCCGGCCCCGTCGCGACTCTCTCCTGTCGATGACCGCCTTACCGCGGATGCCGCCTTGCGGCGTGTCCGGCGGGGCGAGCACCTGCTCTACACGGGCGACTTCCACAACGCGAAGCAGCTCCTCGCCGCCATGGGTCGCCGCCTCTCCTCGCCCCCAGCGGCGCGCTCACCCCTCGAGGCCTTCAGGGCCGAGCGCCGCGCGCGTCAGCTCGAGCATGAGACCCTCTCGCGCATCGTGGTGTCGCTCGATCGTTCCTATCGCCTCGAGTTGAAGCGTGCTCCCGACGTGGCCGAGGCCTGCCGGTGGGTGTGGGGCGAGCCCGACGCCGACAGCACCGTGGTCTCCCTGAAGACCCTGCTCGGCATGCTCGGGGCCGCGGAGTGGCGGCGCAAGGGACTCTCGGTGCCCGGGCTCGAGGGCAAGCTCCACCCGCACTACGGCGTCTACCTGCCCACGCGCACCGACTACATCGAGCTCCTCCTCTCGGTGACGGAGGTGCGTGGCAAGACGGTGTTCGACGTGGGCACGGGCACCGGAGTGCTCTCGTTCCTGCTCCTTCAGCGGGGAGCGAACTCGGCGACGGCGACCGACTGTGATGAGCGGGCCGTGGCCTGCGCCCGGGAGAACGCCGAGCGACTCGGCCTCTCCAAGCGCTTCAAGGTCCTCCAGGGAGACCTCTTCCCACCCGGCAAGGCGGACCTCGTCGTGAGCAATCCGCCGTGGCTGCCCGAGCCGCCGAAGAACCGGGTCGACCGGGCGGTGTTCGACGAGGACAACCGGTTCCTTCGCGGCTTTCTCGAAGGACTGGCCGAGCACCTCACCCCGGGAGGCCAGGGGCTGTTGTTGCTCTCCGACCTGGCGGTGCTGCTCGGGTTGCGCTCCGCCGATTGGCTCGACCAGGAGCTCGCGCGCACCGGGCTCGCCGTGAAGTGGAAACAGTCGACCCCGGCGCGCCACTCGAAGGCGAAGGACCGCTCCGATCCCCTGCACGCGGCGCGCTCTCGGGAAATCACCACCCTCTACTGTCTGTCGGCGACCAGCACCGAGGCCAGATAGAACAAGCGACCCGGCCGGGGCTGCCCCGGCAACCGCTTGCCCACTTCCTCCATGAGGCCACCGATGAAGTGAATGTTCTTGGGGAAGATGAGCGCGGCCTGGGACCGGAAGAGCACGGTGGCATCCACCCGCTCCCCATTCCGATGGAAGTGCAGCTCGCGCATGCACTTGGCATCCCCGTCGAAGTCGTGACGGGGCAGGGAGTTGTTGGGGATGGTGATGACGGCCCGCTTCGAGGCGGGGTAGCGGGTGAGGCAGTCGACCACGTTGGCGACCTTGTCGCGCATGCCCTCCCGGTAGTCCCCTTGTGCGCCGCCGCGCTGCTCGGAGAACCACCGGCGCTGCTCCGGCTTCAGCTCCTGTCCCAGGTTCCACGCCGTATACGCCTCCAGCGCCTCCCGGGAGAACAGCTCGGTCTCGATCAGCCACTCGTCCATCAGGATGTCCTGATGGAAGTTCCGGACGATCTGACCGCCTTGGGTCAGCTCGCTCATCAGGCGCCAGGTGTCACGACAGGTACGGGGTGCGCTCATTCCGGATCTCACAAGCCAAAGCTGATGCTCTTCACTTCCTGGAACTCATCCAGACAGCCCAGGCCGCCCTCGCGGCCGAGGCCCGAGTGCTTGATGCCGCCGAAGGGCAGCTCCACCGCGCAGATGGCGGCCGTGTTGGCTCCCACCATGCCGGACTCCAGCTCCTCGGCCATCCGCCACAGCCGGCCCAGCTGGCTCGTGTAGACATAGGCCGCGAGGCCCGCATCGGTCTCGTTGGCCCGCGCGATGACCTCGTCCTCGGTGGCGAAGCGATACAGCGGCACCACCGGGCCGAAGATCTCCGTCCGGTAGATGGCCATCGCCGGGGTCACGTTCCGCAGCACCGTCGGCTCGTAGAAGAGGCCACCCCGAGCGGCGCGCCGGCCTCCCACCACCGCCTGGGCTCCCAGGGAGAGGGCCTCGTCCACCAGGGACGTCACCTTGGCCACCGCCTGCTCGTTGATGAGCGGCCCCACGTCGCTCTCCGGCTCGAGGCCCGTGCCCGCGCGCAACCGGGCCACCCGGGCGGCCACCTCGCCGACGAACCGCTCGTAGATGGAGTCCTGGATGAAGAAGCGGTTGGCGCCAATGCAGATCTGCCCGCTGTTGTAGAAGCGCGCGCGCACGGCGTCGTCGGCGGCTCGGGCGATGTCGGCGTCCTCGAACACGATGAACGGCGCGTTGCCGCCCAGCTCCAGCGCGACCTTCTTCACCGTGCCCGCGGCCTTGCCCATGATGGCCTTGCCCACCTGGGTGGAGCCGGTGAACGAGATCATGTGGACGCGAGGATCCGTGGTCAGCACCTCGCCGACGGCCCCCGGCTGGGAGCAGGTGACGACGTTCAGCACGCCGGCCGGGAGGCCCGCCTCGACGGCCAGCCGGGTCATGGCCAGGGCGATGAGCGGGGTCAGGTCCGAGGGCTTCAGCACCACGGTGCAACCGGCCGCGAGGGCGGCTCCGCATTTCACCACCACGGCCGCGGCCGGGAAGTTCCACGGGGTGATGGCCACGACCACGCCCACCGGCTGCTTGACCGTCAGGTTGCGCACCTCGCCGCTGTTGATCGGCAGGGTGTGGCCGTGGGCCCGCCGGGCCTCCTCCGCGAACCACTTCAGCGAGGCGGCGCACTGGCCGATCTCGTTCCGGGCCTCGCGCAGTGGCTTGCCCTGCTCCGAGGTGAGGATGCGGGCCAGGTCCTCGCCCGCCGCGAGGAGGGCCCGGGCCCAGGCCTCGACGAGCCGGGCGCGCTCGGTGGCGGGGGTGCGCCGCCAGCCAGGGAGCGCCCGGGACGCCGCGGCCACCGCGTTGCGAGCCGCATCGGCCCCCAGGTCAGCGACCTCGGCGATGGCCGAGCCGGTGCTGGGATCCCGCACCGTGAAGCGTGTCTCCCCGGTGATCCACTCGCCACCAATCCGCGCACCCGGGTTCAGCAGTTCCCGCCGTTCAATCGTCTGCATGGGGATTCCTCGGTTCGGACGGTGGGAGACCTAGAAGAGGGCGCCCTCGGCCCGCTGCGCCTCGCGCACTCCGGCCCAGCGCTCGCGCAGGAACTCCTGGTGCACCGCCACGGCGTCCACGTCCTCGGAGACGAGGCCCTCGGGCATCTGGCGGTAGGTCGCTCCGGGGCGGCGGCTGGCCTCGGTGCGAGCGAAGTGCACCGCCCGGAAGTCGAAGCTTCGCAGGCCGGCCATCCGCCTCGGCTTCTCCAGGGTGGGCACGCTATGGCGCATGCGCACGTTGTCGAACACCAGCACGTCCCCGGGCCGCGAGGGCGGGGACAGCTCCCGGCCCGTCCGCAGGTCCCGCAGCACCGTGCCCTGGGTCTCGCCGTCGTTCTCGTTGGAGAGCGTCAGGATGAGCACCAGGCGCGGCAGCAGCCCCTCGTGCAGGGTGAAGCCACCGTCCTCGTCCTTGCGGTAGTCCAGGTACTCACCATCGAAGTGCTCGGTGACGGGCTTGCTGCCACTCAGGTACGTCTGCCAGTTGAGCATGGAGCGGCTCCAGGCCGGCACTTCCGCCCCCAGCAACTGGCCCAGCACCTCGTCGTGGAAGCTCAAGAAGCGACGCACCGACTCCAGCCCCTCGAGCGACACCGTGGGCAGGGGGCTGGGGCCCGCGCTGATCATCATCGCGTGGCTGGTGCGCGTGGGCGTGCTGTCACTGAGGTACACCGCGTGCCGGTCGATGTTCTCCACCCGGTAGTGCCGCGCCGCCAT
The DNA here is from genome assembly GCF_036389735.1 of Archangium sp. Classification (GTDB taxonomy): domain Bacteria; phylum Myxococcota; class Myxococcia; order Myxococcales; family Myxococcaceae; genus Archangium. The sequence goes on along the minus strand of NZ_DASVWK010000085.1, from coordinate 963 downwards.
CTCGTCGCACTCCCGCTCCAGCGCCCGGAGGACGGAGGGCTCGAAGACGGCGGGCAGGTAGGCGCAGCCCTCTTCTCGCAGCTGCGCACCCAGGCGCGGAGTGGCGTTCAGTACGGTAGCGGTCGCGGACATGGTTCGGACTCCAGGGGCCCCCACCCGGGGGAGGTGCGGCGGACGGGTCGGGAGGATTCCACCTCCCTACATTCCCTGTCAAAGCAGAGGCTTCCGCTTCGGCTCGCCTGATCCGTGCTCCCCCGCGCTCAACGGCTGACGCTCGGCTGCCTGCTGATCGGCGGATGAAGCGAGTCCGGCTTGTTCGCTCTGGCGTGGGCCGTTACAGCGGCTCGGGAGCGGGGTGAGGAGACCAGGCGCCGTGGCACAGCCGAAGGAAGTCCGGACGCGGTGGGAAGGGCTGGTGTTCGTCTGCCGCAAGTGCATGAAGCGCGCGGGGGCGGAGGAGCTGCGGAGCACGCTGAAGGAGGAGCTGGGCCGGGACCTGCGCGTCGTCAGCAGTGGCTGCCTGAAGGTGTGCCCCAAGGATCGCGTCTGCGTGGTGATGGGGAGTGGCGAGCGCATGCGCTGCTTCGTTGTCGACCCCGAGGAGGATGTGGACGCGCTCGTCCGTGTAATGAGGGGTTGAGTTCGCGTAAAACATTGGGAGGCAACTTTTATCGACCATGTCGGATAATGGGGCAACCATGACGTCCATCAAGCGCAATGTCAGCGCGTTCAGCCCGGCGAGCCCCTCCGTCGCCCCCTCCGCCACTGAGCGCAAGTCCCTGAATCCCTTGGAGAAGGTGGTGGATCTGGCCAAGAACGGACTGGCCGACGTCCCCCGTTTCGTGAAGATGGGCCGGGACGTGTTCGAGGCCTCGCACGCGGCCGAGCTGGGGCGGCTCTTCGGCGGTAACTCCAAGCCGGACCGCCTGTTCGACGGGAAGCTCGTGGGCACCCAGGGCCAGA
>NZ_DASVWK010000084.1:0-29445 GCF_036389735.1 Archangium sp. | reverse complement strand
AGCCGGCATCTCAGCACCACTCCATGACGACGATGAGTCCGTTAAGATCGCGGGCCGCGAACTCCAGCGCCTCCTTGTGCGCGGGGCTCCGCACGCCGACCCGGAAGTCAAATCCACAAGCCAGAGCGAGGGCGCGCTCATGCCGCAACTTTTCCACCTGATTCTCGACCACAATTTCTCGAAGGTCGGGCGGGTACGTGTCGAAATTGTCGGTCTTGACCTCCCAGAGCGTGCGCGTGGCACCCCTGTCCGTCCAGGGCATTTACGTTCGAATCCCGTCGGGGATACTGAAAACCGAGGCCGGAAGCCGCTGAGCAATCAGGGGTTTCCGGCCTCGGTATTTTCAGGCCCCGACGCGTCTCCAGCAGGGGGACCGCGTAGCGCCACCCCATCAGGGGGGAGCCACGCCCCGCTCGACCTGCGTACGCGTGGCATGCCGGAACAGCAGCGCCGACGCGACGAACATCGCGACGAAGAAAGCGTTGATGGCCAGGATCTCGACCGGCCCGCTGTAGGGCATGCCCCAGCCGGCGATCGAGGCGATCACCGCGATCGCGAGCTGCGCGGCCGCCATGGCGAGCACCGTGCGCCCCATGCCCCGCGGCCGGAAACGCGCGAGCACCGCGCCGACGAGTCCGATGGCGAGCACGGTGCCGTACACCCGGTTCACGGGATCGCCGTCGCCGCCGATGATGCCGACGCCGAGGCTGAGCCAGACGAGCAGCAGGATGGCCAGGATCGCCAGGCCGAGGCCGGCGCGGTACGCGGTACGGGGGTGGGTGGTTCGCATGGAGCGTCTCCTTACGGCCGGCGGGCGTGCCGGGCAGGAGCAGAGGTAACGCAGGAGGGGGCCGAGGCAGGGTCCGCCCTGGATGAGCGGTCGGAAGGCGGGAGCGAGCGGCTCGGGCGGGGGGGCCAGGCCGCCCCTCCAGCCCCTGCCTGCCGTTCGCGTGAAGGTGCGTGTTAGCGTGCGGGGAGCATCCCTCCAGCGCGCCCGCGGCGCGTTCGATCGCGCGCCAGGGGACGTGAGGAAAAGCCATGGATTTTCGAGCTCGACTGGAGGCGCTCTCCGAGTTGCTCGGGCCCTGGTCCGAACTCTGGTCTCGCTCCATCCTCCAGAACTGGCCGGAGTCCGGCGCCGCCTATCCCGACTCCTGGCTGTCCTATGCGGAATCCCTCGATGAAACGGGAGAGCGGAGGCTGGACCTGGGGGAGCTTGCCGGTGACCCGCCAGCGTCGCTGCATGCGCTCCTGCTCGCGCTTCAGCGGCTGACCGGGCTGCCCTTGCACCAGGGTGTCCATGGGCTGACCACCACGGAGGCCCAGGGGCTCAACGCCAAGAAGACCCATGAGATCGAGCGGGTCCTCGCCCTTCTCGCGCCGAGGACGCGGGCCATCCGCCAGGCGGTCGACATCGGTGGCGGAATGGGACATCTCGCTCGCCTCTGTGTGAGGACCTTCGACTGGACCTTCCACAGCATCGATCGGGATGCCGCGCTGCAGGAGAAGGGCCGGGACTGGCTGCGAAGAGCCCGGAGCCCGCCGCGGGACAAGCTGGGCTTCCTCCACGCCTCCGTCGAGGATGGGCCGCAGAGCGAACTCGACCCGCTGTTCCGCGGCCGGGACCGGGCCTCGATCGGCCTGCACACCTGCGGGCCGCTCGCCCTCACGCAGATTCGCAAGAGCCAGGACGCGGGCTTCCTCCTGAACGTGGGCTGCTGCTACGACAAGCTGGACGCCGCACGGGACTACCCGGTCTCCCGCTTTGGGGAAACCCACCGCCTCCCCTTCACACGGTACGCCCTGGCGCTGGCGACGCGGGAACGGCACCACAAGAGCGAGGCCGAGTTCGCGCTGATGAAGCGGGTGTATGCGCACCGCTTCGCGTTCGAACTCCTCTCGAGGAGGGAGTTTCCCGAGCGCGGCTTCGTGCGGGCGAGGGATGCGCCCAGGGCGCTCTATGCCGGAAGCTTCGCCGTCTATGCGAGGAACCGGCTGGAGCACCTGGGGCTCGAGACCGGCATGACGGACGCCGGGCTGGAGGCCTTCGAGGAGTCCGTCCGCTCCGAGACGAGGCGCATCCTCCTCTGTCATCTGCTGCGGGACCGGTTCGCGAGGGCGCTGGAGGTCGTGCTCCTGCTCGACCGCGCGATCCTCCTTGAGGAGATGGGCTTCCGGGTCGAGCTCCTGCAGGTCTTCGACCCGCGCCTGTCCCCCCGCAACATCGCGCTCATCGCGTCCAACGCCTAGGGCGAAGAGGAGGGCCGCGGACGGGTGCCCAGGGAAGGTGCCCTGGGGGCCTAGGAATACAGCCTGGCTCCTCGCTGGGCAGGCAAGGAGGGCGACACGGGAGGTCGTCTCCCGGGAGCACAGGTCCCTGGTCAGGCCCCTGGCATTCGGGGAACATCCGGGCGCGGAGGGGACAGCCTGTGCCTGAAAGTGTACCCTCGCCCTGGAATGCCCATGCTCGTCACCTATCTCTTGAGCTTGGGGCTGGCCCTGGTCCCGGGTGCCGCCCCCGCGGAGGCATCGGCCGCTCAGCCACAAGCCCGGACGTTGATGATGGTGCAGCCGCTCTACCCCGGTCAGGAGGCGGTCGCCCAGCGTGCGGAACAGTCCATCAACGCGATGATGCCCCCGGAAGCCAAGGCGGGCCAGCTCATTGGCCACGAGGCCCTGGCGACGTGGCTGGAAGGCCGCCGGCTCCCCACGGGCTGTCTCCTGGACAAGCGGGAGTGCCGTGAGCCCCTGGGGACGTGGATGCAGGAGCTCGGGCTCGAGTCCGTGGTGCTGGTGAAGGGCGGGCAGGACGGCAGCGGCTTCCGGTTCCGCGCGGTCCGGGTGCGCAAGACGGGCCAGCGCCTGGAGGGCGACGCCACCGATGCCCACTTCGAGAAGGCGCTGACGGGAGCGCTGGTGAAGGTGTACTCGCTGGCGGCCACGGTGGAGATCGTCTCCACGCCGCCGGGAGCCACCCTCTTCCTGGATGGCGTGCGGATGGGGACCACCCCGGTGTCCACCCAGGTGCTGCCCGGCGAGCACACCTTCCGTTTCGAGCTGGCCTCGTACCAGTCGGCCGAGGTGTCCCAGGTGGTGGGGGCCCTGGCGCGGGTGAAGCTCGAGCAGGTGCTCCGCGAGGCGCAGGCGCGGCTCGTCATCTCCGCCCCGACGCCCGAGCACACGCGCATCCTGGTGGATGGTCAGGAGCGGGGCTTTGGCGACGTGGACCTCCTGCTGCCTCCGGGTCGGCATGTGCTGCGTCTGGAGGGGGAGGGCCACGAGCCCTATGAGAAGGAGCTCACCCTGGCTCCTGGAGATCGGTTCACGCTGGAGAAGGACCTGACGCCCCTGCCCGAGCCGGAGGAACTCGACCCCGAATCGGAAGAGGAGACGCCTTCCGTCGAGACGGGGAACGCCTCCGCGGAGGGGCGCTGATGCGCACCGGGTCGCGGAGCTGGGTGCTGGTGGTGCTCGGGCTGTGGGCGGGCGTGGTGGGGGCTCAGCCCCTGGTGGGGCCCTCGGTGGGAAACGCCGATCTGCTGATGGCCGAGGGCAGCCGGCTGTACAACACGCGCCAGTACGAGGAGGCGGCGGAGTCCTTCCTGAAGGCCACGCGCGTGCGGCCGGAGACGCTGGGAGCGTATCTGGGGCTGGCGCGTGCGCGGTTCGGGGCGAACCAGCTCGTGGAGTCGTACCTGGCCTACCGGGCCTACGTGAAGGCGGCGCCCGGCTCGCCCGAGCGCACCAAGGCGGAGCGAGAGCTGGAGCTGTGTGAGCGCAAGATGAAGTCCGCCCGGCAGATGACCGTGGCGGAGGTGCGGGTGGCGGGTCACGTGGACAAGAAGGCGGTCTTCTTCTCGGTGCTGGAGCAGCGACGGCTGGTGGGCGAGGGCTCGTCGGCCGAGGTGCTGCGCGCACTGGTGGACGCGGGCTATCTGGGGCCGGACCTGGGAGAGATGGCGGGGCGCCTGCACACCACGGTGGGTGAGACGCTGGGAGCGCTCCACCGTCGCGCCCTGGGAGGCCAGGCGCCAAAGCCCGAGGAGGCCGCCTCCGTGCGGGCGCTGTATGCGTTGGCTCGCGAGGTGGGCACTCCGCTGCCGGAGGAGTCCTCGCGTGCGCCCTTCCTGGAAGGGGTGGCCGCGCTGGCGGCGGGGCAGCATGCACGCGCCCAGGAACTGCTGGCCGAGGCGGCGCAAGCGGAACCGGAGCGTGGTGAGTACCGTCGGCTGCGGGCCGAGGCGTTGTACCGGGCCGGAGACGTCGCGGGGGCCCTCGCGGAGATGGAGGCCCATTTCCCGAATGATGCGCGAACGGACTTCCTCCGCGTGGAGGCGGCGCTCGCTCGCTCCACTCGGGAGGGTGCCCAGGAACTGGAGGCACTCTTCTTCCAGCGCTATTTCAGTCCGGGGCGCTGAGAGGGAACCGCCATGTCTCAATTCATCTGCAAGCAGTGTGCTGTGGCGATCGGGGAGTGGGCCGACAAGTGCCCGGCATGTGGGAGCACCCAGCTCTTCACCCTGAAGCCCGTGGCGGATCCGATGGAAGGCCGCATGGTGTCCGGCCGCTACCGCATCCTGCGCAAGCTGGGACAAGGGGGCATGGGGGCCGTGTACCTCGCCGAGCAGCCCGGGCTGGGGCACAAGGTCGCGTTGAAGTTCCTCAACGCCAACCTGTCGCATGACGAGGCCATTGCCCGGCGCTTCCTCAACGAGGCACGCAGCTACGGGCTGGTGGCGCACCCCAACGCGGTGGCGCTGCATGACTTCGGGCAGGACGAGCAGGGCAACCTCTTCATCTCCATGGAGTACGTGGAGGGCGAGGATCTCAAGAAGCTGCTCCTCCGGGAGGGTCGGCTGGCCGTGAGCGAGGCCGTCGACATCGCCCTGCAGCTCGCGGATGTCCTGGCCCATGCGCACGCACAGCAGGTGGTGCACCGGGATCTCAAGCCGGAGAACGTCGTGGTGCGCCGCGGGCTGCGGGGCTACCACGCCAAGGTGCTGGACTTCGGGATCGCTCGCATCCTGGGAGATGGGGCCACGCGCGTGACGGCCCAGGGGCTCGTGGCGGGCACGCCCAACTACATGGCTCCCGAGCAGGTGGAGGGCAAGGAGGTGGACGCGCGCGTGGACATCTACGCGCTCGGGCTGGTGCTCTTCGAGCTGCTCACGGGGCAGGTGGCCATCGGGGGCACCTCGGTGGCGGAGGTCCTCAACAAGCAGTTCCGTCAGCCCACGCCGTCCCTGGCCGAAGTGGTGCCGGAGCTGAACGTCCCCGCCCTGGATGCCATCATCCAGAAGGCCACGGCGAAGAGCCTCGAGGTGCGCTATGCCAGCATGGAGGCGTTCGCCACGGATCTCAAAGCACTGCAAGCAACGGGAGCCCCGCCGCCCCCGGTGAAGCGGGAGAGCGGGTTGACGACCTCGTTTGGCAACCAGCTCCTGTCGCACGCGAGCCCCGAGGCCATCTCGCAGACGCTGTTGTCCCCGAAGGCCCCTCGGGCGAAGGCGGGTTCACGCCTGGGCGCTGGGGCGCTGATCACGGGCACGTTGGTCCTGCTGGGACTGGGCGCGGGGGCCGTGGCGCTGCGGTTCCGCTCCCCTTCCCTCTCCCCGCCTCCCGTGCCGACGCCTGCGGCTCCCACTCCCGAGCCCGTGGTGGCTCCCACTCCCGAGACTCCCACTCTCGAGCCCGCCGTGGCTCCTTCCGCCGCGGCTCCTCTCCCGGAGGCGAAGAGCTCGGACGTGGATGACATGCGCCGCCACCTCCTGGCCGAGGAGGTCTGGGCTCGGGCGAATGCCGCCTTCATCTCTGGCGACATGGCCACCGCACACGCCCTGCTGGAGACCGTCCCAGGGGTGGAGAAGATCCAGCCCAAGTTGGCGGAGCTCCGGGAGAGCCTCACGGATGTGTCGGCCCGGTTGAAGCGGGCCCGCGCACAGGCCGAGGCGGGAGACTGCGGCGCCGCCATCAAGACCTACAACGCACTGCTCAAGCGCTACCCGCATGTGCGGGAGGCGAAGCGGGGTCGTGGCGAGTGCCAGGCCATGCTCCCCGTGGGAGTGATGAGCGAGTAGAAGAGGTGGGGGAAACCAGCCGTCGGCCCCGTCACCTCGGCCTATGCTTCGCCACCGGCCGCGCCCCCCTCTTGCGCGCGGCTGCCGTGTCGCCGGGCGTAGACCTGGGTGAACTCCGCGCCCAGGAAGAGGATCTGCGCGGAGTAGTAGACCCAGATGAGCACCACCGCCAACGAGCCCGCGGCGCCATAGCTCGAGGAGACGGTGCTCGTGCCCAGGTACAGACCGATGGCGAACTTGCCCAGGCTGAAGAGCAGGGACGTCACGGCGGCCCCGAGCCACACGTCCCGCCAGGCCACGTGCGTGTCGGGGAGGATCTTGTACATCATCGCGAACAGCACGGTGATGACGGCGAAGGAGATGAGCAGGTTGAGCCCCTGCCACAGCAGTGCCCAGCCGGGGAACAGGTGATCGAAATAGGCGCCAATGCCCGCCAGCGCGGCGCTCACCACCAGCGACACGAGCAGCAGGAAGCCGATCACCAGCACCATGGCGAACGAGAGGAAGCGGTTGCGCAGGAAGTTCAGCACGCCGTTGCGCTGCCGCGGTTGGACGTGCCAGATGTGGTTGAGCGCGTCCTGCAACTGCACGAAGACGCCCGTGGCGCCGAAGATGAGGGCGATCACCCCCAACGCCGTCGCGAGGATTCCGGAACTCGGCTTGCGGGCGCTGATCATCATCTGCCCGATGACCTCGGCCCCGCTCGTGCCCACGAGCTCCTGCAACTGGGTCTGGATCTGTCCTCGCGCCGCCTCCTCGCCGAAGACCATTCCGGCCACGCTCACGGCGATGACGAGCACCGGGGCGATCGAGAACATCGTGTAGTAGGAGAGCGAGGCCGCGAACGTCGGGGCGTTGTCCTCGTTCCACTCCGAGACGGCTTTCTTGAAGAGCTGGAAGGTGTTTCGAGCACGAAGCGCAACGGTCATGCCCGGTGCCACACAGCACGCAGCGTGCCAGTGCTCCGGCTTCGTCCCGTGGCCTCGAGTCCGAGGGAAACGGGAGCGCGGTGACCCCAGCTGAAATAGGCGTAGCCGCCCAGGTCGACGCCCACACTCGGCATGATGGTCGCCGTCACCAGGGCATCGACGGCGTTGAGCCACACGCCCAGGCAGATCAGCGCGAAACGCGCGGCAGGCGGCCCTCGGCCAGGAGGTCACCCCAGCCGGTCCTCGAAGCGTCGGTGTGGCTCATGGGCGGGCTGGGTCAGAAACTCGACGAGGAACTGCGACCCTGAAGGCGACTTCACGCGCTCGCCCATCGTGGTGGGGGGACGATGACTGTGTCCACTTCCAATCAATGTTCTCTTTTCGCTGGTAAAACTTTTTTAACCCAACATAATGGTTATCCAGTTTTCACCCGAAATCCAGGAGAAGCCATGTTCCGGAAAGTCGTGGGTCATCTCGTCCTCGCGTTGAGCCTGGTGGGCGGTGCGGCGTTCGCATCTGGCCAGGAGCCCGTTCCGCCCAAGGAACTGGAGCCCCTCCCCGCGAAGGAGGCCGAGATCGTCCGGGTGAGCGTGGAGGAGGCCTTTCAGGACGCGCCGGTGGAGACGGATGAAGAGTCCAAGGACGAACTGCTGACGGACGTGCCCATCCTCTTCGAGGGCAAGGTGTACTCGGCCGAGGAGTTGGGCCGGGAGGGCATCCACCTCTCCCACATCGCGCTGGACAACTACTCCGCCGAGTCGCGGCTCGCGCTGGGCTTCCGCACGGGCGAGGATCTGAAGAGGTACCTGGAGCAGACGGGCCAGATGCCCTCGAACGAGCCGGTGGACGGGGCAGCCGCGATGCGCTGTTTTCCGTACTCTTCCTTCTTCTTCGAGCACGCCTACTACGGCGGCAATTGGTTCGCGGTGGCGCCGGGCTACGGCCACGCCAACCTGGGGTGGTACTGGAACGACCGCATCTCCTCCGTGTGGGCCTCGGGCTGTGCCCGCTGGACGCTGCTCACCGAGCACCCCAACTTCGGGGGCCATCACCTGTGGGTAGCGCGCGGCTGGGCCCTCAACAACCTGTCCAACTACGGCTGGTGGACGTGGCACTGGTGGCGCGGCTTCCGTTGGAACAGCTGGAATGATCGCGCCTCGTCCGTCGCGGTGTTCTGGTAGCTCACGCTCCGACGACTCACTCGCAGTACCCCTCGAGGCCCACCGCGCCGGATTCCGGCTCGCGGTGGGCTTCGTGCATTGCCGCCGTGTCACCACGCCGGCCGCTGCTACAGGTGGCTACAAATTTGCCCGCCTCCGTCCCCGGGATGAGAGTGCCGGGCATATGAAGAGTCTCCTCACGCTCGTGGCCTCTTACCTGGTGGCGACCGCGCCCGGCGGCGAGGACACGCGGCAGCAGCTCCGTGTGGACCTGGAGAGCGCGGCACTCTCGGCACTGCCCTCCTCCTGCTTTCGCACGCCCGCGATGACCCCGAAGGCCGCGCCCGCTTCGGAGCGGAGCTCGACCTGGGTGCTGCACGAGGATGGCGAGCGCGGCTCGAGCGTGCTCGAAGCAGGCGCCCCCTCCTTCGTCCTCGGCGACGCGGGATGGGTGACGTTGCCCGAGCGGCTCAGCGGTGCCGGGGGGCACTTCTCCTTCCAGGGCTTCGAAGCGCGCCTGGAGGGCACGAGTGTCATCACACGCCACACCTGGGCGGAGCTCGTCCTCACCCCCGGAGAGGAGAGCTGGACGGGAACGCTGACCTTGAGCGCGCGAGACGGGTGTCGCGGCGGCGCGTGTCGGGTCGCCTGTGAGGTGGTGCTGCCGTTCACCGCCACGCCCTTCCCTCTCCACCTCGCGAGCGCGGCGCGCTGAGCGGCGTGGCGGAAAAAACAGAGGCCGGAAACCGCTGACGGCGCAGCGGCTTCCGGCCTCGACTTCCGTCAGGACCTGCCTCCACCGGCTCAGTCGTGTAGGCCTAGCCCTGCTGCGGCGGCGGTCCGCTCATCGCGGCCGCGGCGCGCTTGGCCATCTCCTTCGGCGTGAGGTCCTCCTTGCGGGTCGCGAGCTGCCAGTCGTGGCCGAACGGATCCTTGACCCGTCCGTAGCGATCTCCCCAGAACATGTCCGCGAGGGGCATCGAGACCTTCGCGCCCGCGGCCAGCGCCTGGTTGAACAGCGCATCCACGTCACGCGTGTAGATCATCAGGCTCGACGGGGTGCCGCCGATGGTCTCGGGCGAGGACGAGCCCATGCCAGGGAACTCGTCCGAGAGCATCACGATCGAATCGCCGATCTTGATCTCCGCGTGCAGCAGCTTCCCATCCGGCCCCGGCATCCGGCTCAGCTCCTTCGCGCCGAACGCCTTCTTGTAGAACTCGATGGCCTTGTCGGCGCCGCGCACCACGATGCTCGGCGTGACCACGTGGTAGCCCTTCGGAATCGGCAGCGCCTTCTTCGCGCGCGCCTTCTTCATGGGCGCCTTGCTGGCCACCTTCTTGGCCACCTTCTTCACCGCTGTGCGAATCCGCTCCACTGCCTTCTTGGCCTTCTTCATCGCCATGGTTCACCCCTCCGGGAATGCACGTCCAACTCCCCATCCTGGAGCGATTCAAGACTCGCTTCAACGATCTCCTACTCTTCAGGGGGTTGTCGCGCAGGCACTCCATGAAGTCAGATGGGCCGCATGGACGCTCCCATCTCGCCTGACGTGCTTGGCACCCCCACGGGGATTGCCGACCCCTACCCCGCCTACCGCGCCTTCAGGGGCCCCTCTCCCGTGCGCTATCTGCGCCTGCCGGCCGGTCCCATGACGGGCCGGACCGAGCCCCTCTACGCCTGGGGGCTGCTGCGCCACGCCGACGTCCTGGCCGCCATCCGAGACCCCGAGACGTTCTCCTCGCAGAGCACGTCGGTGTTCAAGACGATGCCCAAGATGTCGCTCCTGCACGATGACCCGCCCCACCACACCCGCATGCGGCGGCTCGTGAGCAAGGCGTTCAGCCCGCAGCGCATCGCTTCGCTCTCGGAGTGGATCGGACGCACCGCGAACGAGCTGCTCGACACCGCTGGCACCAAGGGTCCCGTGGAACTCATGGCGACCTACGCCGTCCCGTTGCCGATGCGGGTCATCGCCGGGATGCTGGGAGTCCCGGCCAGCGATTACCCGTCGTTCAAGCTCTGGTCGGAGGCGGTGATCGCCTACGTCGGCATCCCGGCGGAGGAGCGCGCCCGCAGGACCCAGGAGATGATGGTCTACCTGACCCAGATCATCGCCGCGCGCCGCGCGCAGCCGGCGGAGGATCTGATCTCGGCGCTCGTCGCGACCGAGGTCGACGGGGCCTCGCTGACGGACGCGGAGATCCGTGGTTTCGCGGCCGTGCTGCTCATCGCGGGCAACGAGACGACCACCAACCTGATCGGCAACATGATGGCCCTCCTCGCGGACCGCCCGGAGCTCTGGCAACGGGCGCGTGAGAACCGCTCGCTGGTCGAGCCCATCATCGAGGAGGTGCTGCGCTACGAGAGCCCGGTGCAGCGGTTCCCCCGGATCACGACCCGGCCGGTGCGGATCGGCGAGGCGGAGATCGCCGCGGGGGAGGTCGTGGACATCGTCTATGGCGCGGCGAACCGGGACCCCGCCGTCTTCGAGGATCCGGACTCCTTCCGGCCGGAGCGCCCGACGAACAATCAGCACCTGGGCTTCGGGCTCGGCACCCACTTCTGCCTGGGTGCCCCCCTGGCCCGGCTCGAGGCGCGCATCACGCTGAACACGTTCCTCGATCGCTTCCCGACGCTCGGCCGGGGTGAGGGGCCCGCGGTACGGCAGCAGGCGGCCCCGGTCAGCCTCGGTTACAAGTCGCTGCCGCTCGTGCTGGGCGGATGATGACCGGGGATGGCGGAGGGCGCTTCACTCCAGCAACGTGGCGCCCTCGTCTCCTCCGAGCGCCTTGCGCCACACCTCGAGCTTCTCCGGCGACGAGAGCGTGAGCTGCTCCAGCACGCCATCGGCCTTGAGGACGCCACCCTCGGCGTAGTGGTTGTCCTCCAGCAGGGCTCCCGGGCGGGAGCTGCTGGGCCCCAGCCGCAGCAGGAACGGCCGCGTCCCTCCCCGCAGGATGTTGTTCCGGACGACGAGCCCCTCCACCGCCGAGCCGTCCGCCGCCAGCATCAGCCCGTAGCTGGCCGTGTTCTCGATGGTGTTGCCCTCCACCCACACCCTCCGGGCACTCTCGATGCGGACGGCCTGCCCGTTGCCCTCCGGCATGTTGCGGATGTCCTGGAAGTGGTTGTCCGCCACCCGCACATCCTCGGACAGGGGGCTGGCGTGCAGGAGGGAGACACCCCGGCCCGCACGGGAGATGGTGTTGCCCTGGATGAGGATGTGGGAGGCGGACTGGTGGATCACCACCGCCTCCCCGGCCGAGCTGCCCACCGGGCGGACCGCCGCGTTGGGAAACCCGTACACGGTGTTGTCACGCATGACGACGTGCCGGCAGCCCTTGAGGTCCACCGCGTTCTCGCCCTCGTCGTGCAGCGTGTTGCCCTCGATGAGCACGTTCTCGACGGGAGCCACGTTCCCCTGGCACTGGATGGAGTCGCCCGAGTTGTGATGGATGTCGTTGTTCCGGATGACGAGGCCACGCGACGGGCCCACCACCGCCACGCCATGGGCGTCCGTCCCGGGCTTGATGAAGTGGTGGATGGAGTTGTTCTGGACGGTGATGTTCCGCGCGCCCTCCACGAGCACTCCGGCGCCGGAGGTCCCTCCCTTCAGCTCGCTCCCGGACAGGAAGCAGTGGCTGGCCGTGCTGTCGAAGAGGACGGCGAACATCCGCGCACCCCCGACGTCGATTTGAAGGTTCTCCAGGTTCCAGCGCCCCTGCACGCGGAGGACCGCGCTCCGGGTCTTGTTACCTGGCACCAGCATGGGACGCGGCGAGCCCTCTCCTCGCAGGGTGACGGCGGCCACGCCCGAGCCCTTGGACTCCAGGAGGAGTGTCTCCGCGTACACGCCCGGCAGCACCCGGATGACCTCGCCCGGGCGCGCGAGCGCCACCGCTCGGCCGATGGTGCGCAGGGGGGCCTGACGCGTGCCCGCCGCGCCGTCCGAGCCCGTCCGGCTCACGTACCAGCTCCGGCCCGTGGGCACCTCCTGCTGAGGAGTTGGTGGAACCTGGGGCGTTGACGGGAGCTGGGGGGACGGCGGCACACCGGCGGGCAACTCCGGCGCGGGCGTCTCCGGTTCACCGGCGGACAACTGGGGCGCGGGCGTCTCCGGTTCACCGGCGGACAACCGGGGCGCTGGCGTCTCTGGCTGACAGGCCAGCACCAGCAAGCAGGTGAACAGTCCGCACGTCCCCTTGAAGCTCCGTTCGCCCCTCGCCGCTCGCATCATGCCTGTCCCCCCTCCAACCCGCCCCCTACCGCAGCCCGAAGTTCGCCACGAGGCAAGAGGGGATCAAGGGAGGGTTGGCCCCGAGTGTCTGGGGCAGACGGGCTACACGCGGCTCCCTTGTCCCACTTCTCCGCTCACTGCCGCGGCAGCGGCTCCGTGATGCGCACCTCGCGGGCGGCGCTCTCGAAGCTCGCGCGCAGCTCGTTGAATTGGAGCTCCGTGCGCACGAACCGCTCCGTCACCTCCGCGAGCCGCTTGTCGAGATCCCCCAGCCGGCTCGTCAGCTGCTTGCGCACGTCGTTCGCGCTGGCCGGCGCCTTCTCCAGGGCCTTGAGGTTGTTGCGGGTCGCCCGGCTGATGCCCTCCAGCGAGTTGCGCTCCGCCCTCAGCTTCTCGAGCGTCTGGGCCGTCTCCCTCCACTGGTCGCGCAGGTCCCACACCGCCCGGAGCTTCGCCACCACGTCGGGCGAGGCCCGCGGGTCGCGCAGGTAGCTCTTCACCGCCTCGTCGACCCGCGGGTTCATCCAGTCCATGGCGCCCGACGCCAGCAGCTCGTACTCCTGCACCACGGCGATCTCCGTGGCGCGCGCGGGCACCTTCACCGGGACCAGGGCCATGCCCTCTCCCACGCGATCCTCCGTGCCAGGAGGCGCCTCGAGCCGCGCGTCCGGGGACAGCCGCGAGTGCCGCAGCAGGACCTTGGCCTCCTCCGTGCCGCCGTTGCGCACGCGGTACTCCCTGCGCGTGACGCGCTCCTCCTGGATGTAGAACTGGGAGCCCTCCACGCGAGCGAGCCGCGCGCCTCCCATGTCCACGCGCTGGCTCGAGTCCACCGCCAGTCCGCGCTCCAGGGCGAAGGGGACGGTGGCCTGGCCGCCCGTGGACAGCGGCTCCAGCACGCCCTGGCCGAGGAATGTGCCCGCCGAGTACACGGCGATGGGTCCACGCTCCAGGAGCCCCGCCGTGCTGTTGGTGAAGCGCGCGACGCGGAACGGGTGCCGCGCCGAGTCCGGCACCCCGTCGTCCGGCGCGAACATGAAGACCGACTCGCCGGGGACCTCCTGGGCGACCAGCAGCACCATGGTGGCGCTCTGGTCCGGCACCGTCACCGGCGTGTGGACGTCGTAGCGTGTCTGGCCCGCGGTCACCGTGGCCCCGGCCATCAAGGAGCTGGGACGCGGGACCTGGGACATGGGCGGAGGGGGTGGCGGCGGCATGGAGCCCACGTCGATGGACGGTGGGGAAGCCTCCACCGAATCCATGTCGGGCTCCTGCTCCTCCATCTCGGGCCGCTCTTGCGGCACCTCCCGGGGCTGCTCGTGCTCCTCCGCGAGCGAGCTGTCCCCCTCTGGCACCGCGGCGATGAGCTCGCCCAGGTCGGACACCACCGGGCGGCGCGGCGTCACCGGCGTGGCGAGCGTGGCCTCGAAGGAGATGGGAGCCCCCGCCACCAGCGACAGCGACACGTCCTCCCAGTCCTCGCCGGAGAGGTTCTGCACGATGCCCCACGCCTGGAGCGCGGGCGCGCCGCTCTCGCCAAACACCAGCCGGTACGAGGGCCGCCAGATGGGCTGCTCCGACACGTAGCCGACCGTGAGCGTGTGCTCCTCGCCGTCCAGGTCGAGGACCACCGTCTCCAGCTCCTCGGTGCCCTTGGACTTCTTGCCCCGGCGCACCGGGAAGGACGCCGAGCGCACCGAGCTGCCTCCCTGCTCCATCACCGCCAGCGTGGCCAGGAAGTCACCCACGTGGCTGGGGCGCACGCGGAACCGCACCTGGTCCGAGCGCACCGTGCCCGCGCGCTCGAAGTACGCCACGCCGTTGCGGTAGACGACCACCCGCTTCAGCTCCAGGTCCGGCGCGGACACTCCCGGGCCGTGAGCGCAACCGGCGGCGAGCGCGCCACAGAGGGCGCCGCACGTGAGCAGGGGGGACCACCTCTTCCATCGGGACATGCGGGCTTCCTCGCGGCGGTGTTACTCCATCCGCTCGCGTACCACGGTGGTCTTTCCGGGCTCCACCACGACCTTGACCGTCTTGATTGCGCCCAGCTCGCTGTTCACGAGGCGCAGCATGTAGCTGCCCTCGTAGACCTCGCGCGGCGCGAGCGGCGTGGTGCCGAGCTTGCGGTTGCCGATGTACACGTCCGCCCAGGGCGTGGCATCGGCGGCGATCTTCCCCTTGCGGAAGGTGATGGTGTTGCGCGTCGTGCCCTTCGCCTCCACGTCCACCGAGACCGTCTGGCGAAGATCCAGCTCGGCGTTGACGAAGGTGAGGGCCACCTTGCCCGCCGGCAGCGTCACCGTCGCCGGCGTGCGCCCCAGCTTCCTGGCGCCCAGCAGGATGTCCGCGGCCGGTGTGCTGGAGAGCACCACCTCGCCCGTCTGCTTCTCCCGTTTCCCCTTCTTCCCGCGCGCGTCGGCAGCGGAGGCGGGCGGCGGCTCGGGGGGCGGAATCGCCTTGAGCGCGAGCTTCACCGGGGCCGTCGCGCCGGGCTCCACCTTCACCGTCGTCGTCTCCTCCTGGTAGCCCTCGAGGGTCACACGCACGAAGTGCTCCACCCCGGAGGCCAGCTCGGACACCGTCAGGGGGGTTGCCCCTTCCAGCGTCCTGCCGTCGAGCACCACCGTCGCCCCGGGCGGCTCGGTGACGATCTCCAGTCCGCCGGGCCGGGCCTGCTCGGCGGGCAGATCCACCGAGATGGTCTTGGTCGCGCCCTGCTTCGTGAGCCGGACCGAGACCTCGCGCGGCTCCCGGCCCTCCTTCTCGAAGCGCACGTGCAGCTCCCGGTCGAGCGCCAGCTCCCGGAGGACCCCCGGCGTCCGTACCGCCGTCGGCTTTCCGTCCAGCAGCACGGTGGCACCCGGGGGAGCACTCTCCACCGTCAGCTCGCCCACCACGGGCTCCGGCGGGGGCGGGGGGGGGCGCGTCAGCACGAAGGCGAGCACCCCGGCCAGGGCCACGGCCGCGACGGTGGCGACCGCCGCCACCATCCCCTTGCGGCGGGTGGGCCGGCGCACCGCCTCCTCTTCCACTTCCGCGATCTGCGTCGCGGGCTCGTCTCCCTCCCGCTGCTGGCCCCTCGGCGTCGTGAAGCCGGAGAGCTGCGAGTTGGAGGTGCGGTGCCCCTGCTCGAAGATGCTCACCAGCTGATCCGGCTCGGCCGTGGGCAGCTCCTGGAGCAGTCGCTGGTAGGCGAGGTGCTCCTCGGCGAACAGGTTCATCATGAACTGGGACACGTGAACGCTGGTGGGCGGCTCGGGCGTGGTGTTCAGGTACTTCTCCAGCGCGAGCTGCATCTCCTGGGCGCTGGCGTAGCGCTTCCTGCGGTCCTTCTGGAGCGCCTTGAGGACGATCTCGTCGAGCGCCTGGGGCACGTCGGAACGCAGCTCGGAGGGCGCGCGGACCTCGCCCTCCAGGATGTCCTGCATGATGGCCAGCTCGTTGTCGCGCTTGAAGAGCCGGCGGCCCACGAGGACTTCATGCAGGACGATGCCGAGCGCGAACACGTCGCTCCGGGCGTCGAGCGGCTCGGCGCGGATCTGCTCGGGGGACATGTAGCTGAACTTGCCCTTGAGCTTGCCCGCCTCCGTCTTGGTGCTGTGCGACTCGGCCTTGGCGATGCCGAAGTCCACCACCTTCAAGCCGCCGTCGTAGGTGACGAGCAGGTTGGAGGGCGACACGTCGCGGTGGACGATGTTGAGCGGATTGCCCCGGTGGTCCTTGCGGGTGTGGGCGTAGTGCAGGCCCTCGCACGCCCCGGCGACCATGCGCGCGGCGAGTTCCGGCGGCAACGCGAGCTGCGCGTGCTTGCACTTGCGCAGCACCGAGAGCAGGTCATGCCCCGCGATGAACTCCATCGCGATGTAGAAGGAGACGCCTTCCTGACCCAGATCGTAGATCTGGACCACGTGGGGATGGTTGAGCGTGGCCGCCAGCCGGGCCTCGTCCAGGAACATCTGGACGAACTCCTTCTCGCCAGCGAACTGCTCGAGGATCTTCTTGACCACCACGAGCTTCTCGAAGCCCTGCACCCCGAGCTGCTTGGCGAGCCAGATCTCCGCCATCCCACCGAGCGCCAGGCGCTTGAGCAGGAGGTATTTTCCGAACTGCTGGGTCATTGGGGCCCACTCTACCGGATACGTGGCGGTCCTCGCACCCGGGGAATTCATGGAAAAGGGGGCTCTCCCTGGGCCATCGGCTTGGGGTAGGCTTACCCCGTCCGTCTTCCCCCCGGACCCTCCCCTATGTCCTTGCTCCCCCGCTCCACCCCTTGCCGGGTGCACCTCTTGGTGCCCGCGCTCCTGCTCGCCGTCGCCGCCTGCCGCGAGTCCGCTCCCGTGGATGCCGCCAGTGAGCTCCCCTCCCTCGCCCAGGGACGCCAGGGGTTGCGCTCCCCGCTGGACAACGTGGGAGACATCTTCCTCGGCCAGGCGGCGCCCAACCTGGCCTCGGTCAACCTGCTCGATGGCCGAGGGCTGAACGCGCCGGAGGGGCTCGCGCTCGACACCAGCGTCAGCCCGCCGCGCGTCTACGTGGCCGATACCGCCAACAGCCGGGTGCTGGCCTGGTCGAACGTCCTCGCCTTCGCCAATGGCGCGCCGGCGGACAAGGTGATCGGCCAGACGGATCAGTACCGGAGCGCCTGCAACACCACGGGGGTGAGTGCCACCACGCTGTGCTCCCCCCGGGCCGTCGAGGTCGACGCCTCGGGCAACCTCTACGTCGCGGACACCAACAACAACCGCGTCCTCGAGTTCAACGCGCCCTTCGCCACCGATCTCATCGCCGACCGCGTCTTCGGCCAGGGTGGAAGCTTCTTCACCACCACCTGCAACCTGGGTGGCGGCCCGAGCGCCACCACGCTCTGCACGCCCACGGGCCTGGCGGTGGACGGCACGGGAGACCTCCACGTCTCGGACCAGGGCAACCACCGCGTCCTGCGCTATGCCTCGCCGCTCTCGGATCAGGTGGCGGATGGGGTGCTCGGGCAGACGAGTCTCGCGCGCAACGCCCCCAACCGGGTGGATGAGAGGGGCCTGACCAACCCGACGCGGTTGGCCATCGATGTGAGCGTCACGCCCAACCGCATCTACGTGGCGGACACGGACAACCACCGGGTGCTGGGCTGGAGCAGCGCCACCGGCTTCGCCAGCGGGGCGCCGGCGGACAAGGTGATCGGCCAGCCGGACTTCGAGACCAGCGGGTGCAACACCGGGGGAGCCGGGGCCCGCACCTTGTGCTACCCGCGCGGGGTCACGGTGGACGCCGCGGGCAACCTCTATGTGGCGGACACCAACAACAACCGGGTGCTCGTCTTCGACGCGCCCTTCACCTCCGACGCCGTGGCGGACCAGGTGTGGGGTCAGGCGGCCTTCACCGGGGTGGCGTGCAACAGCGGGGGCCTCGGGGCGGGCACCCTGTGCGGCCCCTGGGGCGTGGGGCTGGACACGGCGGGCAACCTCCTCGTGGCGGACTCCGGCAACCACCGCGTGCTCCTGTTCAACGGGGGCCGGATGGGAGACACCCTCGCGGATCAGGTGTCCGGGCAGACGGGCTTCACCACCGGCACCTGCAATACCGGCGGCATCTCCGCGCAGACGCTGTGCAACCCGCGCGGCCTGGCCCTCGACGCGAGCGGGAACATCTACGTGGCCGACTACGGCAACTCGCGCGTGCTGGAGTACAACGCCTCGCCCCTGGACGCGGTGGCCGACAGGGCCTTCGGTCAGGCGAGCATGACGTCGGGAGCGTGCAACGCGGGCGGCATCAGCGGCTCCTCGCTGTGCAACCCGGGCTCGGTGGCGGTGGACGGCGCGGGCAACGTGTGGGTGGGCGATGAGGGCAACGCGCGCGTGTTGGGCTACCTCACGCCGCTCACCAGCGGCCTGGTCGCCGACAAGGTGGTGGGCCGGTCGAGCGTGACGTCCAACGGGTGCTCCACCCCCTCCGCCACCTGCCTCGCCACCTCCGCGCCCGCGGTGGCGGTGGACGCGACGGGCAACCTCTACGTCGCGGATCCGGCTGCCCACCGGGTGCTCGCCTACAACACCCCGTTCGCCTCCGGTGGCGACACCACCGCGGACCGGATCCTGGGCCAGACGGACTTCGAGAACACCTCGCGCAATTCCATCGACGCCGCGGGCCTCAATGGGCCCACGGGCGTGCACGTGGATCGCTTCTCCAACCCCAACCGGCTCTTCGTGGCGGACTCCTCCAACAGCCGCGTGCTGGCGTGGAGCTCGGTGCCACTCACCTCCGGTCAGGCGGCGGATCGCGTCTTCGGCCAGGCGGCGTCCACCACGGGCCTCTGCAACAAGGGCGGGCCCGGCGCTGGCAATCTGTGCACGCCCCTCGACATGGCCACCGACGCGGCCGGCAACCTCTACATCTCCGACAACAACTCGCGCGTGCTGGAGTACAACGCCCCCTTTGGCACGAGCGGTGACGCGGTGGCCGATCGCGTCTTCGGGCAGAAGGACTTCGCCGCCACCAGTTGCAACAGCGGCGGCATCTCCGCCCTCTCCCTCTGCCAGCCGCGCGCCCTGGGCGTGGCCCCGTCCGGCGAGGTGTTCGTGGTGGACAGTGGCAACCACCGGGTGCTGCGCTACGACGCGCCGCTCTCGACGGATCTCTCGGCGGACGCGGTGCTCGGCCAGGGCGGCTTCCGCAACAACGGCTCCAACCTCGTGGACGGCGCCGGGTTTGCCTCGCCCTACGCCGTCGCGCTCGACACCTCGGTCACTCCGGGCCGGCTCTACGTGGCGGACAACGACAACAGCCGCGTGCTGGCCTGGGCGGATATCACCTCCTTCCAGAATGGCTCGCCCGCGGATCTGGTGCTGGGCCAGCCGGATCTCCTGGGCGCGGGCTGCAACAGCCAGGGCGTATCCGCCTCCAGCCTCTGCGAACCCACGGGGGTGACGGTGGACTCGCGGGGCCGCGTCTACGTGGCCGACACCTCGAATCACCGCGTCCTCCTCTACGACTCCCCCTTCACCACCGACACCGTGGCGGACAAGGTGATGGGCCAGGCGGACTTCATCAAGAACTCGTGCAACCGCGGATTGGCCAACCCCAGCGCCATCTCCCTGTGCGAGCCCCATGGCGTGGTGGTGAGCCCGGCCTCCGAGGTGTTCATCAGCGACCTGGATAACGACCGGGTGCTGGCATACCTCGATCCCTGGGGAACCGACCTCACCGCCGACTTCGTCTTCGGGAAGCCGGACTTCATCACCTCCGGCTGCAACAAGGGCGGCGTGTCGGCCAGCTCGCTGTGCGATCCCTACCATCTCGCGTTGGATGTCACCCTCCCCTCCCTGCGGCTGTACGTGGCGGACAGCGGGAATGACCGTGTGCTCGAGTACGACGCGCCGCTCTCCTCGGACCGGGTGGCGGATCTGGTGATCGGCAAGACGGGGATGACCTCCACCGGCTGCGGGACGACGAACGCGACGTCGCTGTGCGATCCGAAGAGCATCGCGGTGGATTCGTTCGGCAACATCTACGTGGTCGACAACGACGACGACCGCGTCCTCCAGTACAACTCGCCGAGGACGACGGATGCGAGCGCGGATCGCGTCTTCGGCCAGACGTCCTTCGGCGGCAGCTCGTGCAACGCGGGCGGCTTGAGCGCCTCGTCGGTGTGCGGTCCGCGCGGCGTGGCGCTGGACTCCGCGGGCAGCCTCTACGTGGCGGACACGACCAACCACCGCGTCGTCATCTACCTGGCCAACAACCGGCCTACCGCCACCCCGCTGACCCTGACGCCCTCGGCGCCGAAGACGGAGGATGACCTCACCGGCGATTACACGTACCACGACGTGGACGGGGACGCGGAGAGCGGCACCCAGGTGCGCTGGTACCGCAACGGAGAGGAGCAGGTGGCGTTCGCCGGCCTGCTGACGGTGCCTGCCTCGGCCACCGCTCGCGGCGAGCAGTGGCACTTCACCGTCCGGCCGCGTGACGGCGTGGAGTCGGGCAAGCAGGAGACGTCTCCCAAGGTGACGATCGGCAACACGCTCCCGGTCGCGTCCACGCCGACCCTCTCGCCCGCGCCTCCCAGGACGGACGATGTCTTGAGCGCCCAGTACACCTACGCCGACGCGGATGGGGACGTGGAGAGCGGCAGTGAGATCCACTGGTTCCTCGACAACGAGGAGCAGTCGGCGCTGCTCAACCAGCGCACCGTGCCCGCCTCGGCCACCGCCCGGGGGCAGTTCTGGTACTTCACGGTGCGACCGAGCGACGGAACGGCCACGGGCACCCCGGTGACGTCGCCGGTGGTGCCGATCGCCAACACGCCGCCGTCCGCGGGCAACGTGCAGATCTCCCCCGCCTCACCCAGCTCCGCCTCCAGTCTGGGCGTCTCCTATACCTACGTGGACCCGGACGGTGACGCGGAGCTGGGCTCGGAGATCCGCTGGTTCAAGAACGGTGTGCATCAGTCCGAGTTGGACAATGCGCGCACCGTCCTGGGGCCGCTCACGCTCAATGATCAGTGGTTCTACACGCTGAGTCCCAGGGACGGCACGAGCCTGGGCTCGCTGGTGACGTCCACCACGGTGGTGGTGGGCAGCTCCGCCCCCACCGCCACCGACGTCCGGATCTCCCCCAACCCCCTGCGCACGGATGATGCGCTGACCGCCAGCTACACCTACTCGGATCCGGACAAGCAGCTGGAGACGAGCAGCAGGATCCGCTGGTTCAAGAACGACATCGCGCAGCCGGCCCATGACAATCTCCAGACGGTGCCGGCGAGCGCCACCACCAAGGGTGACAAGTGGTCCTTCACCGTCACGCCCTGCGACCCCACCCCGCTCTGCGGCCCCACGCAGACCTCGCCCGTCGTGACGGTGGCCAACACCGCCCCGGTGGTGACGAGCTTGCCGCCCACCATCACCCCGGCGGCCCCGAAGACCTCCGACGCGCTCACCACCAGCTACACCTACGCTGACGCGGACGGCGACGCCCAGAGCGGCAGCGAGATCCGCTGGTTCAAGAACGGAGAGGAACAGCCAGCGCTGGCCAACCTGAACAAGGTGCCCGCCGGCACCGCGGCCAAGGGGCAGAACTGGTACTACATCCTCCGCCCGAAGGACGGCGCGGACTTCGGCGCGGCCGTCACCTCCAGCACGGTGACGATCGCCAACACCTCGCCCACGGCCACGCAGCTCGCTCTCGCGCCAGCCAGCCCGCGTGTCACCGACACGCTGAGCGCCTCCTATACCTACTCGGACGTGGATCAGGATCCGGAATCGAAGTCGCAGTCCGGCTCCGGCGTGAAGTGGTTGCGCAACAATACCGAGGACCCCACCCTGCGCAACGCACCGTCCGTGCCTCCCTCCAAGCTGGCCAAGGGCCAGTCCTGGAAGTTCACGGTGACGCCCTCGGACGGCACCGTCCTCGGCCCCACGGTGACCTCGTCGACGGTGACAATCCAGAACTCGCCGCCGGTGGTCGCGAACCTCTCCATCAGCCCCGCCAACCCCAACGCGGGCGAGGCGCTCACCGCCACGTACGCCTTCTCGGACGCGGACAACGACGCGCAGCTCAACAGTGAGATCCGCTGGTTCAAGAACGGCGTGGAGCAGACCGCCTTCTTCAACCAGTCCACCGTGCCGGCCGGCTCGACCGCCAAGGGCCAGAAGTGGTCCTTCTCGGTGCGCCCGAAGGACGGCACGGACTTCGGCCCGCCGCTCACCTCCGCCGAGGTCTCCATCGCCAACAACGCGCCGCTGGCGAGCAGCCTCGCCATCCAGCCCGCGCAGCCGGGCACGGATGACAACCTGGTGGCCGCCTACACGTTCGCGGACACGGACGGAGATCCCGAGTCCGGGACCGAGATCCGCTGGTTCAGGAACGGAACGGAGGCGCAGGCCTACGTCGGGCTGAAGACGCTCCCGGCCAGCGCCACCGCCAAGGGCGAGAGCTGGTACGTCACGGTGAAGCCGAAGGACGGCACCGACTTCGGGCAGCTCGTCACGAGTACCCCGGTGCTGATCCTCAACACGGCGCCCAGGGCGACCAACGTGAACCTCTCGCCCCTGTCCCCCAAGGCGACGGATCCCCTGGTGGCCAGCTACACGTACGTGGACCCGGACGGGGATGAGGAGCAGGGCACCGAGCTGCGCTGGTACCGCAACGAGGTGGAGGTGACGGCGCTGGTCGGCCAGCGCACCGTGCCCGCGGGGACCGCCAAGGCGGCGGAGACCTGGTACTTCACCGTCAAGCCCAAGGATGGCGTGGCCTTCGGTTCGCTGGTGACGTCCACCTCGGTCATCGTGGGCAGCTCGGCCCCGGTGGCCACCGCGCTCCAGATCACCCCGTTCGCCCCCAGCGCCCAGGACGCCCTGGTGGCCAACTACCTCTACAGCGACCCGGACGGAGA
The DNA here is from genome assembly GCF_036389735.1 of Archangium sp. Lineage (GTDB taxonomy): Bacteria > Myxococcota > Myxococcia > Myxococcales > Myxococcaceae > Archangium. The sequence goes on along the minus strand of NZ_DASVWK010000084.1, from coordinate 6,651 downwards.
GCCGGAGTCCGGCAGCGAGATCAACTGGTACCGCAACGCGACGCTGGTGGCCTCGCTGGCCGGGCTGAAGACGGTCCCCGCCGGGACGGCGCGCAAGGGCGAGGCCTGGAGCTTCAGCGTGCGCCCCAAGGATGGCCTCGCCTTCGGCGCGACGCAGACCTCCGCGGCGGTGGCGCTCGGCAACACGGTGCCGTCCGCGACCAACGCCCTGCTCAACCCGGCGCAGCCGCGCACCGATGATGCGCTCCAGGCCGTCTACACCTTCGCCGATCCGGATGGGGATGCGCAGTCCGGCTCGGAGATCCGCTGGTACCGCAACGGCCTGGAGCAGCCCTCGTTGTTCAACCAGACCGTCGTGCCCGCCTCGGCGACCACCAAGCGCGAGGTCTGGTACTACCGGGTGCGGCCTCGGGATGGCTCCGACCACGGCCCCGCCGAGGTGTCGAGCCCCGTCTTCATCGAGAACTCGCCGCCCGTCGCCAACGCCGGCCTCGACCAGACGATCCCTCCCACCCAGGAGGTGATGCGGGTGACGCTCGACGGCGTGGGCTCGCGGGACGCGGACGGGGACGTGCTGGACTACACGTGGTCCGAGGGCGGAACCGTCCTCGGGCGCGGCAGCCGCGTCGCCGTGGATCTGCCGATCGGGAAGCACACCCTCGTGCTCTCGGTGGGCGACGGAGAGGGCACCACCACCGATGAGGTGCTCATCGACATCCCGGCGCCCAAGCCCACCGCCACCGTGCCCGCGGACTTCACCGCGTCGCCCGGCCGGGTGGTGCTCGTGGGGACGGGCTCGGATCCGCTGAACCGCGCCCTGGACTACCAGTGGACGCAGGTGTCCGGGGAGCCGGTGGAGTTGCACGACGCGGACAAGGCGACCGCCTGGTTCCTGGGCACCCGCGCGGGTGCTCGTACCTTCGAGCTCGTCGCCTCGGCGGGCGCCTCCAGTGATCCGGTCCGCACCACGGTCACCGTGTTGGATCTGGCCCCCTGGGCCTCGGTGCCGACGCGACGGGTGGTGGCGGTGGGCCGGGAGGTGACGCTCGATGGCAGCGGCAGCGCCGATCCGAACGGTGACGCGCTCGGCTTCCGCTGGACGCTCGAGTTCGGCGCGGAGCGGGCCTCCCTGACCGACGCGGATCAACCCAAGGCCCGGCTCACGCCTCACAGAGATGGCCGTTACAGCGCCGTGCTCGTGGTGAATGACGGAACGCAGGACAGCGCGTCCGGGCTGACCGAGTTGATCGCCGTGGATCCCCTGGTGACGAGCCACGTGCCGGTCGCCAACGCGGGCCCGGATGGCGTGGGCGAGTCAGGCCAGCCCCTCCTCCTGGAGGGGCGCGGCAGCTACGACGTGGACGGTGACGCGCTGACGTATGCCTGGCGGAAGATCTCCGGCCCCGGCGAGGCGCCCACGCCCCCCACCTCCCCCACTCCGACGCTTCGGACGACGGGGGCGGGCACGGTGGTGCTCGGCCTGACGGTGAGCGATGGGAAGACCACGAGCCCCGAGGACCGGGTCACCTTCGAGATCAGTGATTCGGCGGTGAATCGCCGCCCCGTCGCCCGAGCGGGCGCGGATCGCTCGGTGGCCGTGGGCGCGGTGCTCCAGCTCGATGCCACGCGCAGCACGGATCCGGACGGAGACGTGCTCACCTACCAGTGGACCCAGCTCGCGGGGCCCAAGGTGACGCTCGATGATGAGCGCTCTCCGAAACCCTCCTTCACGCCGACCCGGACGGGCTTCGTCCGGCTGGCGCTCACCGTGTCGGACGGCAAGCTGACCTCCGTGCCCGCCTCCGTGCTCGTCCAGGTCACCACCGGGAGCAACCGCCCGCCGCTCGCCAACGCCGGAGCGGATCAGCAGGTGATCATCGGAGACGTCGTGACGCTGAATGGCTCGGGGTCGTCGGATCCGGATGGCCAGCCGCTCCGGTATGCCTGGGAGCAGGTGTGGGGCAGCCCGGTGGTGCTGGAGGGTTCGGATGCGACTCCGAGGTTCACTCCCCCCGGAAAGGGCCGCTATCGCTTCCGCCTCACCGTCTGGGACGGTGAGGTTCCCAGCTCGCCCGATGAGGTGGACGTGGTCTTGAGCACCCACGGCGCGGACAACAAGACGCCGGTGGCGGTGGTGGGCGGAGAGGTGGAGGTGGGCGTGGGCGAGAAGGTGACGGTGGAGGGGACCGGGAGCCATGATCCGGATCCGCTCGACAAGCTCTCGTACGAGTGGACCCTGGCGGGCTTCCCCACCGGCAACGAGCCCGTGCTCGCGGATGGGACCACCGCGACGCCGTCGTTCACGCCGACGGTACCGGGCGCGTACACGCTGAGGCTCCGCGTCTCGGACGGAGACCTGACCAGCGCGCCCGCGTACGCGACGGTGATGGTCCAGGCGGACTCGAAGGGTGGGCCCCTGGGCTGCTCGAGTGGAACGGGCGCGCCGCTGCCACTGGCCGCGCTGCTGTTGCTGATCGGGCGGAGGAGGATGCGCTGGGCGCGTGTGCTGGCCGTGTTCCTGGCGCTCGGGGTGGCCTGGACGCCAGGGTCCGCGGACGCGGGTCCTCGCAAGGTCGTCCGGAGCAAGTCGTCGCTCAAGATGCCCAAGAAGGGCAAGGGCAAGCGCAAACCCCTCCAGAAGGCGCCTGTCGAGGCACCGCCCTCCGAGGAGCCACCGGCCGACGAGCTGGCCGCTCCCCTTCCGTTCGAGGATCCGGAGGCGGTGACGCCCGCGACGTCCGCCTCGGAGCCCTCGCCCCAGACTCCGGTCCCGTCCGAGGGCCCGCCCAACCCGTATCTGGAGGAGGCGCGCCAGCTTTACTTGAGCTTCCAGTTCGAGGAGATCCTCCCCAAACTGGAGTTCGCGCTGGCGGTGAAGGGCGTGACGCCGGCCCAGCGGGTGGAGATCTACAAGCTGATGGCGCTCACCCACTCGGCCTTCGACGACGCGGTCCGGGCGGAGGAGTCATTCCTGCACATCCTGGAGCTGAAGCCGGACTACGAGCTCACGGGGGGGGCGTCGCCGAAGATCCGCTCCTACTTCGCCAGTGCGCAGAAGGCGTACCGGGCGCGGCAGGCCGTGAAGCTGAGACACTCGCCGCCCAAGCCGAACTCGCACGGCGGCACGACGACGGTGGACGTGGCGGTGACGGCTGGAGTGGATCGGGTGGCGGCGATGACGCTGCACTACCGCCCGCGTGGGAGCACGAGCGGCTTTTCGCAGCTCGGGATGGCGCGCGGCGAGGACGGTGCCTTCTCGGGCAACGTGCCCAACGCCTTCCCCGGTCCCGCGGGCAAGCGGACCATCGAGTACTTCATCCGGGCGCGCGATGCGAGCGGGGGGCTGCTGTCCTCGGTGGGCGGGGAGCAGGCACCGCTGGAGCTGACGATGGAGACGGTGGCGCTGACGGTGTCCACGCCCGTCTACAAGAGCTGGTTGTTCTGGACGGCGGTGGGCGTGGGGGCCGCGGCGGCGGTGGTCACTCCGGTGGTGTTCAACCGGGACGCGGCGGTGCGGCCCGGGACGATCGGGATGGAGACGCTCAAGTGAGGAGCTCCGCGCGAAGGGGTTGGGCAGGACTGGCCCTGGGGCTGTTGCTGCTGGTGGGGTGCGGGCGGGGCGCGGTCTTCCTGACCATCGAGGCCATCGGGCCCGAGGGGGCCCTGCGCATTCCCGACGACGTGGATCGGGTGGGCGTCCGGGTGGTGGGCGTCGCTGAAACGGAGGTGCTGCTGGAGAAGGAGTACGCGCTCACCCAGGAGCACAGGTTCCCTCTGACGCTCGGGCTGGAGCCGGGCCCCACGACAGGCGAGCGCATCCGCGTGGAGGTGCGGGCGTTCAAGGGGGAGCAGGCGGTGGGCGCCGCCGCGGCCGTGGTGCCCATCACGCCCCGGCAGGAATCCACGGTGACGCTGCGCATCGTGAAGGAGTGAGTCCCGTCCGCTCACCCTCCTGGTGATGACCAGTTGTTCACACTCAGGGTATTCCTGTTGGTCTGGAGTCCAGGCCTTGTGAGCATGACCCTCATGGGACGGTAGAGCGTCCCAAGGGGGGGGCCCTGCTTGATAGCGCAATGGAGTGTCGAAGTGGACGATGGTGGAGCAACGAAGATCGAGGAGTTGATCGATCTGGTGAATCGACTGGCGGCCAACGAGCCCAATATCCGGTGTCAGCCGGGAGAGGGGCCTCTCGCACCGCTGGCCGCGGCACTCAACAACCTCTCCGCCACCCTGGATGCGCGCCGCACGACGAAGGATGAGCCGTTCGGCGTGGAGGTACTGGTCGCGCAGTCGCCGATCCTGATGATGGCGTGTGACGCCGACGAGCGGGTCCGGTTCATGAACTACACCATCCCGGGTCTGAGCCCCGCGGAGGTGGTGGGCAAGAGCTACTATCATTTCACCCCGCCGGAGGACGTCGAGATGGTGCGGGGTTACGTCCGGCGGGTACTCGCGACGGGCGAGCCCGTCTCGTACGAACACCGGCCCAATCTCTCCTTCGGGGGCCCGGAGTGGTTCGGCGTGCAGGTGGGGCCGATCCGGTCGGGGGAGCAGGTCATCGGTTTCACGGTGAGCCTGACGGACATCACGGCGCTCAAGCGCACCCAGCTTCGCCTGGAGCAGTCCAACCGGGAGCTGGAGAACTTCGCCTCCGTGGCCTCGCACGACTTGCAGGAGCCGCTGCGGAAGATCCAGACCTTCAGTGACCACCTGGCGGCGACGTACTCCCAGGCGCTAGGCCCGGAGGGGCGTGACCTCCTCTCGCGGATGAACAACGCCGCGAAGCGCATGCGCCAGTTGATCGACGACCTGCTCGCCTACTCCCGCATCTCGTCGAGGGCACAATCCATGCTCCTCGTGGACCTCTCGGAGATCGCTCGCGGCGTGGTGGGAGACCTCGAATCGACCATCGAGCAGACGGGGGCGAAGGTCACGATTGGCGAGCTGCCTACGCTGGAGGCCTCGCCGATCCAGATGCGGCAGCTCCTCCAGAACCTGTTGAGCAATGCCCTCAAGTTCCGCCGGGACGACGTGGCGCCGATCATCTCCGTTCAAGCCACGGTCGATCCGGAGTCCAAGCTGTGCGAGCTCCGGGTGGAGGACAACGGCATCGGCTTCGACGAGAAGTACGTCGACCGCATCTTCAACGTGTTCCAGCGCCTGCACGGGCGGGGCAAGTACGAAGGGACGGGGATTGGCCTCGCCATCTGCCGCAAGATCGCCGAGCGGCACGGCGGGAGCATCCGGGCACGGAGCACTCCCGGGCAGGGCTCGACCTTCATCGTCACGCTGCCGGTCAAGATGATGGCCTCGCGGTGAGCTCGCCTCGAGCGCCTCAACCAGGAGCGCGCTCGCACGGGCCTGCCCCCGCTGCGGATGGGCATGGGCCCGCATACCGGCCCGGTGGAGGCGGTGCGGGTCTTCACCCTGCCCTGACTCGTCCCCATCGTTTTGGGGCCTGGAGCCGGTAGACTCGGCTCCGGATATGACCCCCGCACAGACCTCCAAGACCCTCCTGGCCCGCCTCCACGAGGCCCACCCGGGTGCCCGCTACGAGCTGAACTGGACGACGCCCTTCGAGCTGCTCGTGGCCACCATCCTGGCCGCGCAGTGCACGGACGAGCGGGTCAACCGGGTGACCGCTACCCTCTTCCAGAAGTACCCGGGCCCCCAGGCCTTCGCCGAGGCCGACACCGCGGGGCTGGAGGAGGACCTCAAGCCGACGGGCTTCTACAAGCAGAAGACGAAGACGGTGCAGGCGATGAGCCGCGAGCTGCTGGCGAAGTTCGGCGGCGAGGTGCCGGGGACGATGGAGGAGCTCATCACCCTGCCCGGTGTGGCCCGCAAGACGGCGAACGTCGTGCTCAACACCGCGTTCAATCTCGCCTCGGGCGTCATCGTCGACACCCATGTGGCCCGCGTCAGCCAGCGCATGGGCCTCTCCAAGAAGGAGAAGCCCGAGGAGATCGAGAAGGACTTGATGAAGCTCGTCCCCCAGGACGAGTGGACCTTCTTCGGGCCGGCGACGGTGCTGCACGGCCGCTACACCTGCACGGCGCGCAAGCCGAAGTGCGAGGCCTGCCCCATGAACGAGAGCTGCCCGAAGATCGGGGTGGAGTAGGCTGGAACGGACTCGCGTCCCAGGAGGAACCCATGCGCGCGGTGGTGTTTCAGCACGAGGAGCACGAAGGTCCGGGCCTGCTCGGCCCCGCCCTGGAGGCGGCCGGCTTCACGCTGGTGAAACGCTTCCGCACCGTCAAGCACGAGGACGTGGACGCGGAGCTGGTCGTGGTGCTCGGCGGACCCATGGGGGTCTACGAGGCGGACCGCCATCCCTTCCTCGGCCAGGAGCTGGCCCTGGTCGCCGAGCGGCTCGCCCTCCAGCGCCCCGTGCTGGGCCTCTGCCTGGGCGCCCAGTTGCTCGCCGCCGCGGCCGGCACCGAGGTCTTCGTCGGCAAGAACGGGCTCGAGGTCGGCGTCGGCCCCGTGCGCTGGACGAAGGAGGGCCTCGCCGATCCGGTCATCGCCGGCGTGCGCCCGCGTACCACCGTCGCCCACTGGCACCAGGACACCTTCAAGTCCGTCCCGGGCGCCACGCTGCTCGCCTCCACGGATCGCTACTCGCAGCAGGCCTTCCGGCTCGGCGACTCG
>NZ_DASVWK010000083.1:0-21437 GCF_036389735.1 Archangium sp. | reverse complement strand
CCGCGGGTCGTCGGCTTGGCGCGCTCCTCGCGCACCCACTTGGCCAGCACCTGTCCGAACTCGCTGCGGTGCTTCTCCACCAGGCGGGAGGCGAACTCGGCGGACTGGGCCACGCTCGCGCGCGCCAGCCGGTGCACCCCGGCGCCACGGATGGCGGCCGCCAGGGACTGAATGCCTCCGTACTGCTCCAGCTGCGACTTGGCCTCCTCGTCGGCGAGCTTGCGCGGAGCATTGGCGGACACGGCCCGTACGGCGAGCTGGCGCATGTGCGGCGGAAGCGCGGCGAAGGCCGGCTCGCGCTCCTCGTCCGGCACGCCCGCCAGCGCCGGTCCCAGCACGCGCGCGCCCAGTCGGTCACACACGGTGAGCAGCTCGCGAGTCTGCAGCAACAGCACGTCGGTGAACTTGAAGGGCACGTGCGGCGAGGACTGCTGCGAGAGCAGCTCCTCCAGCTTCCAGCGCACGATGTCCAGCACCTGGGGCCGCACCTCGCGCGTGAGCTTCACCCGCCCCGTGGAGGGCAGGTGGGAGCGCACCGCGTCGGCCAGCGTCGCCGGCAGCGCGCGCAGCACCACCTCCACCACGGCCAGGCGCTCGCGCTTGAGCAAGCCCGCCAGCCGCTCCGGGTCCGCGCTCCACAACTGCCCGCGCCGGTCCTTCACCAGCCGCTTGATCTCCTGCACCAGCAGGGGGATCCGCTTCTCGCGCGGAATCTGGAGGATCTCCTGCGCGCGGTGCTGGAGCAGTTCCGCCTCCTCCTCGGGCAGATGCTCCAGCGCGCTGACGCCCTCCTGACCGCCGAAGGTAATGGCGGTCAGCAGCATCATCGTCTGTCGCTTGCTCAGCGAGGTGAAGAACTGGTCCAACGGTGACCCCGCGGGTGGGAGACGTCGTTACTTGCGGCGGGCACCAGCGGCGGCACCCTCGCCGCGCATCAGCGACCAGGCCGCGAGACCGATGGAGGCGAGGATGACGAGCACGGCCACGCCGGCCATCATGCGGAACTGGCTCACGCTGGCCGCCGTCATGCGCATGCCCATCACATCCTGAAGGCGGCTCTCGGAGCTCACCTCGGCATCACCCATCGACGCCGCGGTCAGCAACACCGTCACCGCTTCCGGCTTCAGCTCCGGCACCGCGGTGGAGACGAACTTCTGCACGTCCTCGCGCAGGATGGGCGGCTGGTTCTTCGCGTTCGGCCGGTACTTGATGAACACCGACGACGAAGGCATCGGCTTGTTCTCCGGCTGGGAGAGGTCGTTGTTCTCCGGGATCATCACGATGGCCCGGGCCTCCAGCACGCCGTCGATCTGGTTGAGCGCGTTGGACACCTCACCGCCGAGCGCCTTGAGCAGCATGGCGCGCTCCTCGGTGGCGGTGGGCACCATGCCTCCCTTGGCGAAGTGGCTCAGCCCCTTCTCCATCGGGCGCGGCAGCGAGTACGCCCGCAGCAGCTCCGCGGCCTGGGCGGCGTCCGCCTTGGGAACGACGATGCGGAAGCGGAGCTCGTTGCCCCCTTCTTCCTTCATCTTGGTGGCGGCGATGCCGTTCTTGCTGAGCAGCACGTAGATCTCATTGGCGTCCTGCTCAGTGAGATCGTGCTGCAGGTCGATGGTGCAGCCAGTCCCCAGGGTGAGGGCGAGGAGGGCGGCGAGCGCGTACGGTCGGAGCGTCATGGGCGGGGCCTAGCTTAGATGTGGCGCCGCGTTTCCAACAAGTCCCAACCCGGAAACAGGCGGGAAAACGAGAAAGGGCGTCCCCTCGCGAGAGGAGACGCCCTTGCACGGAGAGCGACCAACGGAGCGAGCTACACCTGGGTCTTCAGGGTGTCCTTCAGACCGCTGGTGGCCTTCTCGACCACCTTGCTCGTGAGGTCCAGTTCCTGAGTGTACTTGTACATGCCGGCCTGGAGCGACAGGAGCTCGGCGTTGGAGAACTCCTTGCCGGAGGCCCCCGCCTTGATGAGCTTGTCCATGTTGACCTGGCCCTTCTCCAGCTCGCTGACGACATGCGACAGCATGCCGCCGGCCTTCTGGGTCTCCTGCTTGCCGGCGACGGCCTCGGCGCCGCGCGCGGTGGCGGGCTCCTGGGCGGTGTTCACCTTGTTGAGGGCCGCCTTCTCCGTCTTGTTGACGGCCTCGGCCTGACGCACCTGATCGGCGCGCTGGGTGGCCTGGGCCGCCTGGGCCTGACCCACCTGCTCCGGGCCACCCGCGCCCTGAGCCTTGTTAGCGAGGGCCGCGTCGAACTTCGACGCCCCCTGCTTGTTGACCTGCTGGCCGCCCTGCTCCTGCAACTTCTGCTGGGCCACCTGCGCTGCCGAGACGCCGGCCATCGGACCCGCCATGTGCGTGCCTCCTTGAATCGTCAGGGGAGGAAGAGTCCTCCTCGTTCAACAGTTCCTTGAGCCGCTCGATCGCCCGCGCGTGCAGACGAGACGCCCAGCTCTTCGACTGCCCGATCTCCGCCCCCGCCTCTTCCAGCGTCTTGCCCTGGAAGTAGTAGCCCTGCAGCAGCCGGCGCTCCTTCTCCGGCAACTGCTCGATCGCCGCCCTCAACCGCACCCGCTGCTGCTCGAGCTCCATCCGCTGATCCGCCGGAAGAGACTCGTCCGGGAAGCCCAGCGTGTCCGCACCTTCGAGGCTGGTGGCGAACACCATCGCCAGCCCCGCCACCGCGTTGGAGATGTCCATGACATCATCGTCAATAGACCCCCCGCGGTTGCCTCCTCCCTGCTCGCGATCCGAAAGATTTCCCAAATAGGCCGTCGCGCGCTCGCCCATGTAGGATGAACGCGCATCTCCGCCCTTGAGCACTCCCATCTTGCGCAGCCCATCATAGATGGCGCCCTTGATGCGGTAGTGGGCAAAGGTGAGGAAATTGGCGCCTACCTTGGGATCGAACCGGTCGGCCGCCTCCAGGAGGCCAATCTGCCCATAAGCGAGGAGCTCATCGAGCTCGAGCTGAGCGGAGAACTGCCTACGCACCTGCGATGCGAGCGACCGCACGTAGGGGCCATACTTCTCCAGCAGGACCTTCTTGTCTTCGCCAAGAGCCAAGGGCCACTCACTCGCCCTTCGACCACAACCGCTCGAGGGCCTGATTGAGACGCGGGTCATCCATTAGAGATTCGGCGATCTTGCTGGTCAAGGCCGCCGACTTCATCCGCAGCTTCTCCTTGAGCACCTCGGCGACGAGCTTGCGCGTGGCCTCGTCCTTGTTCTTGAAGTCCCCATTCTTCAGCTGCTTGGCGATGGCGAGCGCCTGGGCGGTGATGGGATCCGCGGCCTGAGGCCCCTGCACATTGCTGGAGCCCACCGCACCGGAGGGACCCACGAGGCCCGCGGCGCGATCCACCGCCCCCCCAAAACCCGCTGCTCCTGCCTTGCCGGCTGGCGCCTTGCCGGCGGGCCCCTTGGCGCCCCCGGCCCGTCCTTTTCCGCCGCCTCGTCCAACTCCACCAACCGACATCGGACTTCCTCCTGAAAATGCGTGCTACTTCTTCGCGGTGGCCGGAGGCAGCGCCCCCGCTTCCTTGGCCTCAAGCAGCGCCTTGGCCAGGCGAGCCCCGTCACCCTCGGGCTCCAGGTCCATGGCGGCCTTGAGTTCCTTCAGAGCCTCGGGAACCTTCCCCATGAACAACAGAGCCTCGCCCGCGTGTGCCCGCGGCAGCGCCGAGTTGGGGGCGAGACGCTGGGCCGCCCGGTAGGCCTGGAGGGCCTTGTCGTGCCGACCCTGCGCGAACTCCAGCGACCCCAGTGCCAGCTGCGGCACCTCGCTCTTGGGCATCAACACCACCGCCCCGGCGAAGACCTCACGCGCCTTCTCGAACTGGCCCATGTCGAGCCACAGATAGCCCGCCTCGAGGAGGATCATCGCCTCCTTGCGAGAGAGGGGAACGAGGCTGCCCGAGATTTCCGAAGTCTCCGCCATGTGACGTCTACGTCCTTTCGTGGGCCAGGGAGACCCGGAGGGCGAAACCAGGTTCGCCCCCCGAGCACCGGACCCGAGTGACCACCAGCGTCCGAGCGCTAGCGGATGTTGCCGATCGCGTTCTTGGACGTATCGTGCCGCGTCTTGAGCACGTTGGAAATGGTGGAGAACACCTGGTTCTCACGCTGCATGGCGACCTGCACTCCCAGCAGCTTCTTCTGCTCGGAGAACATGCTCTGCATCTCGCCGTTGAACTCGGTGCCCGTGTTGCTGGTGCCACCGCCGAGGTTCAGGCCGTTGGTGCTGTTGCCGCCGGTGCTGCCGCCCGGGATGCTGCCGCCGGCGCCCACGGTGGTGTTCATGGGCACGCTGCCCGAGGCCGCCGCGCCGTAGTAGGGCGCCGAGCCGGAGCCGCTCGCGTTGCTGAAGCTGGTGAGCGAGGAGACCGCCGCGGACACCACGGAGCCACCGGGAACCAGGTTGGCCGCCATGCCGACGCCGCCGGCCACCACGTTGGCCGCGGTGCCAACGCCCGACTGCACGCGCGCGGCGAAGCTCGTATCCGGGGTCACCCGAGCCGTGGTCATGTTGGTGGACATCCGCGGCATGTTCAGGTTGTTGTCGATCTTCATGGTTCCTCTCCAGACGATGGAACGGCCAAGGTTCAGAGCCCGGCGGGTCCGGCGCTCTCTTCTGCATTATCGGTGATCGCGCGGCACAGTTGCGTGCGACCCACCGGAAAGTACGATCCGGCGACCCAAAGGCCTGTTATTTCCGGCCTTTACCCTTCGACTCGGCCACCAGCCTCTCGCGCGTCTCCAACAATACACCAAGCAATTCCTCGGTGCGGGAGATGGCCGTCTGGACCTTCTTGGCCTGCTCCGCCTTGGGACCCTTGAGGTTGGCGAGCTCGTTCTTCACCGGGGAGAAGAGCGACTGGACCTCCTCGGCGGAGGCGCGCTCGATGAAGGACTCGATGGCGGGGAAGGAGGGCGTGGGCAGCGGCTCCTCGACGGGGGCGGGCGCGGTCTGCTTGGACGGCGGGGGCATGTGGAAGGCGTCTCCTGTCTGTGCCGACGCAGGGGGCCGGCGCGGTCGGATTCCCTGACGGTAGGGGAAAAGCCCCATCGGGTTCAAGCCGCCTGCCCTCCAGGCATGGCGACGGACCAGGAACAGCCGCCCGAGGAGGGGACGAGCACGCCCGTTTTCCTACCCGTCCCTGTCCCCTACCCACACCACGCCTAGCTTTTGCTCTGCGGGGGGCACGGCCATGGGGGGCGACGACCCCCGCCAGACCAGGAGAAACATCACATGACGAAGAAGCTTGTGGGGCTGTTCGCGTCCGTGGCGCTGCTGGGTTCGGGCATGGCGCTGGCTCAAGACACGAACACGGACCAGCAGACTCAGGGCAGTGGGCAGCTGGGCGGTGATGCCACGGGTGGCTCTGGCAGCCAGGGCCAGGTAGGCGGCTCGGGCTCCGGCTCCGGCTCGCAGGTGGGCGGCTCGGGCTCTGGTTCGCAGGTGGGCGGCTCGGGCTCCGGTTCGCAGGTGGGCGGCTCGCAGGCGGGCGGCTCCAGCGCGCAGATGGGCGGTGCCAGCGCGCAGATGGGCGAGAAGCAGGTCAGCGGTACGGTGGTGAAGAGCAGCAGCACCCTCGTCCACGTGCAGACCGACCAGGGCGTCATTCCGCTCAAGGTGGGCCGCGACACCAAGTTCGAGGACCCCAGCGTCAAGCGCGCCAGGGACCTCAAGGAAGGCCAGCAGATCCGCGCCAGCTTCGACATCAAGGGCACGGACAACGTGGCCAAGAGCATCTCCCTGGACGCCAGCATGGGCGGCAGCGGGCTGGACTCGGACACGGGCATCAACCAGCAGCCAGGTGACGTGGGCGGCTCCGGCATGGGCGATGACATCAACAAGGGCAACATGGGCGGCTCCGGTGGTGACCTGGGCGGCTCCGGCGACGTGGGTGGCTCCGGCGACCTGGGCGGCTCCGGCAAGAAGGGTGAGAAGAGCTACTAGCCCAGCGGCTCCAAGGGTCGTGCGCGGCGGCATGGAAGGCGACAAGCCGCCACCGCCGCGTACACCAGCCCAGGCCCGCCCGGGCCTGGGCCTCAGTTCATTCAGTATTGACTGAACGTCCTGACACAATTACATGGGTGCGTGGCCCCCGGGCCGGGGGGTACCGCGCATGCGTCGGGAAGGTGTGAGCGCCGAGGAGGAACGGTTCATCGAGTCGATGGGCCTGTTCTTCGAGCGCCAGGGCGTGCCGCGCATCGGTGGCCGCATCCTCGGGTTGCTGCTGCTGGCCGAGACGCCCCTCGCGTTGGGCGAGCTCGCCAGGCTGCTGCGGGTGAGCCCGGCCTCCATCTCCACCAACATCCGCCAGCTCCAGGCCAGCGGCCTCGTGGATCCCGCCAGCATCCCGGGGGATCGCCGGCACTACTTCATCTTCAACAGCGCGGGGTGGGACCACCGGCTCGAGCTGGCGGTCTCCGCCATGGACGCGCTGGGCCAGATGTGCCAGGACGCGCTCGCCATGCCTGGGCTGAGAGACCGCCACAAGCTGCGCGAGGCGGTCGAGTTCTGCGACTTCTACCGCGAGGAACTGGGCGGCGCCGCCGAACGGTGGCGCGCCCGCTTCACGCGCAAGCCCAGCGCCCAGACCCCCAATACCCCCTCCCCTTCCACGCGCCAGCGTCGGAACGTCACCCGCTAGCAGCAGCTCCTCTACCTCTCATGACCCAGCTCACCTCGGTACCCGGCGGCGCCAAGCCGATCGTCTCCCTCTCCGATGTCATCAAGACGTACACCCTGGGCAAGGTGCAGGTGCCCGCGCTCCGGGGCGTCACCCTGGACGTGTACCCGGGGGAGTTCATCTCCATCGCCGGCCCGTCCGGCAGTGGCAAGACCACGGCGCTCAACCTGATCGGCTGCGTGGACACGGCCAGCGCGGGCGTGGTGATGGTCGACGGCCAGGACACCAAGCAGCTCAGTGAGCGCCAGCTCACCAACCTGCGCCTGCACACCATCGGATTCATCTTCCAGAGCTTCAACCTGGTTTCGGTGCTCAGCGTCTTCCAGAACGTGGAGTTCCCCCTGCTGCTCCAGCGCAAGCTGAACGCGACCGAGCGCCGCCAGCGGGTGATGACGCTGCTGGAGCAGGTGGGCCTGGAGAAGCACGCGAAGCACCGCCCCAACGAGCTGTCCGGCGGTCAGCGCCAGCGCGTGGCCGTGGCGCGCGCGCTCGTCACCCGGCCCAAGCTGGTACTGGCCGACGAGCCCACCGCCAACCTCGACTCCGTCACCGGCCAGAACATCATCGACCTGATGAAGGAGCTCAACCGCAAGGAGGGCACCACCTTCATCTTCTCCACCCACGACGCCAAGGTGATGAACCACGCCAACGCGGTGGTGCGCCTGGCCGACGGCAAGATCCTCGACCGCATCACCCCGGCCGAGGCCCAGAAGGCGATGGAGGCTCACGGATGAGCCAGCTCAAACTGCTGCTCCAGGTGGCCCTGCGCAACCTGTTCGTGAGCAAGATCAACATCCTCATCGGCGGCATCATCTTCTTCGGCACCGTGCTGGTGGTGGTGGGCGGCGCCTTCGTCGACAGCATGGACGAGGCGATGAGCCGCAGCATCATCGGCAGCGTCGCCGGCCACCTCCAGGTGTACTCGGAGAAGTCCAAGGACGAGCTTTCGCTCTTCGGGCAGATGGGTGGCGAGCCGGACTTGAGCGCGGTGGATGACTTCTCGCGCATCAAGGACGTGGTGCAGAAGCACCCCAACGTGAAGACGGTCGTGCCCATGGGCACCAGCGGGGCCCTCATCACCTCGGGCAATACGGTGGACCTGACGCTGGCGCGCCTGCGTGACCTCTACAAGAAGGTCGCCGAGGGCGAGACCCCCGAGCTGCGCGCGCAGATCTCCAGCCTCCAATCGCACGTGCGCCAGATGCTCTCGCTGCTCGAGGAGGACCTGAAGCGGCGCAGCGAGCTCGTGGACGAGAAGGCCAACGATCCCGCGGACGTGGAGGCCCTGGCCCGCGCCCGCTCCGAGTCCTTCTGGGCGGACTTCGACAAGGACCCGTTCGGCTCGCTGGAGTTCCTGGAGAACCGCATCGCCCCGCAGGTGACGGATGGCGACATGCTCTACATCCGCTACACGGGCACCGATCTGGTCAACTTCCAGAACACCTTCGACCGTATGCGCATCGTGGATGGCGGGCCGGTGCCCCCGGGCCGCCGCGGCATGCTCCTGTCCAAGTTCATCTACGAGGAGGCCTTCAAGCTGAAGACCGCCCGCCGGCTGGACCTCATCCAGGAGGCGCGCACGCTCAACCACAAGATGATCTCCGCGGACCCGCAGCTCGAGCGCTGGGTGAAGGAGAACCGGACGCAGACGCGGGAGATCCTCTTCCAGCTCGACCCCATCAAGACGAAGCAGGCCGTGGAGCGGCTCCAGCGTGTGCTGGGCAGCCAGGAGACGGAGCTGGGCAAGCTGCTGCCCCTCTTCTTCACCATGGATGACTCCAACTTCGACACGCGCTACCGGCAGTTCTACGCCGAGCTGGCCCCGCTGCTCGACCTGTACCGCATCCGCATCGGGGACGACCTCACCATCACCGCCTTCACGCGCACCGGCTACGTGCAGAGCGTGAACGTGAAGATCTACGGCACCTACCAGTTCGACGGGCTGGAGAAGTCCGCGGTGGCCGGCTCGCTCAACCTGATGGACCTGATGTCCTTCCGGGAGCTGTACGGCTACCTCACCGCGGAGAAGAAAGCGGAGCTGGCGAAGCTGCAGGAGGCCAGCGGCGTGGCGGAGGTGAAGCGCGAGGACGCCGAGTCCGCGCTCTTCGGCGAGGAGGGCAGCGCCACCCTGACGGCAGACGCCACCCCGGGGCTCATCGACGAGGACGCGCAGCTCGACGGCTTCGCCCAGAAGGTGCGCCGCGAGGAGCTGGCCAACCGGGTGTACACGCAGGAGGAGATCGAGAAGGGCGTGGTGCTCAGCGCCGCCGTCCTCCTGAAGGATCCGGAGCTGCTGGAGCAGACGATGGCCGAACTGCAGGCCACGGTGAAGGCCGAGGGGCTGCCCCTGCGGGTCATCTCCTGGCAGAAGGCCTCCGGGCTCATCGGCCAGTTCGTCCTCGTGGCGAAGCTGGTGCTCTACTTCGCCGTCTTCATCATCTTCGTGGTGGCGCTGGTCATCATCAACAACGCGATGATGATGGCCACGCTCCAGCGGGTGCGCGAGGTGGGCACCCTGCGGGCCATCGGCGCGCAGCGCTCGTTCGTGCTGAACATGGTGCTGGTGGAGACCCTGGTGCTGGGCCTCGTGTTCGGCACGTTCGGCGCGGTCGTGGGCGGCGCCATCATGCAGCTGCTCGGCCACGTGGGCATCCCCGCCGGCAACGAGGCGCTGTACTTCTTCTTCTCGGGCCCCCGGCTCTTCCCCACCCTGCACGCGTCGAACCTCGTGGAGGCCTTCGTCATCGTGCTCGTGGTGTCCGCCCTCTCCACCTTCCACCCCGCGTTCCTCGCCACCCGGGTCTCGCCCCTCCAGGCGATGCAGACGGACGAGTGAAGCCATGAACCAGCTCCTCCTCATCGCAATCCGCAACCTCGGCACCCACAAGCGCCGCACGCTGCTGCTGGGCGGTGCCATCGCCGGCGTCACCGCGCTGCTCATCGTCCTCATGGGCCTGTCCAACGGCATGAAGGAGACGATGCTCCGGTCCGCCACCACCCTGATGACCGGGCACGTCAACGTGGCCGGCTTCTACAAGGTGACGGCGGGCCAGTCCGCGCCCGTCGTCACCAACTACCCCAAGCTGATGGAGCAGCTCCGCCAGGAGGTGCCCGAGCTCGACTACTCCGTGCAGCGCTCGCGGGGTTGGGTGAAGGTCGTCAGCGAGACCGGCTCCGTGCAGCTCGGCGTGGGCGGCATCGACGTGGCGAATGAGAGCGGCTTTCGCAAGGTGGTGCATATCCGCGAGGGCAAGCTGGACGACCTGGCCCTGCCCAACACGATCCTCCTCTTCGAGGAGCAGGCGAAGAAGCTCGAGGTGAAGGTGGGCGACAGCGTCACCCTCTCCGCCCCCACCATGCGCGGCACCAGCAACACCGTGGACGTGCGTGTGGCGGCCATCGCCGCCAACGTGGGCATGCTCAGCTCCTTCAACGTCTACGTGCCCAACTCCACCCTGCACGGCCTCTACCAGATGCGCGCGGACGCCACCGGCGCCCTCATGCTCTACCTCAAGGACATGTCCTCCATCCCCGACGTGCAGGCACGCCTCTTCAAGCGCCTGCCCGAGCTGGGCTACCAGATGATGGAGCACAACCCCCAGCCCTTCTTCATGAAGTTCGAGACCGTCAACCGTGAGGGCTGGACGGGGCAGAAGCTGGACATCACCAACTGGGAGGATGAGATCTCCTTCATCAAGTGGACCGTGGCCGCGCTGGACGGGCTCACCGGCCTGCTCACCTTCGTGCTGCTCGTCATCATCGCGGTGGGCATCATGAACACGCTGTGGATCGCCATCCGCGAGCGCACGCGGGAGATCGGCACCCTGCGCGCCATCGGCATGCAGCGCTGGTACGTGCTGGTGATGTTCCTCTTCGAGGCGCTCGTGCTGGGACTGCTCGGCACCACCGTGGGCGCCACCGTGGGCCTGGGGGTGTGCACGGCGCTCAACGCCGCGGACCTCTCCGTGCCCGTGGCCGTCCAGGTCTTCATCCTGTCCGAGAAGCTCCACCTCGTCGTGAACCCCGGCTCCATGCTGGGCGCCATCACGTTCATCACGCTGTGCACCACCGCCATCTCGCTGGTCCCCTCCTTCCTCGCCGCGCGGATGAAGCCCGTCACGGCGATGCACCACATCGGATGATGACCATGACCTCGCGCCACCTCCTCGGCGCCGCGCTCACCGCGGTGCTCCTGTCCGCCCCGGCCGCCTTCGCCCTCGACGCGGCCCAGATGAAGCAGTTGCTGGAGACGCTCGACGACCGGCAGCGCAACGGCGGCGACTACAAGTCGCTCATGTACCTGGAGACGAAGGAGAAGGACAAAGCGGACGTCGTGCGCGAGGCGGTCATCTACCGCCGCGACGCCGACGACAAGCTGATGATCCTCTTCACCAAGCCCAAGGGCGAGTCCGGCAAGGGCTACCTGCGCATGGAGAAGAACCTCTGGAGCTACGACCCCAACACCGGCAAGTGGGAGCGTCGCACCGAGCGCGAGCGCATCGCCGGCACCGACAGCCGCCGCGCCGACTTCGACGAGTCGCGCCTGGCCGAGGAGTTCGATCCCACCTTCGAGGGCGAGGAGAAGCTGGGCAAGTTCACCACCTACAAGCTCACCCTCAAGGCCCGCGAGGGCGTGGACGTGGCCTACCCCGTGGTGAAGCTGTGGGTGGACAAGGACACCTCCAACATCCTCAAGCGCCAGGAGTTCGCCCTCTCCGGCCGGCTGATGCGCACCGCCTACTATCCCAAGTGGCAGAAGCTCTTCAGCGAGTCCAAGAAGGCCGACGTCTGGTACCCGCAGGAGATGCGCTTCTATGACGAGGTGGAGAAGGCCAACTCCACCGTCATCGTCATCAAGACCGTGGACCTCCGCCCGCTGGAGACCAACATCTTCACCAAGGCCTGGCTCGAGAGCAAAAGCCGATGAGCACCCGCACCACCCTGGCCCTGGCCGCGGCCCTCGCCGCGCTGCCCGCGCTCGCCCAGGAGCAGCGCCCCGCCGAGGACTCCCTCTTCGGTGGTGACACCCCCGAGGAGAAGCCCGCTCCGGCGGATGCCCCCCGCCCCGACGAGGGCTCGCTCTTCGGTGACAGCCCCGCCCTGACCCCCGCCCAAGAGGCGGCGGCCACCAGCGTCACCCCGGACACCGAGCAGGACCGCGACGCCCAGGCCCTCGGCGGCCCGGCGGCCACCAATGCCTTCGAGACGGAGGAGGCCACCGAGGATCCGCTGAAGATCGGTGGCCGCTTCTACCTGCGTGCCCTCACCCAGGGGCGCGAGGGGGTGTCCTTCGGTGACACCGCCTTCTCCGCCCCCATGCTGGTGGACGGCTACCTCGACGCCCGCCCCACCGACCGGCTGCGCGGCTTCGTCCTCGGACGGCTCACCTTCGACCCCACCCGTCAGGAGGGCTCGGGCGGTCTCATCCCCTCGGGCTCGACGAGCACCGCCGTCGCCGACCCGCGCATGTTGCTGGACCAGGCCTGGCTGCGCTTCGACCTGAACCACATGGTGTTCTTCACCGCCGGCAAGCAGCACGTGAAGTGGGGCACCTCACGCTTCTGGAATCCCACCGACTTCCTCAGCCCCCAGCGAAGGGATCCACTCGCCCTCTTCGACGCGCGCACCGGCGCCACCATGCTCAAGGTGCACGTGCCCTGGGAAGCCAGGGGCTGGAACTTCTACGCCATCGGCCTGCTCGACAACGCCGGCCCGGCCAGCACCCTCGGCCGCGTCGGCGGCGCGGCACGGGCCGAGGTGGTGTTCGGCCAGACGGAGCTGGGCCTCGATGCCGTGCTCCAGCGCGGCCGCGAGCCCCGCTTCGGCCTCGACTTCTCCTCGGGCCTCGGCCCCATCGACGTCTACGCCGAGGTGGCCCTCAAGAAGGGCTCGGACACGCCCCTCTTCCGCCTCCCCGAAGGTGTCTCGCTCGCGGACCTGCTCGGCCAGCTCCCGGGGGCCAATGGCGGCGCGCCTCCGGACTTGAGCACTCTGCCCATCGAGCGCTACTACCCGGAAGGCCACACCCCCCAGGCGAGCGGCGGCGCCACCTGGACGTTCGCGTACTCGGAGAACGACACCGCCACCGTGGGCATCGAGTACTTCTACAACTCGACGGGCTACCCCACCTCCCTGGCCTACCCGTACCTCATCTTCCAGGGCCAGTATCAGCCCTTCTACGTTGGCCGGCACTACGCCGCGCTCTACGCCCTGGTCGGCGGCCCGGGCTCCTGGGACGACACCAACTTCATCCTGTCCAGCCTGGGCAACCTGTCCGACCGCTCCTTCACCACCCGTCTGGACGTGACGCACCGCGCCCTGCGCTACCTCAGCGTGGAAGCCTTCGTCGCCACCAACTACGGCCAGAAGGGCGGCGAGTTCCGCTTCGCGCTCAACCTGCCCGCCATGAGACTGGGCGAGCAGCAGATTCCCCCCACCGTCATCGCCGCGCCCACCTTCCAGGCCGGCGTGGGTCTGCGCATCGACCTCTGACGGCTCCATGGGCGTGGGGGCGGGGACCACTGTTCCCCCGGAGTCTCCAGCGAGTAGCATCCGCCACCAATCGGAGCCGGCTCAATGCCCGCTCCGACCTCCATTCATTTCAAGATGAGGACACGGATGCGATCGGATTATTCGCGGTGGCAGCGCCGCACGGGACGACTGGTGTTGGCGTCGCTGACCGCGCTCACTCTCTCCGCGTGCACGGGTGACGCGGGAGAGACGGGCCCCAAGGGCGACACGGGCGAGCCTGGAGCCCCGGGCACGCCTGGGACCCCGGGCACGCCTGGAACCCCGGGCACGCCTGGGGCGGCTGGCAAGTCGCTCAGCTTCACGCCCGTCAATGCCGCGCGCACGGAGGCGGAGAAGCGGGCCGTCTACGCCAGCCCCATGGCGAAGGTGAACGGACGGGATCTCTCCATCCAGTACGAGACCGTCCTGCGCTCCGGTCAGCCCTTGAGCAATCACGTCTTCGGGCGCATGGTCCAGAAGGACGGCTCGCCGGTGAAGAACACGGACGGCTCGGACTTCATCTCCGCGACCAACGACTTCTCGGCGCTCATCCAGACGGGCAACAAGATCTTCGAGCTCACCCAGTTCGAGATCACCCCCGCGGCGATGTACCTCTCCGAGCTGAGCCAGGATCCGAACACCGGCAAGCTCACGGCCGTCAGCACCCGGCCCATCGACTTCTCGGGCGTGGAGGGCTACTGGGTTCCCTGCGCCGGCAGCGTGTCCCCCTGGAACACGAACTTGAGCAGCGAGGAGTACCCGGCGGATGCGCGCGTGTATGAGACCGCGACCACGGTGAGCGGCCTCGCCCTGGCGGAGCGTTCCATGCTGCGCTACTGGGGGCTGGATCCGGCCACCGCCACCATCGACCAGGCCAAGGCCGTCTACTCCCCGTACCGCTATGGCTACGTGGTCGAGGTCGCGGTCGACGGCTCGGGCACCACCAGTGTCACCAAGCACTACGCGGCCGGCCGGCGTGCGCTCGAGCTCGCCTACGTGATGCCGGACAAGCGGACCGTCTACTTGAGCGACGACGGCAGCAACGACGCCTTCTACATGTTCGTGGCCAAGCGGCCGGGGGACCTGTCCGAGGGCCAGCTCTACGCGGCGCGGTGGTTCCAGACCACCCCGGCGGGCCAGCCCTCGGGCCGGGCCGACATCTACTGGCTGCCGCTGGGCCCCAGCGCGACGAACGCCGAGGTGAAGGCGCTGATCGACGGCGGCATCCAGTTCTCCCACATCTTCGAGACCGA
This sequence comes from Archangium sp., assembly GCF_036389735.1. GTDB lineage: Bacteria > Myxococcota > Myxococcia > Myxococcales > Myxococcaceae > Archangium. Next base: position 6,983 of record NZ_DASVWK010000083.1, on the reverse strand, counting down.
GCCCCAGTCCGCCGACGGCACCTGCCCGACCTCCGGGTTCCGCCCCATCAACACGGAGACCGGCCGCGAGTGCTTGAGGCTGAAGCCCGGCCAGGAGCTGGCGGCCTCCCGCCTGGAGAGCCGCCGCTACGCGGCCTACGTCGGGGGCACCACCGAGTTCCGCAAGACCGAGGGCATCACGTACAACCCCGCCGCCCACCGGCTCTACGTGGCCTTCAGCGAGCTGAACCACGGCATGATCAACGCTCCGACGGGCGCCAAGGATCTGGGAGGCGGCAATCACGTCAAGGTCGCCCAGAATGACTGCGGCGCGGTCTACGAGATGGTCGTCTCGCCCAACGGGACCCTCGGCAGTGACTTCGTCGTCGAGTCCGCCGCGCCGCTGGTCGAGGGCATGTGGCTGAAGGCGCCTGGCGCCAGTCTCTACCCGGACAACAGCCCCTACTATGACCCCAACTTCACGGTCCTCGACAGCGCGGGCGTCGCCAGGTCGGCGACCGCGAACGTCTGTAGCGTGAACGGCATCGCCAATCCCGACAACCTGTCCTTCGTCAACGGCTACGACACGCTGCTCATCGGTGAGGACACCGTCGACGGTCACCAGAACGACATGGTCTGGTCCTACAACCTCGTCACGCGTGAGCTGACCCGCATCTTCTCCGCCCCCTACGGTTCGGAGACGACGGGCATCTACTTCTACCCGAACATCAACGGCTACGCGTACATCAAGGCCCAGGTGCAGCACCCCTACGGCGAGTCCGACACGGACAAGACGGGTGGGGATGTGAGCGTCACGCAGTCGTACACCGGTTACATCGGCCCGTTCCCGGCGATGAACTGAGGCGAGGGCAGAGAACATGGGCCGCCGAAGGACGACAGGGGTTGTGCTGGTAGCCGGGTTGCTCGTGGTCGGAGCGGCCCTCGGGTGGCGCTCGGGGGGTTCACCTCCTCCCGCGCCCGCGTCGACGCCTGTCGTCCAGGTGCGAGAGGCGCTCGCGTCCGCCCTGCCAGCGAACACGCGAGAGCGGCCCCGCCTCTCCAATCCGGCGGCCTACCTGCCGGCGCAATGCTACGCGGTCACCCAGGACGTGCCGGGTGGCCGCACCCGCAACGGCTGCTTCGCGTGTCACCAGACACCCCGCGCGCCCAACTACGTCGAGGACGCCGAGGTGCAGACGGTGCTCTCGGTGGCACGCACCGCCGAGGAGAACCGCTGGACCCACCTGCTCCAGCCGCCGCCGTCCGTCGAGTTGTCGGACGCCGAGCTACTGGCGTGGGTGCGGTCGAGCAATTACGTGGACGAGCGCGGCGGGCTCCGGCTCGCCGCCGCGCTGGCCCAACCCCCCGCCGCCTGGGACGCGAACGGCAATGGCCAGTGGGAGGGCTACACCCCCGACTGCTGGTTCCAGCCAGACGCCGAGGGGTTCGATCATTCACCGGACGGGGCCATGACGGGCTGGCGTGCCTTCGCCTATGCCCCCTTCCCCGGCATGTTCTGGCCCACCAACGGGAGCGCGGGAGACGTGTTCATCCGCCTTCCCGCCGCGTTCCGGCGCGACAAGGCCGGGCGCGAGAGCACGGCCGTGTATCGCCTCAACCTCGCCATCCTGGAGTCCTTCATCCGCCGGGTGGATGTGCCGCTCCCGCCCACGGACGAGCGTGAGCTGGGCTCGGACCTCGACGGAGATGGCGTGCTGGGGACGGCGAAGCGCGTGGCCTTCGTGTGGCCGCCCAGGCCCGAGCGTCCCTTCGGTTACGTGGGGCAGGCCGCGGAGTTGGACCGGGCGCGAGAGGGCTGGCCCGCCGCCGGCCTCTTCCCGCGAGGCACCGAGTTCCTCCACAGCTTGCGCTACCTCGATGTGGAGGGAGGGCAGGTCCGCATGGCCGCCCGGATGAAGGAGCTGCGCTACATGCGGAAGACCCGCTGGCTGACGTACAGCGACCTCCAGCTGGCGGCCGAGGCGGAAGCACGTGAAAAGCAGAAGCAGCCCGACAAGCTGAAGACCGTGCTCGCGGACGCGGAGCGCGGAGTGGGCACGGGCACCGGTTGGCTGATGCAGGGCTTCATCGAGGACGCGGGCGGAGCGCTGCGCCCCCAGAACGTCGAGGAGACCACTGCCTGCATCGGGTGCCACGGCGGCGTGGGAGCGACCACGGACAGCACCTTCAGCTTCGCGCGCAAGCTCGACCCGGGCGCGGCCTTCCAGCAGGGCTGGTACCACTGGGCGCAACGGGGGCTGAAGGGCATCCCGGAGCCCAAGCGCGCCGATGGTCAGGGCGAGTACGCCCACTGGCTCGCGCAGGTGGGGGCGGGAGACGACTACGGGAGCAACGACGAGGTCCAGGCCCGCTTCTTCCGTCCGGATGGGACGCTCCAGCCCGACGCGGTGAAGGCGCTGACGAAGGACATCTCGGTCCTGCTCGTCCCCTCACCGCGGCGGGCGCTCCTGTTGGATCGGGCCACCCTGGCGCTGGTGAAGGCCCAGCGTTTCGAGCGCGGGCGGGACGTGACGGTCGGAGCGCCTCCGAAGGTGAACACCCGACTGGAGCAGGACGGGGCGACGGGAATCAACGAGCCCGTGCTTCCGGGGTGGGTGCGGCCGGAGAAGACCGCTTCGCGCTGAAGTCGCGTCCCCACAGGCCCCGGCGTTCCTGGGCCTAGCAAGGCACCAGCTTGTCGAACCGACCCGGGTACTTCCAGTCGTACTTCAAGCTCAAGCCGGGGCCAAAACTCCTGCAGGCTTTGTCGGTGGCGTTGGCGATGACGACCTTGACCCGTTGCAGGCTCTTGCAGCTGTTGGTCACCGTGAGGTGATCCGTGTAGCCCTTGTCATTGAGCTGGGTCCGCACGCAGCTCGGCACAGCCGCAGCGGCGGTGAAAGGACCGAAGCTCAAGCCGGCTATCATCAGAGAGCCCGCGGCCGTAACGATGGCGGCCAGCCGGCTCTTGTGGACGGTTTTCATCTGCAACTCCTGTAGGGGTGAGAGGGGTGCTGCCTACTCCAGCGGGATGGAGGAGCAGGCCCGGCTTCGTGACGACCGCTCCTCCGCTGGGAAGCGCAAGCAGAACCGGGTTCCTCGCCCAGCGGACGGGCACCCGGGCGCTCACCTTCCCGGGTGTGCTCGAACGTGTCCCGGTGGACAACTTTTCGGGGATGAATGGATGGCTCGCACTCCCCCTGACGCTGTTACTCGGGCAGACGCCCACGACTCCTCCCACGCCGGACGCGCCCGATGCGGATCAGGCACCTGGCTTCGTGCTCGGCGCCGAAGCCGATCCGCGAGAAGGCCAGAGCGACGAGGAGCAGCAAAGCACCGCCCGGGAGTTGGAGCTGCTCCGCGCCCGGCTCCAGACGTTCCAGGCCGAGGTGGAGGCCCGGCGGCAGGAGGACCAGGAGCGTCTCCAGGCCGTCCAGGAACAACAGGCCACCCAACAGGAGCGAGCCAGTGAGCTGGAGCGGCTGCGCCAGCAACGCCTGGCGAGCCTGCAACGCGCCTACGCCTGGCTGAGCACCGCGGACCAACTGCTCGAGAGCGGCGAACTCGACATCGGCCCGGCCGTGGCCTCCGCGCAGCAGGAGCTCTCCACCGCCCTGGGCACCGCCACCGAGGCCGGCCGCGGCGAGACCACGCGCCTCCTCGAGAGCGCGCGCGGTCGGCTCTCCACCGTCGATAACGCCGTGTCCCAGCGCGACATCTACCCGGCCCGCATGGCGCTCCAGGCCGCCGGCTCCGAGCTGCAAGAAGCCTGGCGGCTCACCCTCAACCGCCAGGGCACCACGCTCGTCAACCAGGACACCTCGGACGTCAGTCCGTGAAGGACGGCGTCTTGGTCACCGGCGGGCTGGCCGGCTTCGCGATGAGGTAGCCCTGCACGAAGTCGACCCCGTGCTCGCGCACCCAGCGCAGCTCCTCGGGCGTCTCGATGCCCTCGGCCACCGTGAGGATGCCCAGCTTCTGCGCCAGCTCCAGCAGCTTCTCCGTGATGGAGGCCTTGTAGGCGTCCTGGTGGATGCCCCGGATGAGCTCCATGTCGAGCTTCATGATGTCCGGGCGCAGCTGGTGGATGAGGTTCAGCGACGAGTAGCCCGCCCCCAGGTCGTCCAGTGCCACCCGGAAGCCCGCCTGCCGGTAGTAGGCGATCAGCGTCTTCAGGTGGTTGGCGTCCGGCGTGTGGTCCGACTCGATGATCTCGAAGACCACGTTCTGCGGCGGCATCCCCACCTCGGCGATGGCCGCCACCGTGGAGCGCAGGCAGAAGGCGGGATCGTAGATGGCCGTGGGGGTGAAGTTGATGAACACCGGCACCTGGAGCCCCAGCCGCGCGGCCTCGCGCACCGCCGACAGCCGCGCCGCCAGATCCAACTGGAAGAGCAGGTCCGCGTCCCGGGCCAGCGAGAGCATCTTCCCCGGCGGCACCAGCGAGCCGTCCCGCTCCTGGCCGCGCAGCAGCGCCTCGTAGGCGTACACCTCGCGCGTGTCCTTCGCGCGGACGATGGGCTGGTAGTGGCTGGTGACCCGCTTCTCGGCGAGCATGTCCACCAACCACCCCGCCCGCGCCATGGTGAGCAGCTGCGTCAGCGAGCCCACCCGAGGGTAGTCCCCCAGCCCCGGCTCCCCATGGCCCTGGACGAAGAGCGCGCGCGTGGCCCGGGACTCCTCGCCCGTCAGCGCCCCCATCACATCCGCCACGAAGTTGCCCAGGTGCGAGCCATCCAGCCGTACCGCCACGCACTGCGCCTGCGGCGTCACCTGGTACTCGCGCCCGGAATCGCCCAGCACCTTGACGAGCTTGCCGAAGCTGTGCCCCAGGGGCAGCCACAGGAAGACACGGCCGGCGCCCTCGAGCTCCAGCTTCTCCGGCAGGGTCTGGCACCGCTCACACGACTTCGCAACGCTCTGACTCATGCTTCCACTCAACCCTGCTCACGGAAGATGAGCAGACCGCGCGACGTATCGGTCGCATAGAGGTAACTGTCACCACCCGACACCCTCACCGAGCTGAGACCGTCCAGGAAGAAGCGCCCACGCCCCGGATCCGTCTCCCTCCAGGTATTGTACCAGGACGCCAGACGAAGCTGATACGGGTCGGACACGTCCAGCACGCGCAGTCCGTCCAGGCTATGCGCCACGTACAACTTCGTGCCCACCAGCGTCAGTCCCATCACCGAGGACTCGGTCCGCGGCGTGTAGGAGCCCAACTCCTGGATGTTCTTCGGATTCGTCACGTCCAGCGCGCGCACCCGTGAGCCCCAGCCCTCACTGGCCTCGAAGACTACCGTTCGAGCACCAATGGTCCCCGCCGCAACCCAGCGGGTGGTGGCCTTGTCGTACCCGAAGCGTCCCTGTCCCGAGGGTTGGTTCGGCGGCGTCACGTCCGCCACCGCCAGCCCGTACCGCCAGTGGGCGATGTACAGCTGGTTGTTGTGGACCACGCCCCCCACCGGGCTCTCTCCTGATTCCGGGGCGCTGTCCTCCACGACGTAGCGCGACTGCAGCGAGGGCGCCGTGGGCGTCTGGATGTCATAGATGAGCACCTCGGCCCGCGGAGAGGGAGACATGGCGAAGAGCCGGGTCCCCTCCACGTACAGCCCCCACACGTCCACGGCGGGGGTTGGCAGCGCCTTGAGCCGCTTGGGGGCCGCCGGGTTGCTCACGTCGTAGAGGAGGATGCCCTCCCTGCTGCTCGCCACGAAGAGCGTCTGATCCTTCACCCAGGCCTGGTTCCAGTTGTCGCCCTTCGAGGAGAGCAGGACCGGGGTGCCGAGCGGCTTCGTCGGATCCCTCACGTCGAAGATGTAGATGCCACTCGACAGCGCCGTCACGTAGGCGTAGCCGTTCGCCACGAAGACGTCCGTCGCTATCGCCTTGTCCGGCAGGGCGGCCTCCCGCACCAGCTCCACCCCGGACGCCTCCGGCTCGCCGACCTGCCGCGAGAGGTGCACCGCCTCGAAAGTCCCCTTCAGATCGGCCGCGCCCCCCGAGCAGCGGCGGAACTGGCCCCGCACCCGCTCCGGCGTGGGTGCCTGGCACCCCGCGAGCGCGAAGCGCAGGGGCTCGAAGCCCGGGTTCTGGAAGTCGCTGGCCAGGAAGAACGTCTCGCCCTCCACCTGACGCTCGGTGAGCGACGTGCCGAAGAGATGCCCGAGGTCCGGGGTCAGGTTCATCGCCCCCGGCGTCTCGCTGCCGTCTTCCAGGGACACGTTCACATGCCAGATGCCCTCCGCCTTCACGGAGGACAGCCCCGACCGGTCACAAGCGGACAGATCGAAGGCCTCCAGCTGACACTCCTTCTTCTCCGGCTCCTGCTTCGCACACCCGGAGGCAAGAAGCAGGGCACCTGTCATGGCTACCAGAAAACGGTTCATGGGCCCTCCATAGCGGGCACCTGGGCGGGACGAAAGCATTGGTTCACCCAACATCTGAAGCGTTGAGGACGTGTAACGCTGAGCATTCGGCCAGAAGCGCTCGGCTGCCCACTCGCCTATCCGGGTGAGCCTGCCTAGGTTCATTCGGTCCGTCCCTCGTCTCCCCACCCGGGAGGTCGTTCCTGTGAATCGACTTCTGATCATTATTGGCCTGCTCTCCGTCTTCCTCCCGGAGGCGGCCCTGGCCCAGGTCTACGTCGTACCGCGTCGCGCTCCCCGCTCCCAGGTGCGCAACTACGACTTCGAATGGCGCCACCTTGAAATTCTCGTCGGCCCGGAGGCCGAGGGCATCGCCGCTCCGCCCGCCCACCGGGCCCATATCCAGCCTCCCGGAGCCCCGGGCGGTCCCAACGGGACGGTTCCCAGCCAGTCGCAGATGCGCTCGCCGAACGCATCCACCAGCGACGCGACGAAGGCGGCCCCCTCCAGCCAGGTGGCCCAGGGAGAGACCGGGGAGAAGAACGAGGGCACTGGCGGCAGCCCCCTGGACGCGGTCGAGCCCGGCAACCCCACCTCCGTAGCGGACGCCCGCGCGGATGGCGGAGTGGATGGCGG
>NZ_DASVWK010000082.1:0-7502 GCF_036389735.1 Archangium sp. | reverse complement strand
ATGACGAGCTGTTCCAGAGCGCCTCGGCGCTCTACCAGAAGATCAAGCGCACGGCGGGCGCTCCGCCGGCCGAGGACACCCGCGATCTCGGCGCGCTGAAATACGTGTCGGAGGCGCGAGGGCCCTGAAGCCCTCTGCCCGTGGGGCGCCTCCCTGGCGAGGACGTCCGTGGCCCGTACCCCCAACTTCTTGAAGGCCGCTTTCCTGATGCCCGCCAACCTGGTGGGACTGCTGACCGCCTCGGCGTCGTCGGCGATCACCGAGAATCCAGTGCCCGCGCTGATAGCGCTGGGCGTGGAGGGGCTGTACCTGGGCGTGGCGAGCACCTCGAAGCGCTTCCAGCGCGCGGTGCGCTCGCGCGAGCCAGGGGTAAAGGACGAGGAGGCCGCACAGAAGCAGGTGGAGTCGCTGCTGTCGGACCTGGCGCCCTCGCAGCGAGAGCACTACCAGCAGCTGTTGGGGCTGAAGGAGAAGATCCTCGCCAACTACGCGAAGCTGCCCGGAGGGCGGGTGCTGTCGGCCAGCAGCGAGCAGAAGCTGGACACGCTCCTCACCTCGTTCCTGCGGCTCATCTCCACGCTGAACCAGTACCGCACGTACCTCAACTCGGCGGACCGGGTGTCGCTGGAGAAGGAGGTGCGCTCGATGGAGGCGGAGCTGGTGCAGGAGACGAACCCACGGCTCAAGGACATCAAGGAGAAGCGGCTGGAGATTCTCCGGCGGCGGCTGGCGCGCTTCGAGCAGGCGGGGGAGAGCCGCGAGGTGGTGAGCCACCAGCTCGCGAGCATCGAGGACCTGATGCGGCTGACGCACGAGCAGTCCATCGCCATCCGAGACCCCGAGGTCGTCAACCGGCAGCTGGAGACGCTCAACGCCGAGGCGCAGGCCACCGACGAGACGGTGCGCGATATGGAGCGCTTCCTCGACTTCAGCGAGGAGACGTCGGGCCCGCTGCCGCACGGGACCCGGGTGCGGTAGGGCCAACCCTCTCCCAGAAGGGAGAGGGTTGTTTGTTTGGGTGGGTCAGAGCCTCAGTAGACCGTGCTCTGCCAGGGGAACAGGTACGTCAGCGGGATGTTCAGGCGAGTCGCCCAGGCGGACTCGTTGTGTCCCGCTCCCTGCGCCACGTAGTAGTACAGGTCCTTGCCCTGCACGTGGCCGTCCGCCACCAGCGCGTCCCTCATGCGCGTCGTCTCCGGCAGCCCGTCGCCGTCCGTCCCCGCGTCGATGTAGAAGTTCACCGCCACCTTCGTCGTGGACGCCTCCACCTCCTGCGTCAGCTTCTGGTTGTTCCACCAGAACGAGCTCGACAGCGCCGCCAGCTTCCCGAATACCGTCGGGTTGCGCCGCCCCACGTAGAACGACACCAGCCCGCCCAGCGAGGAGCCCGTCAGCGCCGTGTTCGCCTTCGTCGTCAGCGTCCGGAAGTTCTGGTTGATGTACGGCCGCACCGTGTCGATGACGAACCGCTCGTGCTTGTCCGCGCCTCCACCCCCATACTGCGGATCACAGCACGGCGTGTACTCGTGGATGCGGTTGGAGCCACCGTGGTCCATGCCCACGATGATGACCTCGTCCATCTGGCCGTTGCCGATGAGCGAGTTGACCGTCTCGTCCATCCGCCACTCGACGCCATAGGTGGCTCGGGAGGCATCGAACAGGTTCTGCCCGTCGTGCGCGTACAGCACCGGGTAGCGCTTGAGCGGGTTCGTCGTGTAGCTCGGCGGCAGATAGACGGTGAGCGTCCGGTAGTTGCCGAACTGCGGCGAGTAGAAGTTGGAGACGTACTGGAGCCTGCCCGTGGCCGGGCCGAAGAATGGATAGATCTTCACCGTGGTGCCAGCGCGGATGCGGTAGTTGCCGCCGGTGGACCAGGTCGCGTCATTGATGAGCGGCTTGATCTCCACGTCGCCCACCGAGTCGGCCCAGGTCAGCGTCCAGACGTTGCCCGTCGTCCACGTGGCGTTGGTGCCCGTGGTCCAGGACAGGGGCGCCTTGCTGCCCCGGATGGTGATGCGGTTGCCGTAGCCGACGTCGTAGTACACCTGGACGGTCGTGGCCTCCGCCGCCGTACTCATCGTCAGCAGCAACACCGCTGCCAGCAGGCCTGCCCTGCGCATCGAGCAATCGAACATGATGGATGTCCCTCTCCCTGGGGTTGCCACCGCCCCGTTTGGGGATGGACTCGTGGCGCGGCGGGTTGATCACCCATGCTCCCAGCGCGGCTCCAGTTATGGCAAGGTCGCCTCCTGGACTGCTGGCCCATGCCCCCGCACACTCCCACCTCTATGCTCCGCCGCGCCTCTCCCTGGCTCCTGCTCGTCCTGCTCGTGTTCGCCGGCTGCTCCCGCTGCGGTGAGAAGCAGGGCGTCCTCGGGGCGAAGACGACCACTCCCGCACGCTTCCTGCCTCGCGGTGCCCAGGCCGCCCTCGTCGTCCCCGACCTCGGCGCCCTCGGCGAGAAGCTCGCCCGTTTCCAGAACCTCAAGCTGGCCAACTTCCTCGCCCAGCTCCAGAACGCCACGTCCGCCGAGTCCTTCGTCTCCAGCATCATGCGGCAGGTGGGCGTGGACCTGCGCAGCCGCCAGGCCATGGAGGCCGCCGGCATCGACCCGGCCCGGGGCGCCGGTGCCGCCTTCCTCGGTGGAGACCAGGCCTTCACCGTGCTCGGCGTGAAGGACGAGAAGATCCTCCGGGACACCTTCGCCAAGCTCGCCCGGGATCGCCTCGGCGCCTCCCAGAGCGCCGAGCAGAAGGTCCCCGGCGGCACGCTCGTCACCTTCAGCCGGCCCGGCGTGGGGCCCTCGCTGGGGCTCCTCTTCACCGAGGGCTACGCCCTGCTGGGCGCGGGCCCCATGGTCTCCCAGCTCTCCAAATACGCCACGCTGGCCGCGGACCAGTCCCTCACGGAGGAGCCGCTCCTCTCGGCCTCCCTCAAGCGTCTGCCCGCCGAGCGCGACTTCTACGCCTTCCTCCCCGGTGGCATCGGCTTCCTCGTCCCGGCCGGCACCACCCAGTCCGTCACCATGACGGGCGTGCTCGGTGAGCGCGCGGTGACGCTGCGCCTGGACACGCCCTGGCCGGACACGCAGGCCTCGCTCGCCGCGCTCATCCCGCAGCAGGCTCCGGAGCAGCTCGGCTACCTCCCGGAGGACAGCGTCTTCGTGGCTCGCTTCCGGGGAGATCCCTCGCAGCTCGGCGGCGTGTGGCCCTACCTCGTCGGCGCCTCCGTCACCCGCGCCGTGCAGGAGAGTGGTTTCGACCTCAAGGGCGAGCTGCTGGACAAGCTGAAGCCCGGGGTCGTCGCGGGCGTGTCCCTGGCGCCCACCGTGCAGCTCGGTGCCGGCCTGCCCTCGCTGGACCCGCGGCGCACCAACCCCTTCCGCTTCGTCCACATGGTGGTCGTGGGCGAGACGAAGGACGCGGCCAGCCTCTCCGCCACCCTGGAGAAGGTGCCCGCCGTCGCCCAGCGCTTCGGCGCCGAGGTGAAGCCGGAGGACCTCGACGGCCAGCGCGTCTACCTCACCTCGTACCGGCAGGGTGAGGGTGCGCACTTCGCCATCGTGGGGGAGAAGGTGGTGCTCGCCGCGCCGCGGTCCCGCCTCGAGGCGGCGCTCCCGCGACTCAAGGGCCCCGCTGGCGGCAACCCCGTGGCGGAGGACCTGCGCGGTGCCCTCGACGGCCCGGTGCTGGGGGCGGTGTTGGACCTGCGCCGCCTCTCCGACGCGGTGAAGGCGCTTCCCTCCGAGGCCTGGGGCATCGGCGGCTTCGCCATCAAGGCGACCACCGTGCGCTGGCTGGAGGCCACGGATGACCTCCGCGCGGTGACGTTGGGCCTCTCCGAGAAGGAGAAGGCCCTCCAGGCCGAGCTCACCCTCTGGTTGGCTCCCCGGTGATACGCGCTCGCGACATCGTCAAGCAGTACAGGGATGGGGACGGCACCGAGGTGCGCGTCCTCGACGGGCTCTCGCTGGACGTGGCGCAGGGGGACTTCGTCGCGGTGGTGGGCCCCTCGGGTAGTGGCAAGTCCACGCTGCTGCACCTGCTGGGCGGGCTGGACGTCCACTACCAGGGCGACGTGGAGGTGGCCGGGGTGAAGCTGTCCGGCCTGAAGGACACGGAGCTCGCGCGCTTCCGCAACCAGCACGTGGGCTTCGTCTTCCAGTCCTTCCACCTCATCCCCAACCTGTCCGCGGTGGAGAACGTGCTGATGCCCTCGCACTTCGGCGCCGTCAACGCGGACGCACGCAAGCGCGCCGAGTCCCTGCTCGACCGGGTGGGCCTGCTGGCCAAGAAGGATCGCTCCCCGGTGCGCCTGTCCGGCGGCGAGCGCCAGCGCGTGGCCATCGCCCGCGCCCTCTTCACCGGCCCCAAGCTGCTGCTCTGTGACGAGCCCACCGGCAACCTCGACGCGGCCACGGGCGCCGGCGTCATCTCCCTCTTCGAGGAGCTGCACCGCGAGGGCCTCACGCTGCTCGCCGTCACCCACGAGGATCGGATGAGCTCGGCGGCCCGGCGCGTGCTGCGCCTCAAGGAGGGCCGGCTCGTCGAGGAGCCCCGGACCGCGCTGGCGGGAGGTGCGTCATGAGGCTGGCGGCGTTGACCCAACTGGTGCGGCTGAGCCTGTCGCGCGAGCGGCGGGGGGCCTTCTTCTCCGCCTTCGGCGTGGCCATGGGCGTGGGGGCGCTCGTCTTCTTCCTGGGCCTGGGCCTCGGCGTGGGCCGCGTCATCCGCGAGCGCATCTTCCCCAACGACGCGCGGCTGGTGGACGTGGTGCCGCCCGCGGTGTCGCTCGGCTCGTTCCTCGGGGGCGGCAAGCTGGACGCGGCCATGGTGGAGCGCCTCCAGGCGTTGCCGGACGTGGAGAAGGTGTACCGGAAGATGAGCGTGCGCGCCCCCGCGGCGAGCCGCTTCGACGGCGACTTCTTCGGCCGCAGGCTGCGCATGGGCATGGACGTGCTCGCGGTGGGCGTGGAGCCCGGCCTCGTCGAGGGGGACGTCCAACAGGGGAGCTTCGTGGACCCCGGGCCGGGCCAGCCCCTGCCGGCCCTCATCTCCACGCGGCTGCTGGAGATCTACAACAACACCTTCGCCCCGGCCCGCAAGCTGCCGAGGCTCGCGCCGGGGATGCTCGTCGGCTTCACCCTCCCGGTGGACTTCAACCGCTCCTACGTGGCCGCCGCGATTCCCAATGCCCCCGTCATCTCCACGCAGGTGCAGGTGGTGGGCGCCTCCGACCGCGCGCTGCTCGCGGGTGTCACCATCCCCCTGGACTCCGCCATCCGCCTCAACCGCGAGCTGGGTCAGGACGCGGACACCTACTCCAGCGTGACGCTGGTGGCCTCCAGCCCGGGCGCGGTGTCGGGCCTCGTCGAGGCGGTGAAGGAGATGGGCCTGGAGATCGACGACCAGGAGCGGCGGCTGGCGGAGAACGTGGGCGCGGCGGTGACCCTCACCACGTCCGCGCTGGCGCTGCTCTCCATCCTCATCTGCGTGCTCGCGGCGGTGAACATCGCTCATGCGCTGAGCGCCTCGGTGCGCGCGCGCGCCAAGGAGATCGGGGTCATGCAGGCGGTGGGGGCCTCGCGCGCGGACGTGCGCAACATCGTCCTGGCCGAGGCGGGCGTGGTGGGGCTCGTGGGGGGGCTGCTGGGCACCCTCGCCGCCATCCTCCTCGCGGTGCTCATGGATCGGCTGGCGCGCTCCTACCTGCCGCAGTTTCCCTTCAAGCCGGAGAGCTTCTTCTCCTTCCCCTGGCCCGTCGTGGTGGGCGGGGTGATGCTCGGACTGCTGGCCGCGGTGGCCGGGGCCTGGTTCCCCAGTCATCGCGCCGCCGCCACGGACCCCGCCCGTACGCTCGCCGGATGAAGCTCCCCGCGCCCAAGACGGTCACCGCCAACGCGGTCTGCCTGTTGCTTCTCCTGTGGCTCTACGGGGGCGGCCTGCTGGATGGCCTTCGCGCCCGGAGCGCCGAGGTGTCCGCCTTCCTGGAGCCGCCCCGGGTGATGTGGCCCGCGGGGGTGCTGGTCGTCACGGTGGGGGTGCTCGGCGTGGTCCTCTGGGGCCTGTGGCGCGAGCGGCCCGAGGGCTTCAAGGGCTACCGGCTGCTGCCCATCGTCCTGGTGTGCACGCTCTTCGTGGAGCTGGTGCTGCTGGAGAATCAGGTGCCGTTGAGCCCGGAGGATGTGGCCCTCATGTCGTTGGGCCACTTCCAGGACCGGGTCCAGACGCTGACGAACGGGCGCACCGTGCCCGCCGACCCGGCGGTGCTGCGCCCCGTGCTGGATGACATGGGCCAGCCTCCGTATCTGGTACGGGGGACGCGGGCGCCGGGCTGGTCGCTCCAGGTGCGCGAGAACTGCCAGGGGCCCGTCGGGGAGGCGCCCGGCCTGGAGGTGGGGACCTTCATCTACTGCGTGGCCCCCGGGCGCGAGGTGGCCTGGGTCACCCTGGTCGGCTTGCCAGCGGGCGAGCGCTTTGGTCGACCGGCCGTGCTGTCAGAGGGCGGTGAGCCGCACGTGGCGGTCGTCCAACCCGTACTCCCCGAGCAGGAGGAGGCCGAGGGCACCCCCGAGGGGCCCTTCCAGCGGCCTCCCGAGGAGCCGCGACCCGCCCAGGCCCCGGCGGCTCCGGCTCCCAACCCCTGAGAAGGAGAGGGGACAACCGGGGGAGGGTCGCGGGCCAAGGTTGACCCTATGGAGGCGCGGTCGCTAGGCTCGGTTCTCAACACACCGAGCCACGCACCCCGTGACGACCACTCAACCGAAGCGGCAACCCATCCCGTTTGGGAAATATCTCCTCCTCGACCGCATCAACATCGGCGGCATGGCGGAGGTGTGGCGCGGAAAGATGTTCGGCGCGGGAGGTTTCGAGCGCCTCGTCGCCATCAAGCGCATCCTCCCCAACATCGCCGAGGACGACGAGTTCATCTCGATGTTCATCGATGAGGCGAAGATCAGCGTCCAGCTGAACCACGCCAACATCGGGCAGATCTACGAGCTGGGGCAGATCTCCAACAGCTACTTCATCGCGATGGAGTACATCCCCGGCAAGGACATGCGGGCCATCTTCGACCGGTGCCGGAAGAAGGGTGAGGCCGCTCCCGTCCCGCTGGTGGCCTACCTGGTGTCCAAGATGTGCGAGGGCCTGGACTACGCCCACCGCAAGAAGAACACCCAGGGCCAGGACCTGAACATCGTCCACCGCGACATCTCGCCCCAGAACATCCTCATCTCGTTCGAGGGCGAGGTGAAGGTCATCGACTTCGGCATCGCCAAGGCGGCGGGCAAGGCCACCAAGACGCAGGCCGGCATCCTCAAGGGCAAGTTCGGCTACATGAGCCCGGAGCAGATCCGCGGCCTGCCGCTGGACGGCCGCAGCGACATCTTCGCCATCGGCGTGTGTCTCTACGAGATGCTCACCGGCGAGCGGCTCTTCGTGGGCGACAGCGACTTCAGCGTGCTGGAGAAGGTGCGCAAGGCCGAGGTGGCCCCGCCCTCCAC
>NZ_DASVWK010000081.1:0-4330 GCF_036389735.1 Archangium sp. | reverse complement strand
GCACTGCGTTCCGGAACCGGGACTTTCAAAAGCTCGATGAACTGGCGCTCCAAGCATACGGCCTCAAGGAACTGCCTGACTTTGATTTTGTTGATACGCGCACCTGATTCAGCCCGGGGATGCTGCTCGTTCAGGGGAATCAAGCCCCCCAAACAGCAGCGCGGCGAGCCAGGCTCCGAGGAGCCCGACCCGCCGCGCTCAAGGCGGCCCGCGCACGGGCCGCGTGTCACTTCGTCACGCCCTCAGCTGAGGAAGTGGTGATACCTCACTCGGATGGGAGGAGGCCCTGCTGCGCGGCGTACCGCCTCGCGTCCGTCACGTAGTAGAGGATGCGCTCGGACTCGGGGAAGACCTTCAGTGCCCTTTCCCCGAGTTGGAGGGCCTGTGACAGCGACTCGCGGGAGCGCATGTCGGTCCAGTAGCGGATCATCCCCGCCCACGCGTATTCGAGTGTCTCCAGCGCCTTCGCCGCTCCCTCCTGGTAGAGCGTGAGCCCGTCCTCGGGTGCGTTGCGGAGATCGTCCAGGAAGTACCCGAGTTCCACCAGCGAGGGAGCGCTCCGCTCCGAACTCTGTACGGCCTGCTCCAGCAGTCGTTGGGCTTCGGAGAAGGACTCTTGGGCGTCCACATCGGGCTGCTCGATCACTTGGAGCAGTCGGGCGAGGCGCAGGAGGTTGGGAGTGAACGCGGGACAGGCCGCGAGCAACTCACGGTGGAGCCGCAGTTGCTCGGGATTGTCCTTATGGGCCTCTCCCGCCTTCCGGGCCGCGTGGAACATCGCGGTCAATTCATCAAGGCTGGGGTGATCCACGGCTCACCTCACCGACGAACAGTAATCTTCTGATGCGCATGCCACCGCCTCTCTTGGGTAAACCCCAGTATAGGCGGCGTCGCGAGAGGAGAGAGCGAGAGGCGCTCCCGCAAACGGCAGCGCGGCGAGCCAGGCTCCGAGGAGCCCGACCCGCCGCGCTCGAGTCGGCCCGCGCACGGGCCGCGTGTCACTCCGTCACGCCCTCAGCGGCTTCACGTTCCGCGGGCACTCCCAGTAGGTGTACTCGCACGTGGACGTCGCCGGGTCGCACGGCACCCGCATCACCGTGACGAGCTCGCACGGGTGCTTCGGCTCGTCGACGGCGGGGCTCGCGGGCACCGTCGGCACCTCGGCCGGCGAGCTCGGCTCGCCCTGGTGATTCTCGAAGGGCCGTCCCGCCTGTCGCGAGACGCCGCCCTGCTGCTCCTCCTTGTTCAGATGCGTCGGAGTCGCCAACGGCAGGCACACCACCGGCAGCACCGACGCCGCTCCCAACACCGCCCCCAACACGCACCGCTTCGTTCCCATGGAACCCCCTTGCCGGCTGACACCCTCCTTCACGCCCATGGCGCGTCGGTTCCGGTTCAGCGGCAAGGACGCAAACTACCCTGCGGGTCTGACATCCCCCGGGGCATCCGCCGAGGTGGAACTGCCCCCCTTCATCAACCGAGAGCGAGAAAAAACCATAGTATTTTCAATAATTTAGAACTTCAAGCCGGTGAGGCGGGATCACATCATCCCACTCCAGCGGTCACCTCTTCAGTTGGATGTTGGACGAACGATGGGAGGTCATGGAAGGCGTTCAGGGCGCGCCCCCGGGACAAGGCAAGGGCGCGCTGGAAGTCCTCGGGCAGTGGCGCATAGGGTGACGCACATGCCAAGGGCAGCAGGAGCATCTAGCGTGAGAAACAGTACGCCCCCAAGAAGACTCATTGCGGCAAGCCTTGGTGTGCTGCTCACCGCATGTAGCGCCACCCGCGGCGGCACCACTCCTGCTAGTACTGAGGAGCGCGCTGACCTCGTGCTCATCATCAGCGAGCAGCCCGATGGCCATGTCACCCACACTTGGGAACGTGCCGAGGATTTAAACTTTGCGCGGTACAGGTACCAATCGAGCAACGACGGCCCCCATGGGCGCATCGTCCCCGTCGCTGCCCGGCCACGTGATTGCGACCAGGAGTTGCAGAGCTGTTACCAGAACTGCATGCGTCGTCCTCTTCCCCCGGGTTTCGGACACACCAAAACCCCGCGCAAGAGCGGCGGAAAGTCAGAATATTGCCGGGAGACGTGCTGGCAGGCCTACCAGGATTGCGTAGAACTGCAGAAGCTCCAGCCTCAAGAATTCACGGCGGTGGACGGCGCTGTCGACTGGTTGAAGCGCAACCACAAGGCAGTCCTGGTGGGCAGCGTCGTCATGATAGCGGGGATGGTCTTCGTCGTGGTTTCGGCTGGGGCAGGCCTCGTCATCCTCGCGCCGATTGCACTCGTGGCCTCGCCTGCAATCCCCTCCGAGCCATACCTCGCGGAGGTGTCGCCGTGACCACCAACAAGCGGGAACTCACCAAGGACGTGATGGGCCTTCTCGCGCGGATCCAAGCCACTGCTCAATCCACAGAAGAGCAGGAGCTCCTCGCGGTCGCCATCAACGCGATCCTCTTCATCACCTCGACGGGCCAGAGGTACGCCTTCGCGGACTTCCTCCAGTACCTCGATTCAAATGCCCCCCCGCCCGTGGTGGCCGCGTTCCAGACACGCGAGGAGGCGGAAACCTGGCTGAACAGCCAGCCCGAACCACCCGATTCGACTCTCGTGCTGATCGCGGACCAGTACCACTCCGTCTTGTACAACCGCGAGCTGAACCACCGTCGCCTGATTCCCCTCCCCGTGATCGAATACCATCTCGGCCGGCTCAAGCGCGAAGGTCTCCCTCCAGCCGTGGCCTCGTTCAAGACATGCGAGGAGGCGGAGGCCTGGTTCATGAGCCAGACCGAGCCGCCTGACCAATCCGTCCTCACGATCTCAGGCGACTCGTACCTCGCGGTGCACCATCGCAACATCAACCACCGCGTGCTCCACCCGTTCTCCATTGCCCTCGATGAGGAGGAGCATGAGCACGATGCACAGGAGCCGTGAGCGTCACCCCCGCAGCATCGCCAGGGCGCGCTGGAAGTCCTCGGGCAGGGGCGCCTCGACGCTCACCATCTCCCCCGTGAGGGGGCTCGGCAGCGTGAGCCGGAACGCGTGCAGCGCCTGACGGCCGACCTCCTTCGCCGCCGGGTGCATGCGCGTCTCCGCGGGGCCGTACATCGAATCGCCGAGCACGGGGTACCCCGCCTCGGCCATCTGCACGCGAATCTGGTGCGTGCGCCCCGTCTCCAGCTTCACCTCCACCAGCGTCGCCCCTTGGAGCCGCTCGCGCACCTCATACGAGAGCGCCGCGCGCCGCGCCGAGCGCACCTTCGTCGTGAAGAGCCGGGGGTTCTTCGGGTCTCGGCCATACGGCGCCTCGAGCCGGTCACTCTCCGGGGTCTCTCCCAGCACCAGCGCCCAGTAGCGCTTGTCCACGCGCTTCTCCTGGAACGCCCGGTCGAGCGCCGCGACGGCCGCGTCCGTGCGCGCCATCGAGAGGCACCCACTCGTCTCCCGGTCCAGCCGTTGCACCACCCCAGGCAGCGAGAGGCCCTCCACGTCGAACGGCTGCAACCGCGCCGCCAGCAGCTCCACCACCGAGGGCACACCCCCGTTGGGCTCCACCACCAGGCCCGGCGGCTTGTTGATGATGACCATGGCCGCGTCGTCGTGGAGCACCGGCAGCTCGGGACCCTCCACGGAGCGCCGCACCTGGGCGTGCGACGGAGGGCGCGGCGAAGGACTGCTCAGCTCGATCTCCTCCCCACCCCAGAGCTTGCGCGACATCTGGCACTTCTTGCCTCGGATGAGCACGTGGCCCTTCTCGATGAGCACCCGCGCCCGCTCCAGCGAGAGCCCGGGCACATGCGCCGTGAGGAACTTGTCGAGCCGCACGCCGGCGGCCTCGCGGGGAACGGGGATTTTCTGGGACGACATGGAGGTCTCCTTCTATGGCATCACATAGGCTCGGAGGCCACTCCATCTGGGGAGGTGCACCGTGGCACGAGGCATCGGGCGATGGGCAGCGGGCGTGGCCGGGGGGGTGGCCCTGGTGCTCGCCTTCAGGCTGCTGCCCGTGGACACGTGGCTGCTGGGGCTCGTCGAGCGCATCCGCGACTCGGGAATGAGGGGCATGGGGCTCTACGTCCTCCTGTATGTCGTGGCGACGGTGCTGGTGCTGCCCGCCTCGGTGCTGACGCTGGGCGCGGGCTTCGCCTACGGGCCCGTGTACGGCTCGCTGCTCGTGGTGGTGGCGAGCAACCTCGGAGCGCTGGCCGCCTTCCTGCTCGGGCGCACGGCGCTGCGCGAGCGGGTGAGCCGCCGCCTCGCGGGCCAGCCGAGGTTCGCCGCCGTGGACACCGCCGTGGCCGCGCGGGGCTTCAAGGTGGT
>NZ_DASVWK010000080.1:0-9743 GCF_036389735.1 Archangium sp. | reverse complement strand
CGGCGCGTCGGGTCGTCCCCATGCTTCATCAATGAGTCGAAGCGCCCCGCGCGCATCAACTCCACCAGTCGCTCGTCCCGGGCGAGGATCTCGGTCGCGTCCCAGGGGAAGGTGAGTTCTATTTCCCCCGTCTCCTGGTAGCTCGGGTGAGCGACCACGGCTTCCAGGTAGCGCGAGTAGCTGTCGAAGAACCGATCCACATTCGAAGCCACGGGCATGACGTGGGGTTCGGACTCGTAGGTATCCACGTGCACCACGGGTTGCCTTCCCCCCGCGTCCGCGAGGCCAGGCACGGTGGCATAGGTGAAGGTCGAGCCGCCGAAAACAATCACCGGCTCCCCCAACTCTTCCCACCAGTTCTCCCGCCACCACTTGTTGTTCTCCTCCAACCTGTGCTCCTGCTCGTCAGAGCGGGTAAGCACCCAGCACATCACTGTTGTTGCGAAAGCCGCGTGTCCCAGGCGCGCGTAGACGCTTGCCAGTACCGGGTCGAAGGGGAGACCTTCCAACGAGTCTCCCGCCTTCAACGGCACACGAGCGGGCGGCGAGGTCTCCATCCCCAGTTTCAACCGCTGGCATACCTCCAACAATCTCTCCAGACCGGGCAGGGCCATGGGCTTCATTGTTTCTCCTCACCTAATCGAGACCAGGGAATTGGATTCGCAATTCGCGCAGTGCGGCCTCCCTGGTTTCTCTGGCGGTCTTCAACAGCCCTGGAGGATCGTCAGCGCGGTGGTACCAGGGCTCGAAATGACTATCAATGATATCGGCGGCTCGCCTCACTTCATCCGCTGTCGGATTGGGTCGAGCCTTGCGGAACCTCGTCCACAAGAGATTGAGTTCCTTGTGGACGTAATTTCGTAACATCGCCAGATTCTCACCGGCATTGATGTCTTCAGCCGGAAAGAGATGCGCGTATTGGAGTGGACGCCGATGATGGATGGGAAGCTGCTCTCCTAACTCACGCAAGGTCTTGGCGAACTGAGGGTAGAGTTTACCGTAGTAGATGCGAGCTTCGTCTCGAAGAGTTCCTTTCAAGTCGACATCCAGCGGCTGCTGGATGACTTGCTCAAGACGTACGAAGAGTCCCCGCAGCGCCTGGCGCTCAGCCCGGGTCAGGGCCTGCTCGCCTTCCAGCGCCACCTTCCCCCAGAGTTGCTCGAAGGCCTTTCTCTCCCCCATGGGCAGGCGCTTGAGCGCGGTGCGCAACCATCCGGCTGCTACCTCTGGCTCGCGGCCCAGCGCCCTCGGCACCCACTCCAGCCCCTTCGTCGCGAAGAATCCCAGGCCCTTCGCTGCGATGCCGCCCGCGTACCACAGCGCCAGTTCCTCCACGCCTCGCTGCGACAGCCATGCCGAGCCCTCGTACACGCCCTCGCGCCAGCGCAGCAGGATGGCCTCGTGCATGGAGTGGTACCAGCTCTGCTCGGGTGCGGAAGCCAGGGTGGACGATGGGTGCTCCATCCGCACGGATTCCACTCGGCCCCACGCCTGCGCTTCTCCCGGCCGGTGCTCGACTCGCAGCATCAGGTGCACCGTGCGTGAGCCAATTCCCTCGATGAAGGGCAGCAACACCTGCACGGTGTGTCCCGTCACCTCGGGTGACAGCGATCGTGGGGCACCTCCAGTTCCCTCGTCCGTGCTCCGTGTCCCCAGCAACTCCCA
Organism: Archangium sp.; assembly: GCF_036389735.1. Taxonomy (GTDB): domain Bacteria; phylum Myxococcota; class Myxococcia; order Myxococcales; family Myxococcaceae; genus Archangium. Next base: position 8,078 of record NZ_DASVWK010000080.1, on the reverse strand, counting down.
GCCGGTAGGTCGGCCATCCTCCAGCCGTACCGCGAACTCCACCCGCGCCGCACCACCGGCCGGCACCTGCACGGCGCGCAATCCCTTCCGGGCCGCCTCGTGGAAGGTGAGCAATGCATCGGCGGTGGCACCCCGGATGCGCGCGGGGAGTGTCTTCGCCTCGGCAGGCCGGGAGCCCTGGCGCGTGGCGTCGTAGTCCACCGCCCAGCGCGACTCCTCGCGCCGCAGTGTCAGCACCACCTCACCCGTGCGCTGGCCCACGTACTCCGTGAAGATGGGGCGTAGCATCCGCTCCAACGTCTTCACCTCCACCGTCCGCCCCGCGTGCCCGTTTCCGCTCTTCTCACGGTAGCCGAGCGGCGTCAGCGCGCCCTCCTCCACCCAGAAGGCGAAGGCCAGCGTTGCTCCCACCTCCTCTACCCCGAGCGCCAGCCCCACCACCTGAACCAGCGCCCTGTCCGCTTCGGCAGCCCGCGCCGACTCATCCGCCTTCGGTCCTCGTCCCTCCCGCCGCGCGGCCTGCACCAATGCCCCTACCCGTTCCTCCTCCACCCGCCACGCTCGACTTCTGGCTTCCTCCTCGCGGCTGGCCCCGCCGATACCGCCTCCGCTGCCGGCCTGTGCTGGCTCTCGCCAGGGAGGAGCGTGCGCCGAGCACCCCGCCAGCAGCAGCCCCAACAGGCCGAGTGCACACCAGCGCGACCTCCCGGCTTCTCTCAACACCCGCTCACCCTCCGCGCTGGCGGAAGACGACGGTGAAGTTGTTGCTCGGCATGTCCACGACGCGGTCCAGCTCCAACCCGTTCGTCCGCGCCTCCGCCGTGACGGCACCCAGCTCGCGCACGCCCCAGGCCGGGTTCCGCTCGCGCAACGAAGCATCGAAGTCGAGGTTGCTCGGTGCGGTGGGGCGTCCCTCGATGAAGTACGCGCCATAGAGGATGAGCGGCCCTCCGGGCGGCAGCACCCGGGCGGCACCGCGCATCAATCCCTGGCACGCCTCCCACGGCGAGATGTGGATCATGTTGATGCACACCATCGCGTCCGCGGCCTCCACGGGCCAGGTGGAAGCACTGACATCCAGCGCGAGCGGAGCGCGCAGGTTGGGCACGCCCTCCTCCTGGCGCCAGGCCTCGATGCTCTCCAGCGCGGTGGCGTCCGCGTCGGTGGGCTGCCACTCGAGCCCGGGGAAGGCGCGGGAGAAGAAGACGGCATGCTGGCCGGTGCCGCTGGCCACCTCGAGCACGGTGCCCCGTGAGGGCAACAGCTCGCGGAGGACGGCGAGGAGGGGCTCGCGGTTGCGCTCGGCGGACGGGGCGTGACGTTTCATGGTGGGGTTCGTGGGGGAGATCCCTTCTCTACTTCTTCGCCACCGTCAGCACCACCTTGCCCGGCCCGTGCCCCGAGTCCAACCGCTTCGTCGTGAACCAATCCCCTCCCCCCGGCCACGGCACAATTGACGCTCCCCGCCGCTTCGTCTGCACTGGGCGGCAAGAGGCCGGGAGCACGGAGACCTCCGAGGGAACGGATGGCGTCGAATCTCGCGAGTGCGGTGACGGTGGGGCCCATCGTGGGGCACACCACGGACACGACGGTGCGCCTGTGGGGGCGTGGAGATCGTCAGCGGACGCCGGGCGGCTCGAGGCGCTGCCACGGGGTGGCGCAGCTGCTCGCGGCCGACTCGCACACGGTCCTCCAGGCGCGCTACTTCAAGCTGCTGCCCGAGGACGACTATACGGGCAGCGTGGACTTCGACGGGCTCCAGCCGGGGACGCACTACCGCTACCGGATGGGCTTCTTCCACTCGGATTCCGAGCCCTTCCACCTGCTGCCTCCGCAGGGGTTGGATCTGCGCTCCACGGGCACGGGCTCCTTCCACACCGCGCCGAGGCCGGGACCCGGGCCGCTGTCCTTCGTGTTCGGCTCATGCCGGCACCCCTCGCCGCTGCCCATCGACTCGGAGGAACTGGGGGACCGGGGCGACCGCATCTTCCGCACCATCCAGGCGCAGCTGGAGCAGGGCGTGAGTACGGATGCGGTGTTGATGTTGGGAGATCAGATCTACGCGGACGTGGGGCGCATGGATCACGCCTGGCAGGAGTACTGCGAGAACTACCGCCGCATCTTCCGGCAGCCGGGGTTGCGCGGGCTCATGTCACGCCTGCCGACGTACATGCTGCTCGATGACCATGAGATCGCCGACAACTGGAGCGCGGATCGGATGTACGACCCGAAGCTCTCGGAGGACCAGCGGGTGGCGAACAAGGCGCGCTACTTCGCGGCGATGATGGCGTACCGCTCCTACCAGATGGTGCACGGGCCCGCGCTGGTGCGCGAGGGCGTGGAGGGTCGCACCAACGCCCCGCGAGGCTACTGGTACACCTTCGAGCTGGGCCCGGCGCGCTTCTTCATGATGGACACGCGCACCGAGCGCTCCTACCTGGCGGCGCCGCCGGAGATGATCGGCCCCACACAGCTCGAGGCCTTCAAGCAGTGGCTGGTGGAGGACCGGGAGGGCTTGAAGTTCGTGGGCTCATCGGTGCCGTTCTTCCCGGACGTGAAGCTGGCGGGCTACATGGAGTGGGAGCGCAAGGACAAGTGGGCGGGCTTCCTGCTCCAGCGCCAGAAGCTGCTGGAGTTCATGCGGGACGAGGGGGTGAAGCGCGTGGTGTTCCTCTCGGGGGACGTGCACGTGTCCTTCTGGAGCGAGCTGCGGAGCACCTCGCGGCCGGACTTCCAGGTGCTGTCATTGGTGTCCTCGGCGTTCCACGCGCCCATGTTCGTGCCCCCGTTCGGCATGTTCGAGAAGGAGGGCATCCTCGACGGGCAGGCGGACTTCGTGGTGAAGCGCAGTGGCGGCTACACGGGGAAGAGCAACTTCACGCGCGTCACGTGGAACGAGCCGGAGCTGCGCGTGGAGGTCTTCGAGCGCAAGGGGGAGAAGGTCTCGGACACCCGGTTCACGCTCTGATCCACTCCCCGTGCCTTGACCCGTCCAGGGCGCGGGGAGCACGCTCGCGAGCGTGTTGACCTTCCTCCAGAGTCATCTGACGTTGACGGTGGGAGTCGTTCTCACGCTGGTCGTCCTCGTGGCCCGGGCGGCGAGCTCGGACTCGAGCTTCCGCAGGGATCTCCGGGGAGCGCTCTACTTCCTGGTGGCGTTCTTCGCGCTGCGCGTGGTGGAGAAGGAGCTCGGCCCCCTGCTGCACGAGCGGGCGCTGCAAGTGCTGAGGGTAGCGTGGATGCTCACCTTCGCCTTCGGCTGCATCCGGGCGGGGGTGTCCTTCGGCATCCAACTGCTGCGGCTGCGCTCGGCGATGCCGCCTCCGAAGATCCTCCGCGACGTGCTCGACGTCACGCTCTACGCCGTCGCCGTCCTCCCCATTCTCAAGACGCAGCTGGACATCGATCTGACGAGCCTGGTGGCGACGTCCGCCATCCTCTCGGTGGTGCTCGGTCTGGCGATGCAGGACACACTGGGCAACCTCTTCGCCGGACTGTCGCTTCAGCTCGAGCAGCCCTACCAGGTGGGCGACTGGGTCACCATCAAGGACGTCACCGGGCGCGTGGTGCAGATCGCCTGGCGCGCGACGCGCATCGAGACGATGCGCAAGGAGATCGTCACCCTCCCGAACAACGTCTGCTCGAAGGAGTCGGTGAAGAACTACTCGCGAGGGGCGGGACAGCCGGTGGCCGCGGACATCTACTTCCATGCCGCGTACGACCGGGCGCCCAACGAGGTGAAGGCGGCGGTGCTGGAGGTGCTGGAGAACGTGCCGCTGATGCAGCGCGATCCGCCGCCGCTGTGCCGCACGTGGGGCTTCGACGAGATGGGCGTCCGCTACCAGGTGCGCTACTACGTGGAGGACTTCGGGCAGAGCGACTGGGTGATGGAGGAGATCTACACCCGGCTGTGGTACCGCTTCCGGCGGGACGGCATCGAGCTGCCCTACCCACAGCGCGCGGTGCACCTGCGCAACGGCCCACCAGCCTCCGAGTTCTCCGACGAGGTGGTGGACGAGATGCTGCGGCGGGTGGATCTCTTCAAGGTGCTCCAGGAAGAGGAGCGGGTGCGGCTGCGGCAGGAGATGGTGCCCAAGCGCTTCGCGAAGGGAGAGCACGTCCTGGAGCAGGGTGAGTCGGGCAACACCTTGTACCTGGTGGGCTCGGGATCGCTGTCGGTGCGAGCGGGTGGGGTGGAGGTGTCGAGGCTGACGCGGGGCAGCTACTTCGGGGAGATGTCGCTGCTGACGGGCGAGCCGCGCGCGGCGACGGTGGTGGCGCTGACGGACGTGGTGTTGCTGGAGCTGGGCCGGCCGGTGTTCGCGCGGCTGTTCGAGGCGCATCCGGAGCTGGCGCCGAAGCTGTCGGGGATGCTGGCGCACCGACGCACGCAGCTGGACGCGGCGATGACGGCCTCGGGAGAGACGGTGGAGCCGACGGACGAGCACCACATCCTGGACCGGCTGAAGAGCATCTTCCGGCTGAGCTGAGACCCACCCACCCACCAAACCCCTCTCCCGAAGGGAGAGGGACGGGGTGAGGGTATCGGGGGACTCGGGCTGCTACTCGTAGTGGATCTCCGAACCGCCGGACTTGCTCACCTGCACGTTCGCGGGCTTCTTGCCGGCCTTCACGATGGAGCCGCCAGACAGGGCTCCCGTGATGCTGCGCTCCGCGCTGGCCTCGATGCGCGTGCCGCCGCTGGCCTGCACCTTCAGCGACTCGGCCTGGACGTCGCGCGCCTCGATGACGGAGCCACCGCTGCCCGCCAGCTCCAGCTCTCCCGCGCGCCCCTTCAGCTCCAGCTGGGAGCCGCCGCTCGCCGCCGCCTCGAGCGTCTTCACGTCCACGCCGGTGACATGGATCTGACTGCCACCGCTGGCCGCTACCGAGAACTCCTCGACCCGCGTGGCCTCCGCGTCGATCTCCGAGCCACCACTGGCCGCCACGCTCTCCACGCGCGGGTTGGTGACGTACAGGCGCACGTTCTTGAGGCCCTTCGAGAAGAACCAGGAGCCCTTCTCCTTCTCCACCTCCGTCCTCAGCACCCCGTCCGTCACCACCAGCTTCACCCGGGCCACGTCCTCCGCGCTGCCCTCCAGGCGCACCGACTTCGCACCCGGCTTCACCTCGGCGTGGATGCCACTGCTCACCGCCACGCCGCGGAAGTCGGGGACCTCGACCGGCCCCTGGGCGAACACGGGGACGGAGACCAGCAGGGCGACGGGGAGGATCAGGGTGCGCAGCATCATGGGGTTTACCTCGGGAGAAGGGAGGCAGGGGGCCTCGGTCCTCCAGGGTACGCGCGGCCTCCGGAGCGATTGCCTCCGGGTCGCTTGCCCGCTCATTTCGAGGCGGGCTTCTCCAGGGAGCGGCGGATGGAGGTGACCTCCCCCGCCTTGATCTCCACCTGGAGCTTCATCGACCGACCCTCGGTGCCAAGCACCCGTAGGGCATGCTTGCCGACGGGCAGGGACACCCGGAAGAGCGGCGCCTCTCCCAGCAGGCGCTCGCCCAGGTACACCATCGCTCCCGCATCCGTGACGAGCGTCAGGGTGCCCGTGTCGCCCGAGGTCTCGGCCGTGCCCGAGCGCTCGCGCTCCAGCGCCTCCCAGGCCCGGTCCGCCTCGCCAGGGTTCGTGACCATCTCGGGCGAGGTCTCCGCTTCCGCTTCCACTTCCACCGGAGCGCTCCCGCGCTTGCGGCGGGTGCTGGACCCGGCCTTGCTCCGCTTCGTGGGCTTCGTCGGAGGGTCGATCCGGGCGGGCGGGGGCGCGACGTCCTCCGGGACCGCGGGAACCGCCTCGGCCTTCACCTCGGACGCGCCTTCAGCCGGGGAGGCCGCGCTGGGCGAGGGCTCGGTGGCGGAGGCAACGGACGTGGAGGCACCCGTGTCCGCGGTGCTCCCGGTGTCCACCACCGTGGCCTGTGGGGCCGGAGCCGTGTCCCCGGTGCTGGCCGGTGGAGGCGGTGGGGCTGGCGTGGGGCTCTCGGCCTTGGCCGGCGGGGGAGCCACGGCGGGAGCCGGGGGTGCGGCCGGTGGGGCGGGGAACAGCAGCGAGGAGATCAGCCCCCCATCCAGCCGCAGCACCACCGCGGCGGCCCCGAGGCCCACCAGGAGCAGCAGCACCAGCGCCACCACGGCGGCTCCCGGGCCCCGGCGTGGACGCGCGGGCTCCCTGGCGTGGACGGCGGGGGCCCGGAGCGCGGGGGGGCGGTTGACGAGGCGGGTGGCTTCTTCCGCGTCCTCGTCCTCGGGCTCCACTCCAGGAGACCAGGCGGAGGCGGGCGGCGCGAGGGCCGGGGCGGTGGGCAGCTCGACCTCGGGTCCGGTGTCCTCCTCGGGCTCCACCTGGCGCGTCCGGGCGAACGCGGGCTGGGAGATCATGGGGACGGTGAGCAGCTCGGGTCCGGTGTTGTCCTCGGGCGGCAGCTCGCGGGGCCGGGCCACGGGCATGTCCAGGGTGGGCCGGCGGCCGGGTCCCTGGCGGACGGACTGGGAGGCGCCAGGGCTCGGAGTGTCCTGGGCCCCGGAGCCGGGGCGCGGCCGCATGATGGCCGTCTGGATGTCCCCCTCGGGCGTGTGCTGCGCGGGCACGGCCTCGGCGCGGCTGAGGCCGCGGCGTGCGAGGGGCGGCTCGGGAAGCGCGAAGCGCGGGGACGCAGTGGGCTGGGTGAGCTGGGTGACAGGCTCGTCGTGGATCGGGGGTGGGCGAGCCGTGGAGAGCGCCGGCCGGACGTTCGTGTCCTCGGGAGGTGGCGGCGGCACGACGGGCATCGACAACGAGGGCCGTCGGACGGCCGGGGGAGGGGCCAGGCCGGCGGGAGGAGTCCTCGTAGCGGCGAGACCCGGCCCGGGCGGAGGCGTGGCGGGCGCCTCCTTGTCCGAGAAGAGCTGCGCGAGCTTCACCTCGCCCGTGCTGTCCACGGCGGCGCGGCCTCGGGCGAGTAGCTGACGCGTCTGCTCCCGCCGCTCGGCGAAGAGGCGCCGCAGCAGCTCGCCGCTGGTCTCGGGCAGCCAGATGAGCGGGCCCACGGTGCGCTCCAGCTCGCGGGCGAACTCCAGCGTGGAGGCGTACCGCTCCTCGCGCTTACGCGCCAGCGCCTTGAGCACGATGGCATCCAGCTCGGGGGGAATGGACTTGTTGGCGCGCGAGGGCTCGGGGATGGGGGCCCGCAGCACCGCCTGGGCCACCGCCATGGGCGACTTGCCTGGGAAGAGCCGCATGCTGGTGAGGCACTCGTGCAGCACCACGCCCAGGCTGAACAGGTCACTGCGCGCGTCCAGCGGCTCGCCGCGGATCTGCTCCGGCGACATGTACCCGCTGGTGCCCTTCACCATGCCCACCGCCGTGCGGCTGGCCATCGCCAGGTTCTTGGCGATGCCGAAGTCCAGCAGCTTGGTGACGCCCTCGTACGTCACCATGATGTTCTTCTCGGCCACATCCCGGTGGATGACGGGCGAGGGCTCGCCGAGCGCGTCCGTGAAGGTGTGCGCGTAGTGGAGCGCCAGCGCCGTGTCACGCACCGAGGCCAGCCCGAAGCCCACGGGGATGGGCTCGTTGTTGGCATGGCAGGCGCGCGCCACCTCCACCAGCGTGGCCCCCGGGACGAACTCCATGGCGAGGAACAGCTCGTCCCGATCCACGTCCAGGTCGAACACCTGGGCGATGTGCGGGTGGTTGAAGGCCGCCGTGACCTTGGCCTCGTCCAGGAACATCTGGACGAACTCCTCCTGGCCCTGGATGTCCGGGAGGATCTTCTTGAGCACCACGGGCTTGTGGAAGCCGGCCAGTCCCCGTTTGGTGGCGAGGAAGATCTCGGCCATGCCGCCCGTGGACAGGCGACAGACCACCTCGTAGTTGCCCATCTGCCGACCACGGACGTCGTCCGGGCCCTGAGGTGTTTTCGACCCGGCCATTCGCGCAAACCCAGCATATAGGACCACGGGCCCAAGGGCGAAAGCCACCCCGTGATTTTCGCGTGGAAGTGCAACGGGGGTGGATTCCACCTACCTGCCAGGCCACCCCGTTACCTCCTCCCAGTGTCGGGAAGCCTGGCGTTCCGGCCTCTCGGCT
>NZ_DASVWK010000079.1:0-6769 GCF_036389735.1 Archangium sp. | reverse complement strand
GCCCAGGACAGGCCCAGCCCGGTGGCCGTGCCCACCGCGTCCCAGGTGAGGTCCTTGAAGGAGAAGAAGCTCCCGCGCCCGGCGTCATGGAGTTCCTTGCCGACGCCCGCGGTGAGCGCCACCCCGGCGCCGGTGAGCCAGCGTGCCCCGGGCTCGTCGAAGAGGAGCGCCCCGCCCCCATACCCCGCGCCGGCCAGGCCCGCGCTGACGCCGAAGTGCAGCACCTTGTCCTGCCCGAACCAGTCGTCCCGGGAGGGAATCTCGGGCTCCTCACCCCGGGCGGACGGCGGCACGAGCAATGACAGACACACCAGGGCCAGGAGGTTTTCACGCAGGGTCATGACGCACCATGACATCACCCCTGGCGGCAGATTTCGAGACGCGCGGCCCTCCTGCACGTATGCTCTGATTCCGTGACCCGACCTGGTACCTCGCTCTTCGATCTCGGCAAGCCCTCCGCACGTCATCCCGGACTCGATGGGGCACGAGGCCTGGCCGTGGTCGCGATGGTGCTGGGGCACACGCTGGACGCGCTGCTCGCCCCCGCGACGCGCGCCAATCCGTGGGTCCAGCGCTACTGGGAGCTGCGCGGCATCACCGCGCCCCTCTTCCTGCTGGTGGCCGGCTTCGCGGTGGTGGCCGCGCTCGGCACCTCGAAGGAGAGCGCGGGCGAGTCCTTCGGCCGCCGGGCGCGGCGGGCCCTGCTGCTGCTCTTCCTCGGCTACTTCCTGCACTGGCCGGGCTGGGACACCGTGCACGCGCTCGGCTGGGGCGTGGAGCTGCGCTCGCACGTCTTCTCCTTCGATGCGCTCCAGAGCATCGGCGTGAGCCTGCTGGTGGGCGCGGCCGTGCTGACGCTGGCGCACGGCACCTGGACGCGGGCGGTGGTGCTCGCCGCGCTGGCCGTGGGCATCCCCCTGGCGAGCCCCTTCTCGTGGAGCGCCGCCACGGGCTGGCCCGTGGAGCTCCAGCAGGCGGTGGGCATGCCCGGGACACGTTTCCCACTCTTCCCCTGGGCGGGCTACTTCTTCGCCGGGGCGCTCGCGGCCCACCTGCTGCGACTGCTGCGGCCCGGCTGGCCCCAGGGCCTGGCCCTGGTGGCGCTCGGTGCGGGGCTGCTCCTGCTCACGCGGCGGCTGCCCGCGGACTGGAGCCCCACCAGCGCGTGGCTCGTCGCCTTCCGCGTGGGCGAGGGACTCCTCGTGCTGGGCGCCGTCAACCTGCTGCCCCAGGTGTTCTCCCGGCCGCTGGCGCCGCTGGGCCGCACCTCCCTGTGGCTCTACGTGCTGCACCTGCCGGTGGTGTACGGCTGGGCCGGCACGCCGGGCCTGGCCTCGCGCGTGGGCCCCACGCTGGAACTGCTGCCCGCGCTGGGCATCGGCATCGGGCTGCTGGCCGTGTGCTTCGCCATCGCCCGACTGGCGAGCCTGGTGCGTGGTGGGCAGCGTCGCTCCGCGGATGCCCAGGCGTGGCGTGCCCGTCCTGTCGTCATGGACGGCGCCGCGCTGCGATCCGGCCAGCGCATCTGAGAGGGTTTACATCCTCCTCCGGGCGAGCTACATGCGCGCCGCTTGCTTCCCCACAGGCAGTCCAAGCGAGGAAACATGAACCTGCTTCGTAAGCTGTCCGTCGTCGCCGTCCTCTCCCTGGGTGCCTCCGGCCTCTCTGGCTGCGCGGGCGTGGCCTTCGCCGGCCCGGGCGCCATTGGCTTCACCAGCCTGTACACCAACACCACGGGCAACCAGTTCGTGAACGAGCAGACCAAGCTGGGCTCCAAGTCCGGCGAGGGCTGCGTGACGTCCATCCTCGGCCTCGTCACCACGGGCGACGCCGGCGTGTCCGAGACGGCGCGCAAGGCCAACATCAACCGCGTCACCCACATCGACTACCGCTTCGAGAACATCCTCGGCCTGTACGCCAAGTACTGCGCCGTGGTGTACGGCGACTAGTCGCACCTCGTCTCACCGGAGGAAGCGGGTAGCACTCGGGGCGGAATGCCCCACGCTCGTTTCCTCCGAGCGTGCAAGGCTGCTAATTTCCTGACGGCTTCCGGCCTCCCCATCCCCCCGGACCCATTCATGGGCTCCCGGCCGTGAAGCTCAGTGAAAGAGCAGACTCCATGCGACTCAAGACCCTCGTACGTCCCCTGTTGCTGATCGCCGCCACCGCGGCGGTGCCTGCCTTCGCGCAGGCCGCCAAGCCGGCCCCCGCCGCCGCTCCGGCCGCTCCGATCACCGCCCCCCAGAAGGCCGTCATCGACCGGGCCATCCTGGGCGTTTTCAAGGCGCTGCCGACCCGCTTCGAGAACGTGCAGAACCCCCTCACCCCCGCGAAGGTGGAGCTGGGGCGGATGCTGTACTTCGAGAACCGCCTTTCGAAGAACCACGACGTGTCGTGCAACAGCTGCCATGACCTGAACAACTTCGGCGTGGACGGCAAGCCCTTCTCGCCGGGCCACAAGAAGCAGCTCGGCGGCCGCAACTCGCCCACCGTGTACAACGCCGGTGGCCACGTCCTTCAGTTCTGGGATGGTCGCGCGCCCTCCCTGGAGGAGCAGGCCAAGGGCCCCATCCTCAACCCCGTCGAGATGGCCATGCCCAGCGAGGCGGCCGTCGTCGAGACGCTGAAGTCCATCCCGGGCTACGTCACGGCCTTCCAGAAGGCCTTCCCGGGCGAGGCGGACCCGGTGAACTACAACAACGTGGGCAATGCCATCGGCGCCTTCGAGCGCCAGCTGGTCACCCCCTCGCGCTTCGACAAGTACCTGGCCGGTGACGAGAAGGCCCTCACCGAGGCGGAGAAGGTCGGCCTGTCCAAGTTCCTCGAGCAGGGCTGCCAGACGTGCCACAACGGCCCCGTCATCGGTGGCTCGCTGCAGAAGCTGGGCCTCGTGGTGCCCTTCCAGTCCAAGGACCAGGGTCGCTTCGACCTGACCAAGCAGGAGACGGACCGGATGATCTTCCGCGTCCCCACCCTGCGCAACGTGGCGAAGACCGCGCCCTACTTCCACGACGGCTCGGTGAAGGACCTGCCCACGGCCGTGAAGCTCATGGCGCAGCACCAGTTCGGCAAGCAGATCACCGACACGGACGTGAACCACATCGTCACGTTCCTCGGTTCGCTCACCGGCGAGCTGCCCAAGAGCTACATCGCCAAGCCGAAGCTGCCGGCCAGCGGTCCGAAGACCCGGAAGCCGGACCCGACGTGATGTGATGTGAAGCACCGGCCTCCGCCCGGGAGGATGGCTACGACGCCATCCGCTGCCTGGGCGGGGGTTGGGTGGCCCGGCCCCGCTCGTCGAGGCCCCGGACCACCGCCTCCAGGGCCGCGATGCGCCGACCGGCGCGCCCCTGGGCCCACTGCTCCGGAAGCCGCGCTCCCAGCAGCTCCACGGCCTGCTCCACCCCGCCCGTCTTCTGCTTGAGCGCCCGCGCGCACGCGAGCCGCACGTTCACCGCCTCGGGCACTGGGAAGCCGTCGCGGCGCAGCAGATCCAACGCGAACGTCGTCCACACCGCGAGCTTGTCCCCCGGGCGCAGGAAGGCCTGGAAGCGCGCGAGCCCCGCCTCCACCGGCTCACCCGCCAGCAGCGCCTCCGGCGGCAGCTCCACGTGCAGCGACGTGCTGCGGGCCAACGGCTGCCTCGGGGCGAGCACCACCTCGAAGCGCTCGCCCGTGGCCGGGCGCATCGCCACCAGGTGCACCAGCTCGGAGGGGAGCTCCTGCTCCGCGGGGTGCGCGTTGGCCTCGGCATAGAGGAGCACGAGGTTGGGGAAGCGCTCGGCGATGGTGCGCAGTTCCAGCGGCGGCTGCCACGCGGACTTGTAGAGGCGCTTGCGCGGCGGATCCGCCCGCGTCGCCTGTCGGTCCAGCTGCGTGTCCACCATGAAGTCGAAGGCGCGCAGCATGGTGTCGAAGTGCGCCTGGTTGCCCTCGAGCGCCCCCAGCACCTCCACCACCGCCTCGATGGTGGAGACACAGTGCTCCGCCGGCTCGGCGCGGATGCGGTAGTTGCTCGGGCGGCGCGGGACGAAGCCGATGCGCGGCAGCCCCGCCAGCAGCGGGTTCGTCTTCACCACCTTGCGCGCCAGCGGCCAGGTGCCGTCCACCACGATGAGCGTCTCGGGCGGCTGCTCCCGCGCCTCCTCCAGCGAAAGGGCCTCCTCGCCCGGGAAGAGGACCGCCACGCGCTCGGGGTGGGCCGCGAGCTGCTCCAGCCGCGAGTGGCCGGTGAAGTCCACGCCCACGTAGAGCTCGGAGTTGGGCAGCGCCAGGTGCGCCATGCGGGCCGTGCCGATGGCCACCCGCCGCTCGCGGGGGTGCTGGAGGAAGACGACCCGCGTGCGCGAGTCCACCTGCGGCACGCGCGCGCAGTAGCACGTGGTCTGGGGACGAAGGCAGCGGAGGCAGAGGGAACGCACCTCGCCGCTTTAACGGTACCTCGGGGGGGCCGGCAAGGACTGCCCGACTGGATGCTCGCCCGCATGCCCCCCGAGCGGCCATTTGCCCTTTGACGCCGAGTGCGAGCACGAAGCGCACACCATCGCCACCCTTTCGAGCAAACGGGCCACGCCATTCCGGCACGGGCCCCATGAAATAGGAGGGCGTTCAATGGATGCCATTGCGCTCCTGAAGGCGGACCACAAGACGGTGGAGACGCTCTTCCGCAAGTTCGAGCAGGCGGGCCCCAACGCGATGAAGCTCAAGCGCAAGCTGGTGGATCAGATCGTCCGCGAGCTCGCCGTCCACGCGGTCATCGAGGAGCAGGTCCTCTACCCGTCGATTCGCAACAAGGCCGAGAAGCTGGAGGGCCAGGTGCTCGAGGCGCTCGAGGAGCACCACGTAACCAAGTGGCTGCTGAAGGAGCTGGAGGACCTGCCGTCGGAGGCCGAGCGCTTCAATGCCAAGGTGAAGGTGCTGATGGAGAACGTCCGCACCCACGTCCGGGAGGAGGAGCGCGAGCTGTTCCCCCAGGTGCGCAAGGCCTTCAGTCCGAGCGAACTCCGGGACATGGCCGAGGCGCTGATGCTGGCCAAGAGGGCAGCCCCCACGCGGCCCCACCCTCGCGCGCCGGACACCCCGCCGGGCAACCTGGTGGCGGGCGCCGTGTCGGCGGTGCTCGACATGGGCAAGGACGCGATGCGGGCCGCGCGCCGCAAGGCGGAGGGCATGTCCCCCCTGCCCTCGCCGCGCGCCGGCAAGCGCTCCCGTGGGAAGGCCGCCAACCAGGACTCCTCGCGGCGGGGCAACGGGCAGGGCACGGAGATCGAGGCCCACCTCATCATGTAGGCCCCTTCTCCAGCGTTCCTCGGGGAGGATGCGGCCATGAACCTCCTCCTCCTCCAGGACGCGGACTTCCTCCCCGACGGCACCGTCCAGATGACGGGCCGTCGGGCCCAGCACGCCCGCGAGGTGCTCCGTGCCGAGCCCGGAGAGAGCCTCCGCGTGGGCAAGCTCGGCGGGCTCGTGGGCACCGGCGAGGTGCTGGAGAACACCCCTGGGCTGCTCCGCCTGCGCGTCTTCCTCACCGAGCCGCCTCCGCCCCGCGCGGGCGTGGACCTGTTGCTCGCCATCCCCCGCCCCAAGGCCCTCAAGCGCGTGCTGCCCGCGGTGGCCCAGCTCGGCGTGGACCGGGTGGTGCTCGTCAACGCCGCCCGCGTGGAGAAGAGCTACTTCGACTCCAAGGTGCTGGCCCCCGACTTCGTCGAGGAGCTCCTCCACCAGGGACTCGAGCAGGCACGCGACACCCGGCTGCCCGAGGTGCTCGTGCGCGAGCGCTTCCGCCCCTTCATCGAGGACGAGTTGGACACCGTTTTCGGCACCGAGGCCGTCCGGCTGCTCCCCCACCCTCCCGCGCTCCAGCCGCTCTCCCAGGCGGGCGCGGGCACCGCACCCCGGGTGGTGCTCGCCGTGGGTCCGGACGGCGGCTGGGTTCCCTTCGAGACGGAATTGCTGGAGGCCCACGGCTTCCGCCCCTTCTCGCTGGGCCCTCGCATCCTCCGCGTGGAGACGGCCGTCCCCGTCCTCCTGGGCCAGGTGGCACTCCTTCGGGCGGACATTGCACGCACGACGTAGTGCATCGGGCTTGAAGGGGCGCGATGGGTTGTTGAAGAGTCGGCCCCCTATGGCGAAAACGACCAAATCCAAAGCCCAAGCCGTCGCAGTCACCGAGTCGGAGCAGGCACCGGAGCAGCAGCCGCTCATCACCCCCGAGTCGGAGGTGAAGACGAAGCCGGCCAGCCACGACACGACGCCGCCCCCCGCGCTGCTCGATTTCATGATGCAGGGGTGGAAGCCGCAGAGCGGCAAGGCGCCGCCGAAGCTGAAGAACGCGGACGCCTTCGAGGCCCGCCGCCGGGAGCTCTCCAAGCTCTTCCCCGGCGAGACGCTCGTCATTCCCACCGGCCACGAGAAGGTGCGCGCCAACGACACCTACTACCGCTTCCGGCCGGGCACCGACTTCTACTACCTGACGGGCAACATGGAGCCCGACTGCGTGCTGGTGCTCCAGCCTCGCGAGGGCGGAGGCCACACGGACATCCTCTTCGTGGAGCCGAACCCGGGGCGTAGCGACTCCACCTTCTTCACGGACCGGGTGAAGGGCGAGCTGTGGGTGGGCCCGCGCCTGGGCGTGAAGGAGAGCCAGGCCCGCTTCGGCGTGGACGAGGCGCGCGGCCTCGACGAGCTGAAGGACTACGTCGCCAGCCTGCATGGCGCGGTGAGCCGGCCCACGCGCGTGCTGCGGGGCTTCGCGCCCAAGGTGGAGACA
>NZ_DASVWK010000078.1:0-2114 GCF_036389735.1 Archangium sp. | reverse complement strand
AGATCCACTTCCCGTCCGGGCTCCAGCGCGGCGCCATGTCCTCCTTGTGGAAGGCCGTCAGCCGGCGCACGTCCGTGCCGTCCGCCTTCATCACGTAGATTTCCGGGTCCCCCTCGCGGCTGGACGCGAACACCACCTGCGTCCCATCCGGAGACACGCTGGGCTCGAAGTTGCCCTCGGGCGCCGTCGCCAGTCGCACCATCTCGGCCCCCGCGCGCGGCTCCTGCCGCACCACGTCGCTGAAGCCCTGCAGGTCCGACTCGGCCACGAACCAGCGTCCGTCCGGCGACCAGCTCGCGTTGCGTGCCCGGCCTCGTGGCTCCGACAACATCACCGTCTCGCCACCCGCCA
Organism: Archangium sp.; assembly: GCF_036389735.1. Classification (GTDB taxonomy): domain Bacteria; phylum Myxococcota; class Myxococcia; order Myxococcales; family Myxococcaceae; genus Archangium. Next base: position 1,763 of record NZ_DASVWK010000078.1, on the reverse strand, counting down.
ACGGCACCAGCCGCAACTGCTCCACGTGCATGCCGCCAATTTCCGCCGTGGCCACCACCACCAACGACGTGCCGTCCGGAGACGGCTCTCCGGGGTAATCATCCTCGGGACTGCGCGTGAGCTGAGACTCCTCACCCGTCGGTCGCACCAGCCAGACATCCTTCTGGGGCGCCCGCTCGGAGATGAAGGCGATGACACCTGGCATCGCCTTCCGCTCCTCCTCGGTGAGGGGACCGGAGCTGGATGCGCCACCTCCACACACGCCCGCCTTGCACCCAACCCCGAGCAGGGCGAGCACGGCCAGCCGCCGCGCCCCACCCCGCCACGCTCTCTTCGCGAAGTCCCGAGTCATCACGTCACATCCTTACCGCACGCGGATGGCGTCCGCGATGACCACGAAGCCCTCGGGGGCCCACCGGCTCAGCTGCACCTTGTTCCAGCCAGCCGGGAAGCTCCACGTGCCGAGCGTCTGCCAGGCGCCGCCACCCGTCTGCTGATCCTTGTACACCGTGGCCAGGTTGGTGCCGGCCGCGTCGGTGATGATGAAGGGAGCGGCCGTCGAGCGGTTGGTGCCCGAGGTCCACCAGGCGTCGATCGTCTTCGTGCCCGCCGCCGGCATGTAGAAGTGGAAGACCGCCCCGTCCGACACCGCCGCGGTGGGGGCGTGGTAGTAGCCCGAGCCGTAGTAGCCCGCCGTGCCCGAGGAGGAGACCCAGTTGGTCGACAGCTGGATGTAGCCCTTGGTGGAGTCGTTGCTGGCGTTGTTGCTGTCGATGACGAGGCCCGTCGTCGTGGTGGTGTCGCCGCAGGCGGCCTTCACCTTGCTGATGTACGTCGACCACGGCCAGTTGGGGCCCGGGTCCGTGCGGGTGGAGGGCTGGAGGCGGCCGTGCGCCACGATGTGGTAGCTGTCGCGTACCACGGTCCGGTCACGCGTGATGTCGCACGTCAGCTTCGCCGAGGTGTCGATCTGCCCGGTGGGGAAGGACGTCTGGCTGGCGTAGCCGCCGTGCTCGATGCCCACCGAGAAGTTGTTCACCGACACGCCGTTGAGGCCGCACATCACGCTGCCGTTGAGGCTGCAGCTGTAGCTGGCCGCCACGTGCCAGGCGCGGTTGGCCTCGGTCACCAGCTGGGTGATCTCCGTCCCCGCCTCGTTCACCACGTAGTGCGCGCTGGCGCCGGCCGACGAGTTGGCCAGCCAGCTCCAGCAGCCCGAGTAGCCACCCTCGCAGGTGTGGATGACCACCATCGAGATGTCCGTGCCAGAGGGGCGCGCGTTGTAGTTGGGGGACGGGCGCCAGATGGCGGGCGCGTAGTCCGCGCTCATCGCACGCACACGCGGCGAGGTGAACTGCGCCTGCACGCCGGCCTCGGGCATCAGCGAGACGGCGACATGGCCCTCGGGGGTGCTGGCCACGACTCCCTTGCGCAGCACGTCATACACCTCGGCGTGCACGTAGTTGGCCTGCGCGTCCGCGTGGGTGATGCCGCTGAGCTTCACCGCCGCGGGAGCCCACGCGCCCAGCTCCGCGCGGTTGACACCCAGCTCGTCCGCATGCGCGGAGAGCAGCGCCGCGGCGGCCCGGATGTTGGCCTCGGGCTGGGTACGCACCGCCTCCTCGGACACGCCCGCCAGACGCGCGCCCTCGGCCACGTTCGCGCCGCGCAGGGCCATCAGGCCGTACGCCGCCGGCATCCCCTCGAACTCCACCTCGCCCTTCACCATCTCGAAGCGCGTCTCGGTGTAGGCAATGGCCTTG
>NZ_DASVWK010000077.1:0-19722 GCF_036389735.1 Archangium sp. | reverse complement strand
AGACCGATTCCCTCCAGCGTGTCTACCTGGGCGGGTACACCACCTCGTCGGGCCTGCGCGCGGACGGAGGATTCGACACGGCCCTGGAGGACAACTCCCAGGGGGATGGCTTCGTGGCGAGGATGCGACTCGAGCCGGAGCCCGCCTTCGAGTGGTTCTCGTACGTCGGCGGGTCCGGAAAGGACGGCGTCCTCACGTTGCACGTCGACCACCGGGACCCGAACCGGCTCTACATAGGAGGGGACACCACCTCGCAGGACCTCCGGTATGCGGATGCCGGCTTCGACACGAGCGCGAATGGGGCGTTCAGGAACAACATGTTCCTGATGGCCGTGGACCTGAACGCCACGCCGGGAGGCGGTGCGACTCCGGATGGCGGCGGGGGAGGCACGAACCTGGAAATGGAGCCGCTGTCTCCGCTGGGCTGGTCCTGCGGCGCCAGTGGCACCAGCGGCGGAGCAGGGGCTTTCGCGCTCGGCACGCTCGCGGGCCTGGGGCTGCTCGTTTTTCGTCGGAAGAGAACGCTTCGTTCTTGAGGGCGATACCAGCGCCTTGAACTCGGCTCCACTGTGAGAGATTGGGCCCGTCCGGGCCCCGGCCCCGCGCTCCGTGGAGGAGGCTCTCGTGTCCCATCGTGTGTTCCGAATGCTGGCCGCGGCCGGCGTCCTCCTCGTGTCCTGGGTGGCGGTGAGCCAGCCGGGGTCTTCCGCGGCTGAGCCGCTCGTCCTCTGGAACACCTATCTCGGAGGGCCTGGGGAGTTCGATGAGATCCAGGCCATCCAGCAGAATGCCGAGGGGGACATCTTCGTCGTCGGGACGGTCGGCGCCGCTCCGGCCTCTCCCTCGCCAAACAGCCCCAATCGCTTCGGAGCGCTGGGGGGAGACAGCGACGTGCTCATCGCCAGGTTCCACGCGGATGGCGGGCTGGTCTGGTACACGCGGCTGGGCGGCACGGATGTGGATCTCGGCGAGGGGCTCGTCCTGGGTGAGCAGGGCGAGCTGTACGTCACGGGCACTACCCAGTCCCAGTCCATCCAATGGACACTGCCCGACGGCGGTCCGGGCAACAGCACCGCCTTCTCCTTGAGCTCCGCGGATGGTTTCGTGGCCCGGCTCGATTCCTCTGGAACGCAGCTCGACTGGCTCTTTCGCATCGGCGGGGCCGACAGGGACATGGTCCATACGATGATTCCAGGGCCCGATGGGCACCTGTTCATCGGAGGGATGACTCGCTCCAGCAACATCCTGGGGCCCAACCCCGTGCTCATCGAGGGTGAAGAGGGCTTCGTCACCCGCATCGATCCCCGCACGGCCAGGGTGGACTGGACCGTGCTCCTCTCCGCACCAGGCAATCAGGGGGTGATGGGCCTCGCCTACAAGGCGGATGGCACCCTCTTCGCCACGGGATACACCCAGGCTTCCGGTACCAGCACCTCGGATGCCTTGATCGCGCGAATCCCTGGCGCGAACACCAGCCCGGGTACTCCGGTGATTCGTTCTTACGGAGGCAGTGGGCATGAGACGGGGATCGCGCTGAGCCTGCCGCCCGGCACCGCCGAGGGACAGGTGGTGTTGTGGGGCACCACCTTCTCGCGCACCTTCCCCGGTGTCGGGGAGATCAAGGGTGACAGCGACATCTTCGCCGTGGCGTACGACGAGAGCGCGGGGGGCTTGTCTCCGGGCAGAGCGGCACTCTTCGGGGGCTCGGGACAGGACCAGATCCTCAGTCTGGCGACCGATTCGTCCCAGCGAATCTATCTGGGCGGGTACACCACCTCGTCGGACCTGCCCGTGGACGGAGGCTTCGACACCACCCTGGTGGACAACACCCTGGGGGATGGCTTCGTGGCGAGGGTCCGGCTCACCCCGGAGCCGGCCGTGGAGTGGGGGTCGTTCGTCGGAGGGTCCGGCGAGGACGATGTCTTCGCGCTGTGGGTCGACCCACGCAGTCCGGAGCGCCTCTACCTCGGCGGTGGCACCACCTCGAAGGACATCGCGTATTCCGACGCGGGCTACGACACGAGCCCCAATGGCGCGCTCTGGAACATGTACCTGCTGGGGGTGGATCTGGAGGCCACGCCGCCAGGGCCGCCGGTCACGCCGCCAGGGCCGCCGGTCACGCCGCCAGGGTCCCCGGTGTCTCCGCTGGGTTGGTCCTGCGGCGCCAGTGGCGCCAGCGGTGGGTTGGGCCCCCTCGCGCTCGGCTCGCTCGTCGGGCTGGCGCTGCTGGCCTCGCGCCGGAGGCCTCGCGCCTAGCGGAACATGTCCACGTGGGGGATGCCGTCCTCGTCGTACACGTCCCCCACCACGCGGAAGCCGAAGCTCTCGTAGAAGCGCTGGAGGTAGTGCTGGGCGCCGATTCGGATGGGGGTGCGCGGGTAGTGCTCCTCGATGAAGTCGAGCCCCTTGCGCACCAGCTCCCGTCCCTGGCCCAGGCGGCGGACGTTCGGGGCGATGATGACCCGGCCGAAGCTCACCTCGGGGTACTTCAGCCCCGGCGGCAGCACGCGGAGGTAGGCCTCGAGGGTGGGCGCTTCCGAGCTGCCCGTGGTGCCCAGCAGGTGGTGCGAGCCGCGGTCGTAGCCGTCGGCGTCCTGGTAGAGGGAGCGCTGCTCCACCACGAACACCTCCTGGCGGAGCGCCAGCAGGTTGTAGAGCTCGTCGAGCGTCAGCTCCGGGAACGTCTTCCACTTCCAGTGCGGCATGGCTCTCCTGTTCAGGCTCGGGTGTGGCCTAACGCTCCAGGTGCTTGGGGTCCAGCGTATCGCGTACGGCGTCGCCGAGCAGGTGGAAGCCGAGCACGGTGAGGGCCAACGCGAGCCCCGGGAAGAGGGCCACGTGGGGCGCGACGAGGAGGTACTGGGTGCCCTGGTCCACGAGTGCTCCCCACGAGGGCGTGCCCGGAGGCGCTCCGAGCCCGAGGAAGCTGAGCGAGGCCTCGGCGAGGATGGCGCCGGGCAGGGCGGAGGTGGCCTGGACGACGAGGGGCCCGGCGGCGTTGGGCAGCAGGTGGTGGAAGAGGATGCGCGTGTCGCTGGCACCGAGCGCCCGCGCGGCCTGGACGTAGTCGCGCTCGCGCAGGGTGAGCACCTGCCCCCGGGTCAGCCGTGCGTAGCCCGTCCACCCGGTGAAGCTGAGGGCGAAGACGACGTTGGCCAACGAGGGCCCCAGCACGGCGGTGATGAAGATGGCCAGGAGGGTGCCGGGGAATGCGAGCAGCACGTCGGTGAGGCGCATGAGCACCTCGTCCACGAGCCCGCCCACGTAGCCCGCGAGCCCGCCGAGCACGGTGCCCACCAGGGACGAGAGCGCCACGGCGAACACGGCGACGATGAGCGAGACGCGGGCGCCGTGCAGGATGTGGGTGAGCAGGTCGATGCCGTTCTCCCCCGCGCCGAGCGGGTGGCCCGGGCCGGGTGGGGCGAGCTCGGAGGCGAGGTCGATGGCCTCGGGCGCATGGGGACTGAGGACGGGGGCCAGCAACGCGGTGAGGACGAGCAGCCCCGCCACGGTGAGGCCGAAACGCCCACCCGGGGAGCGCAGGCGGAAGCGGCTCATGCGCGCCTCCGCACGCGCGGGTCGACGAGCGCATAGGCCACGTCCGTGAGCGCGTTGACGAGCACGTAGCAGCAGGTGAAGACGAGCACGGTGGCGCGCACGGTGTTGTAGTCGCGCCGCTCGATGGCGGTGAGCAGCAGGGTGCCCATGCCGGGCCAGGCGAATACCTTCTCGGTGACGAAGGCGCCGCCGAGAAGGGCGCCGAACTCGAGCCCCAGCACGGTGAGGATGGGCAGCAGGGCGTTGCGGAAGGCGTGCCGCCACAGCACCTGGAACGGGCCGAGCCCCCTGGCGCGGGCGGCGGTGACGTAGTCCTCGCGCAGCGCCTCCAGCATGGCGGCGCGAGTCATGCGCGCGAGGAAGGCGGCGAGCGCGGTGCCCAGCGTGAAGGCGGGCAGCACGAGGTGGCGCCAGGAGCCGGAGCCGGACACGGGCAGCCAGTCCAGCTTCAGGGAGAAGAGGATGATGAGCACCGGCCCGAGCCAGAAGCGGGGCAGGGCGACGCCGGCCACGGCCGCGCTCATGGCGGCGGCATCCACCGCGGTGCCCTGGCGCGCCGCTGCGGCCACTCCGAGTGGAAGGGCGAGCCCCACGGCGACGGCGAGGGCCGTGAGCGCCAGCAGGAGCGTGGAGGGCAGGGCCGCGCCGATGGCGGGCAGCACCTTCTTCTGGAAGGGCGGCAGCGAGGTGCGCAGCTCCCCGGTGAGGAAGTCCCGGGTGAAGTGCCACAGTTGAAGGTACCAGGGCTGGTCCAGGCCCACCGCGCGACGCAGGGCCTCGCGGTCCACCTGCGTGGCCTGCTCCCCGAGCATCACGTCGATGGGGTCCCCCGGCACGAGGTGGAGGAAGAGCGAGACGAGCAGCAGCGCGCCCACCAGGGCCACCGCAGCGGAGGCGAGCCGCCGTGTCATGGCTCCACCATCCTCGCTCGCGCCAGCGGGGTGAACATGCCGTGGGCGCTCGGCTCGAAGCCCTCCAGCCGTCGCGAGGCCACCGCCACGGAGTTCTCGTGCCACAGGGGCACCACGGGCACCAGGGCATCCAGCCGCTCCTGGACTCGTGCGTAGAGCACCGGGCGCTCGGAGGAGGAAGCGCGGCTGGCCTCGTCGAGCAGCGCGTCGAGCGGCCCGTCCCGCAGCGCGCCCCGGTTGAAGCCGCCCCAGTGGTTGGCCTCGGACGGCACGCTGCCCGAGTGGTACGCGCTGCGCATCAGGTCCGGCTCGATGATGGAGGCCCACTTGAGGATGAAGAGCTCGAAGTTGCCCCGGCGCACGTCGTTGAAGAAGGTGCCGAACTCGAGCGAGCGCACCTCCACGGCCACGCCACCGCGGGCGAGCTGCTCCTGGAGGACGAGCGCCACGGAGCGGCGGAAGCGGTCGGTGCTCGTCTTGAGCTGGAGCGTGAGGCGGGGCCTGCCCCGGGGGCCATCCGGGTCCGGGTAGCCGGCCTCGTCCAGGAGCCTCGCGGCCTCGTGGGGGTCGTACCGGCAGCCGGCGACGGGGGCCCAGGCCCAGTGGGTGCGCGGTAGCATGCCGTTGGCGGGCTCGGCCAGCCCGTGGAACTTGTAGGTGACGAGCGGCCCCACGTCGACGAGGTGGCACAGGGCCCGGCGCACCCGCGCGTCCGCGAGCGGTCCGGCGCGCAGGTTGAACCCCAGGTAGGCGAAGCCGGTGCCGGGTTTGGTGAGGACGCGCAGCGAGGGCTCCCGCTCCAGCGCGGGCAGCACCGCCGGGGACAGCGCGTTGAGGACGAGGTCCGCGCGCCCCTTGAGCAGCTCCAGCACCCGGGTCGTCTCGTCGCGCACCACGCGGAAGTGCAGCCGGGGAATGGCGGGTGCTCCCCGGTAGTGGCCCTCGAAGGGCACCAGCGTGAGGTGGTCCTCGTCCGGCTGGGACTCGAAGCGGAAGGGGCCCGCGCCGATGGGGGCCCGGCCCTGGGCCTCCTTGCCCGCGCCCGAGACGCGCTCGGCGGGCATGATGCCCAGGGACAGATCGGCGATCAGCGGCGCGAAGGGCTGGCGCAGGTGGAAGCGCACCGTGCGCGCGTCCACCACCTCCACGCGCTCGACGGCCGCGTACCGCTCCGCCCGGGGACTCGCGATGGCCGTGTCCCACAGGCTGTCGTAGGTGGCCTTCACGTCCTCGGCGGTGAGGGCGCTGCCATCGTGGAAGGTGAGCCCCGGGCGCAGGGTGACCTCCACGCGCGTGGGGGACAGCTCGCGGAAGGACTCGGCCAGCTCCGGCACGGGCGTGCCGCTGTCATCGCAGACGATGAGGCCCGGGGTGATGAGCTGGGCGATGCGCTGGCCCGTGGCCGACAGCGTCAGCCGGCTGTCCAGGCTCTCCGGGGGGGCCTCGATGAGCACGGTGATGCCCGGGGGCGGCCGCTCGGCACGGCAGCCGGTGACGAGCGCCACGAGGAGCGCCAGAATGGCGTGGCGAAGCAGCGGGGGCATCGGGGCCCTCTGTTGTGGCACAGCCGGAAGGGCCGGTCGAGCCGGTGGCTTGCCTCCCCGCCCGGGAATCGGGCGACCCGCTCTCCCAGTTCATTCTCATGGGAGGACCGCTTCGCCACTGCTTGTGGGAGACTATCGAGAGAACGTCGGGGGGGCGCTCGCGCGCCGATGCACCATGGAACATCGCAGACCCGAGGATCCTCGCAGCACCGCGGAGCTCATCGCCACCTCGTTGCGAGGCGAGCCGGATGACGATCGCGTCCTGGAGGCCCTCCACCTGCTCCATTGGCGTGGGACTCGTGACGTCCTCGAAGCGGCCGCGCAGTTGCTGTGCTCGCCCGTGCCCCGGGAGCGCGGCCGGGGCGCGGACATCCTGGGCCAGCTCGGCATCCCCGAGAGGACCTTCCCCGAGGAGTGCGTCCGATTGCTGCTGGAGCTGCTGCTCCGGGAGACGGAGCCCACGGTGCTCGAGTCCGCCGCGACGGCGCTCGGTTACTTCCGGGACCCGCGCGCGGTGCCCGTGCTCGTGAAGCTGAAGGCGCATCCGCGCGCGGAGGTGCGGTTCGGCGTGGTGCAGGGGCTGTCGGACCAGGAGTCCCCAGAGGCTGTCGCCGCGCTCATCGAGCTGTCGGATGACCCGGACGAGAACGTGCGCAACTGGGCCACCTTCAATCTGGGGACGCAGCTCGAGAGCGACACGCCCGCCCTGCGGGAGGCCCTGGTGCGCCGGCTGTCGGACTCCCAGGAGGAGATCCGCGGCGAGGCGCTCGTGGGGCTCGCGCGGCGCAAGGACCCCCGGGTGCTGGAGCCGCTCGTGGCGGCCCTCCACGCGTCGAACGTGCTGGTGCTGGTGGTCGAGGCGGCGGAGCTGCTCGAGGACCCACGCCTCCTTCCCGTCCTCCTCGAGCTTCGCGAGAGGCCGGGCGAGGCGGACGACTACTTCCGCCACGTGCTCGACAAGGTCATCCGGGGCTACGAGTCGCCGCCCCTCTGGTGAGTGCGTACTCTTACCCGGGTGGAGGTGACGGGCTCATGGCGAAGGTGACGGGAACGATCCTCGTGACGGGGGGCAACCGGGGTCTGGGACTCGAGGCGTGCCGGCAGCTCGGCCGGCTCGGGTTGAAGGTGCTGCTCGCGGCCCGGGACATCGCGTCGGGCGCGGAGGCCACCTCCGCGATGCACTCCGAGGGCCTCGACGTCACCTTCGAGCCCCTCGACGTCACCTCCCAGGAGAGCATCGACAACCTGGCGGACCGCCTCGGGCGGCAGAGCGTCCGGCTGGCGGCCCTCGTCAACAACGCGGGCATCGCCCTGGATGGCTTCGACGCGAGCGTGGCCGAGCGGACCCTCGCGGTGAACTTCTTCGGGGCGATGCACGTCACCGATCGCCTGCTGCCGCTGATGGAGCAGTCCGGCCGCATCGTCATGGTGTCGAGCGGGGCAGGGGAGCTGGAAGGGCTGGCTCCGGCGCTCCGGCGGCGCTTCGACCCGCCTCCTTCAAAGGAGGAACTGGTGTCGCTCCTGCGCTCCTTCGTCGAGGATGTGCGTGGGGGTGAGTACGCGCGGAAGGGTTGGCCGGGCTCGGCCTACCGGGTATCCAAGGTGGGCCTCAACGCGCTGACCCGTCTGCTCGCCGAGGAGCTGAAGGAGCGGCACCTGCTGGTGAATGCCGTCTGCCCGGGGTGGGTGAGAACCCGCATGGGTGGGGCCCAGGCCCCCCGAGGTGTGGAGGAAGGCGCGGACACCCTGGTCTGGGCGGCGACGCTGCCCCCGGAGGGACCGACGGGTGGCTTCTTCCGAGATCGCCGGGCCATTCCCTGGTAACTGGTCCACACAAGCTGGGCGCGCTTTGCCGCCTGGTGGAAGGCCGGGCACCCGGACGCATGTCGCCCCTTGGTGTCTCCCTTGCCGCACTGGATGCCCCCTCCCATAATGGCCGCCACCTTCCCCGGAGAGTACGTGCAGGTCCACCGAGCCAGAACCCTCTTGGCCGTGACGGCCGCTATTTTCGTCACGCTTCCGCGCGCGGGTGCCGCCGCGGATGACAAGAAGCGCGCCGAACGCGAGGCGCTCAAGGCCTCGCTGATGCAGGTGCTTCAACGCGACCCGCTCAACGCCAGTCGTGTGGGCGTTCATATGATGAGCCTCGACGACGGTTCCGTGGTCTTCAGCCACAACGCCGACGAGCTCCTCAACCCCGCCTCCAACGTGAAGCTGGTCACCTCGGCGGCGGCGCTGGTGACCCTCGGGCCCGAGTACCGTTTCGAGACCGAGTTCCTCGTGGAGCAGGAGTCCGATGGCTTCAAGGCCAAGACGCTCTATGTGCGCGGCAAGGGCGACCCCTCCATCAATACCGAGCGCCTCTACGGCATCGTCTCGGACCTCTTCCACACGGGCCTGCGCGAGGTGCAGGACATCGTCGTGGACGACTCGTGGTTCGACGCCGAGCGCACGCCGCCCGGGTTCGACCAGGAGGACTCGGACCGGGCCTACATGGCCCCCACCGGTGCTTTGAGCCTCAACTGGAACGCGGTGGGCGTGTTCCTGCGTCCCGGCGAGGCCGTGGGCGCCAAGGGCGTGGTGGAGATCGAGCCGCAGAGCGACTTCTTCGTGGTGGAGAACGCGCTGACGACCGGCAATCGCCGGGCCCGCCGCTTCTCGGTGGCCTCGGACGCGGCCGGCGCGCAGCAGAAGATCATCGTGCGCGGCCAGGTGCCCGAGGCCGGCGGCTACATGAGCGTGTACAAGAAGATCGACAACCCGCCCATGTACTTCGGCCAGACGCTCAAGCAGATGCTGGCCGCGCGTGGCGTCAAGGTGAAGGGCAAGGTGAAGCCGGGTGTCACCCCGCCCAAGTCGAAGCTCGTGTACGTGTCCCACTCGGACACCTTCGACGTCGTCCTCAAGCGCCTCAACAAGCTCTCCAGCAACTTCGTCGCCGAGACGCTCATCAAGACGATGGGCGCCGAGGGGCGGGGGGCTCCGGGCACGTTCGGCAAGGGCATCGACGTGGTGGAGGACTTCCTCGCGCGCGAGGTGGGCATTCCCCGCGGCACCTATGTGATGAAGAATGGCAGCGGTCTCAACGACGCCAACCGCTTCTCCGCCACGCAGTTGGATCGGATCCTCCGCTACATGTACGAGCGCTTCCCGCTCGCGCCCGAGTACCTGTCCTCGCTGGGCATCGCCGGCAAGGACGGCACGCTCAAGTACCGCTTCGATGGCACCGATGCCGTGGGGCGGCTGCGCGCGAAGACGGGCACGCTGGAGAACGTGTCGGCGCTCAGCGGCTACGTGCAGGCGGCCGGTGGGGAGAAGTTCATCTTCTCCATGATGGTGAATGACTACCCGGGCCGCTCCGGACCGGTGGTACGCGGGCTGGACGCGCTGGGCACGGCGGTGGCCTCGGTGGGCTCCTCCATGGGCCCGGGGCGCGCGGTGGCCGAGCTGACCAGTGGGGAGAAGTCCAGTGGCCCCTCGGCGGAGGTGTCCAGCCGGGTGAAGACGTACCTGGCGCTCGGCAGCCAGCGCGACTCGCGCAACATCGGCTTCCTGCGCACGGCGTGGCGCAGCGAGAAGGACCCCGCGGTGCGGGCGGTGGTGGCCGAGAGCCTCTACCAGTCCAACCCGCAGGACTACCTCGGGGTGCGCACGCTGCTGGACAGCTACTCGGCGGGCGCGGACGTGTACGGCCGGCTGCGCACGGTGGCGCGCGAGCTCTCGGTGGAGGTGCCCGGCCTGGGCAGCCTCGTGGAGCTGGCCGCCAGCGGCAACGCCGAGGCGCTCTCGCGCGTCATCGAGCTGGCCGGCGCCTCCGTGGGCGACGTGTCCTCCGAGGGCGAGATGGCCGAGGGCCTGGGCGCGGTGGCGCGCACGGCGCCGGAGGAGCTGGTGCAGGCGCTGCGCGTGGCTTCCAACTCGGACCGCGAGATGGCCACCACGCTGCTGGCGCGAGGGCTGAGCCAGTCGGGCGAGGCCGAGCACCCCTTCTGGAAGGGGCTGAAGAAGAGCTTCGGCTCCCCCGACGCGAAGCTGGCGGAGTTCGCCCGCGCGCTGGACGGCACGCTGTCGCGCAAGGTGGCCGAGGAGAAGGCGCCCAAGACGCAGCAGCTGGTTCCCACGCAGGTGGTGGCTCCGACCGCCGCCCTGCCCCTGGGGCCCGGCTCCATCGAGCGCACCGCCGAGACCCGGCCGGGCGGGTGAGCCCTGGTTGGCTCCTTCTGTTGGCCTCCAGGCAACCGGCTCCTGGTGGGTGAAACCCTGTTCAGGTGGGACTTAGCAGGTATGCTATAGGGCAAGCCGGATGCGGGCTATGGTGGCCGCATCCGGACGCATGTGACTGGCCCGTGGTGGGCCAGTCCTCGTAGAGAAAGGAAGGCGTCATGGCTGGAGGAGTCAACAAGGTCATCCTCATTGGCAACCTCGGAGCGGATCCCGAGGTGCGCTTCACCCCGGGTGGCCAGGCAGTCGCCAACTTCCGCATCGCGACCAGCGACACCTGGACCGACAAGAACGGCCAGAAGCAGGAGCGCACGGAGTGGCACCGCATCGTCGTGTGGGGAAAGCTCGCGGAGCTGTGCGGTGAGTACCTGAAGAAGGGCCGCCAGTGCTTCGTCGAGGGTCGTCTCCAGACGCGTGAGTGGACGGACAAGGAAGGCCGGAAGAACTACACCACCGAGGTGGTGGCCAACGGAGTGACCTTCCTCGGCGGCCGTGAGGGCGCCGGCGCGGGCTCCTCGGGTGGCGGTAGTGGCGGTGGTAGCCGTGGCGGCTACTCGCAGCAGCGCGGCGGGGGTCAGCCGCAGGGCGGGGGCTTCGACGACTACGGCCCGCCTCCGATGGGCATGGACGAGGGCGGTGGTGGCAGTGGCGGCAGCGGCGGCGGGGACGACGACATCCCGTTCTAGGCTGCGCGCTTCACCCGCAAGTAAAACGGCCGCTCCCGGGAGACCGGGGCGGCCGTTGTGCTTGCGGGACCTGGGGGCTTCTAGTGGTCGGTGGTTACGCCACGGGCCTGCATGATGCGCGCACGCTCCTGGATGACCTCCTCGGTGCCGCCCGCCTTGTACAGCGCGAAGAGGGCGCCCCAGCCCATGCCGAGGAGCACGAGGAAGACGCCGATGGACAGGGGCTCGAAGCGGCGCATGGAGCGCTCGGAGGCCACCAGCCCCCAGTACATGGCGAAGCCCTGGAGACCGTTGGCCAGGTGGTACGCCGTGCCCAGCACGCCCAGCGAGTAGACGATGATGGTGGGCGCGTGCCAGTGCATCTCGTAGGCGATGGCGGCGAAGGGCTCGCCCTGGCCATACACCAGCCGCGGCTGGAGGAAGGCCAGCCAGATGTGGGCGCCCAGGAAGCCCAGCACCCCGAGGCCCGCCGCGCGCTGAACGATGTACTTGAGGTTGCCGTAGTACGGGTAGGCCAGGTTGTTCGGCCTGAAGCTCTGGGGCCGCAGCCGCAGCAGGCCCCACACGGTGTGGATGAGCAGCGGCACCATCACGAGGATGAACGTGAAGGCCTGCGCATAGGGGTGCTTGTACTCCGTCACCGCCGTCTGCCAGGCCGCGCCACCATAGAAGGCGGCGAGGTTGTCCCACAGGTGGTTCACCACCCAGATGCTCAGCGGCACCACGGCGAGGAACGAGCCCAGGCGGGACTGGAGGAGCGGCGTCTTCTGGGAATTCGGAACGGCGGTTGCGGCGTGGGTGCTCATCGGTGCTCCGGACGTCAGACGGACGGACGGGGCGTTATAGCCCGGTCCCGCCACCGGGTAGGACTTTCTGCTATCAGCCCATGGCAGCCGGGGCGCACGGAGGTATCAGCCCCGGTGATGCTTCCCAGGAGGTCCCTCCGGTCGCCCCCCGGGCAAATGGAGGACCGGGCCTCAAGGTCATTGGCGAGCGGCGCGAGGGTGGGCAGGCTAGTCCCATACACCTATGGCCGATGAACTCGTCAGTGGACTGTTGAAGCAAACCGACCTGCGCGTGGTGCTCGTCACCGCGAGCGAGCTGTCCCGCCGGGCGCGCGAGCTGCACCGCTCCGCCACGGCCTCGGCTTTGCTGATGGCACAGGGGCTGACCGCCGGTGCCCTGCTCGCCTCCCTTCAGAAGAGCGACTCGCGCGTCAACCTCCAGCTCGAGTGCGACGGGCCCCTGCGCGGCCTCTTCGTGGACGGGGACACCACGGGCGTGCTGCGCGGCTACGCGAAGAACCCGCTCATCACCCACGTGGGCAACGAGGGCGAGTACCACTGGCGCCCCGCGCTCGGGAACAAGGGCTTCCTCTCCGTGCTGCGCGACCTGGGCGGCGGCGAGTACTACCGCTCCTCGGTGGAGCTGGAGAGCTTCGACCTGGCCAGGGACCTGGAGCGCTACTTCACCATCTCCGACCAGCTCCCCACGCGCGTCTACCTCTCCGTGCTGCCGGCCCGCGGCGACGGCGCCGCCGAGCCGCTGGGCACTGTCGCCGGCCTGCTCCTCCAGCCCCTGCCGAATGGAGACCAGGAGGCCTTCCGGGCGCTGGGTGACAAGCTCGCCCAGCAGTTCGAGCCCACGGTGCGGGCCCAGTCCAGTCAGGGCGCGCTGGGGCTGCTCAAGGCGCTGGTGCCCCAGGCGGACCTGGAGGTGATGTCGCGCTATCCCGTTTCCTTTACTTGTAGCTGCAGCAAGGATCGGGTGAAACGGGCCCTGTTGTCCCTGGGCCGCGACGAGCTGGAGGACATCCTCGCCACGGACGGCAAGGCCGAGGCCGACTGCCACTTCTGTACGACGCATTACGTCGTCGACGGAGAGGAGCTGCGCGCGCTGTTGGCGGAGCTGGTCTCGGCCTCGAATTGAGCGGGGTGGGACAGGGCGGGCGAGCAGGCTCGGTCGGGGGTGGCGGGGCTGCGCTCGCCAGGGTATGAGGGCACGTCACCTCACTCTCCGGAGTCCTCGCCGTGGCCACCAAGCGGGCAACGCCCAAGGCAGCTCCCCAGACTGCTCCCAAGGGCGCGAAGGGAAAGCCTACCCAGCAGCAGGTGGAGAAGCTCGTCTCCATCCCATCCGACATGATCCTCGCGCCCCAGGTGGAGGCGCCCCGTCAGCTCACCGGGAGGGACCAGTCGAGTCAGCAGCGGAGCGTCCAGGAGCTGACCTGGGCGGAGTTCGACCGCGCGGTGCATGCGCTCGCGGCGACCATCGGCAAGTCCTTCAAGCCCCAGGCCGTGGTGGGCGTGGCGCACGGCGGCGTGTTCGTGGGCGGGGCGCTCTCCAGCGCGCTCGGCTGTGACTTCTACCCGGTGCGCATCAGCCGCCGCAGCCGGGACAAGGGCACCACCAAGCCGAAGCTGAGCGGGGAGATGCCGAGCGAGCTCAAGGGCAAGCGCGTGCTCATCGTGGACGACGTCGCCTCCAGCGGCGACACGCTGGAGCTGGCCACCGCCCTGGCGCGGAAGGTGGGCGCCAAGGAAGTGAATACCGCCTCCCTGGTGGCCCGCCCCGGTGGCTTCGCCCCGGGCTTCTGCGCGCTGCCCACCGATGCGCTCGTCGTCTTCCCGTGGGACTACGAGGCCGTCACCGAGGACGGGCGCTTCGACGTGGACCCGGACAAGGCAGGGGCGTGAGCCGAGGGGAGCACCGGGCGAGATGATCATCGGTACCGCGGGGCACATCGATCACGGCAAGACGTCACTGGTCAAGGCGCTCACCGGTATCGACACCGATCGGCTGAAGGAGGAGAAGCGCCGGGGAATCACCCTGGAGCTGGGCTTCGCGCACCTCCAGCTCGACGACGGCACGGTGGCGGGCGTGGTGGACGTGCCCGGGCACGAGCGCTTCGTCAAGGCGATGGCCGCGGGCGCCGGCGGGGTGGACCTGGCGGTGCTGGTGGTGGCCGCGGACGAGGGGGTGATGCCCCAGACGCGCGAGCACCTGGACATCTGCCGGTTGCTCGGCGTGAAGGCCGGCGTCATCGCCCTCACCAAGTCGGACCTGCTGGCCGAGCTGGGCGCGGAGTGGCGCGCGCTGGTGGAGGCGGACCTCGGCTCGCTGGTGGCGGGCACCTTCCTGGAGGGCGCGCCGGTGGTGCCCGTGTCCTCGAAGACGGGCGAGGGGCTGGCCGACTTGCGCGCCGCGCTCACCCGCGCCGCCAGGGGACTGCCCTCGCGCCCCGCCGAGGGTCCCGCCTTCCTCCCGGTGGATCGGGCCTTCACCATCAAGGGCTTCGGCACGGTGGTGACGGGCACGCTCTTGTCCGGCACCTTCGCGGTGGAGGATGCCGTCTCGCTGTTGCCGGGGCTGCCCGGCCCCCTGCGCGTGCGCGGGCTCCAGATGCATGGCGAGGCGGTGCGGAAGGTGGCGGCGGGCCAGCGCACCGCGGTGAACCTGACGGGCGTGGAGCCCGAGGCGATCGCGCGCGGCATGGTGCTGGTGAAGGCTGGCGAGGTGCCCGAGACGCGCATGCTGGACGTGGAGCTGAGCCTCCTGCCCGCGGCGGAGACGGCGCTGCCCAAGCGCCGCAAGCTGCTGGTGCACCTGGGCAGCGCGCAGGTGGAGGCCACGGTGGCGCTGTTGGATTTGGAGAAGCTGGAGCCCGGGGAGACGGCGCTCGCGCAGCTTCGCCTCTCCGAGCCGATGGCGGCGCTGCCGGGCCAGCGCTTCATCCTCCGGGGCTCGCGGGTGCTGCCGGGCCGGGGCGCCACGGTGGCCGGCGGGCGCGTGCTGTCCATCACCCCGCCGCGTCGCCGCAAGGGGGGCTCCGAGGTGGTGGCCCCGCTGCTGGAGGCGGACGCGGGAGGGCAGGTGGCGTGGCTGCTGCGCCAGACGGGCTACCGCGGCCTCACGCAGACGGAGCTCTTCGCGCGCTCGGCGCTGGCGCCCAAGGTGCTCTCCCGGGCGCTGGAGTTGCTCGGCGCACGGGGCGCGGCGCTGCTGGTGGACCGGGAGCGGCGGCTCTACCTCTCGGGCGAGGTCTTCGAGGGCCTCCAGGCGCGCGGCCTGGCGCTGCTGGCCGCCTTCCATGAGCGCGAGCCGTTGCGCGAGGGCCTCTCGCGCGAGGAGCTGCGCCAGCGTCTCTCGGGCGAGCTGGATGCGCGCGCCTTCGCCCGGGTGGTGCAGGCGCTGGTGGACGCGGGGAAGGTGGAGGTGGACAAGGAGGTGGTGCGCCTCAAGGGGCGCGGTCGCACGCTCACCGTGGATGAGTCGGCGGCGCGGGCGCGGTTGGTGGCGGACCTCTTGGCCGCGGGCCTCGCACCTCCCACGCTCAACGAGCTGGCCCAGCGGCTCCACTTGCCGGCGCCGAGGGTGCAGGAGTTGTTGAAGGTGGCGATGGTGGAGGGGAGGGTGGTTCGGGTGAGCGAGGAGCTGTACTTCGACGCGGGAGCGCTGGGGGGGCTGAAGGAGCGTCTGGTCGCCCACCTGCGGGAGAACAAGGAAATATCCACCCAGGCCTTCAAGGAACTGGTGGGCCAGAGCCGGAAGTTCGTCATTCCCCTCTCGGAGTACTTCGACCGCGAGAAGGTGACGCTCCGGGTCGGAGAGAAGCGGGTACTGCGGCGCGCATGATGACGAGGCCCTACAGCGAGGCCGCCCTGCGGTCCCTTCTCGAGTCGTTCGGCAACCCCATGTACGTGGCCCGGGAGGGCCGGGTGTGGGCGGCGAACGAGGCCTATTGCGAGATGTTGGGGCTGGAGCGGGCGCAGGTGGAGGGCCGCTTCATGCTGGACTTCGTCCACCCGGAGGACCGGGCGCGCCTCGAGGTGCGCTACCGCCAGCGGCAGGAAGGCCAGCTGGTGGAGGCGGACCCCCGGCGCTACCTGCTGCCGCCCACCGCGAACCGGGGCGTGCGCGAGGTGGCCACCCACGTGCAGGAGGTGGAGCTGGAGGGGCTCGGTCGGGCGCACCTCATCAACTGCCTGGTGCTGGGAGCGCGTCCGGCGGAGCTGGAGCTGGCCGAGCGACTGGTGGAGACCTCGGCGGAGCTCGTCGCGGCGCGCTCGGAGGAGGCGGTGCGGCGGGTGGCGCTGGCGGGCCTCACGGGCGCGAGCCTCTCCGCGCGCTTCCTGGTGCGAGAGGGCCAGGGCTTCTCCACGCCTGAGGGGGAGGCTCCCCTGGGGGACGCGGCCCTGGGGCTGCGGGCGCTCGCCGAGGGACGGCCCGTCTTCGGCTCCGTGCCCGGCCGCGATGCCACGCACGTCTACCTCCCGCTCGGCACCACGCTGTCGGAGGTGCTGTGGGTGGAGGGCCGGGGGCTGTCGCCCTCCTTCGGCTCGGTGCTGGCGCTCTTCGCCAAGGTGGTGGGGGCGGCCCTCACGGACGCGCGGCTGCTGGCGGACGTGGAACGGGGCCGGTGGGAGATGGTGGCCGTGGCCGAGGCGGCGCGCTTCGTCGCCCAGACGGAGCCGCCCTCGCCCGAGGACTTCCTCTCGCGCATGGCCTCGCTGCTGAACGCGGACGCCGTGCTGTTGTACGTCCCCGAGTCGTCCCAGGGCGAGCTGGCCCTCTCGGCCCAGGTGGGCCTGGACGGGGAGCTGCCCTCGGTGCTCGCCGCGCCCCTGGGAGGCATGTCGCCGTCCGCGGTGGCGGTCCGGGGCGCGGTGCTCTCCACCGAGGCCGAGGAGTGTGCGCTGCTGGCGGCCTCCAGTGGGCGCCTGGGCAGTGGCGCGGCGGTGCGCCTGTTCAACGGCGGCCACCCACGCGGACTCCTCCAGGTGCTGCGGCCCTCGGGGCGCCCCTTCAGTGGGGCGGATCTGCGGCTGCTGGGCACGCTGTCCGAGCTGCTGATGACGCTGCTGGAGCAGCGCCGCCTGCGCTCCGAGTCCACCCGGCAGCTCGCCGACACGCGCCTGCTGCTGGACCTGGCCCGCACCACCACCGCCACCCTGGAGGTGGCCAGCATCCTGGATGTGGCCTCGGACTTCCTCGTCAAGCTGCTGGACGTCTCCAACTGCTTCATCCTCCTACATGACGAGCAGGCCGGGGTGCTGCGCGGTGCTGCCGCCTCCGCCACCCACCGCGACTTCTTCCGCGGCGTGGTGATTCCGGTGGACGACCCCATCAGCATCGCCGCGCGCGTGGCCCGCGAGCGCCGGCCCATCGCCATCTCGGACCTGTCGAAGGTGGTGGAGTTGGAGCAGCGTGAGTTCGTCCGCCGCTTCGAGGAGAAGGCCCTGCTGGCCTTGCCGCTCACCTCGCGCGAGGAATTCATCGGCGTGGTGCTGCTGGACGACACCCGCCGTCCGCGCGCCTTCGACCCCCCCCTCATCGAGCTGGCCGAGGCCACGTGTGGGCAGATCGCCCTGGCCATCGCCAACGCCCGTCTCTACGAGTCGCTCTGGGCCTCGTACGCGGAGCTGGCCGCCGCCCGCGCGGAGATGGTCCAGCGCGAGCGCCTGATCGCGCTCGGCGAGCTGTCCGCCATCGTGGCCCACGAGGTGCGCAACCCCCTGGGCGTCATCTTCAACGCGGTGGCCTCGCTGCGCCGCATGCTCAAGGCCGAGGGCGACGCGGGCATGCTGCTGGACATCCTCGCGGAGGAGTGCGACCGGCTCAACCGGGTGGTGCGCGACCTGCTGGTCTACACCCGCTCGCGCAAGGCCATGCTGCACCTGGAGGATGTGCTGGGCGTGCTCCAGGATGCCACGGACGCCACGCGCGCCCTGCAAGACGGCAACAACGCCCCCGTCACCTTCTCCATCGAGGTGGAGCCGCAGCTGCCGCGCGTGCCAATGGACCGGCACCTCATCCATCAGGTGCTCGTCAACGTGCTCGTCAACGCCGTGCATTCCATGCCGCAGGGGGGCACGGTGCTGATGCGGGCCCGCCGCGAGACGCATGGGAGCCGCGAGATGTTGCGCATCGACGTGGCGGACCAGGGCTGCGGCATTCCCACCGAGCTCCTCCACCGGGTCTTCGAGCCCTTCTTCACCACCAAGGCCCAGGGTACGGGCATGGGGCTGGCCGTGGTGAAGCGCAACATCGATGAGCACAATGGGGAAGTCTCCGTGGAGAGCGCCCCGGGACGTGGCACCACCTTCACCCTCCGTATTCCCCTCACCCAGCCGACGAGTTCGCCGTGACCGACGCACCGACTCCACTTGCTCGTGGTCGCATCCTGGTCGTGGACGACCAGCGCAACATGCGCGCCACCACCGCGCTCCTCCTGCGCTCCGAGGGCTACGACGTCCTGGAGGCCGCCGCTGGTGAGGAGGCGCTCGGCGTGCTCTCCGGCAGCGGGGTGGACCTGTTGCTGACGGACCTGAAGATGGAGCCCATGGACGGGCTCACCCTGCTCAAGCGGGCGCTGGAGGTGGCCCCGCGCCTCCAGATCATCATGATGACGGCCTTCGGCTCCATCGAGAGCGCGGTGGAGGCCATGCGCCTGGGGGCGTACGACTACGTCACCAAGCCCTTCAAGGAGGGCGAGCTGCGCTACCGGGTGGAGCGCGCGCTGGAGCGGGCCCGGTTGTTGTCGCAGGTGGGGCTGTTCGCCGATGAGTTCAACGAGCGCCATGGCCTGTCGGCGCTGGTGGGCAGCAGCCCGGCCATGCGTGAGCTGACCTCGCGCCTCCAGCGGGTGGCGCAGAGTGATGCCACGGTGCTGGTGCAGGGCGAGAGCGGGACGGGCAAGGAGCTCGTCGCCCGCGCGGTGCATGCGCACAGCCGGCGCAAGAACAAGCCCTACGTCCCCGTCAACTGCGCCGCCATCTCCGAGACGCTGCTGGAGAGCGAGCTGTTCGGCCATGCCAAGGGCGCCTTCACCGGCGCGGTGCGTACCCGCAAGGGCCTCGTGGAGGAGGCGGATGGGGGCACCCTCTTCATCGACGAGGTGACGGAGACGACGCCCGCCTTCCAGTCCAAGCTGCTGCGCACCCTCCAGGACGGTGAGGTGCGGCGTGTGGGCGAGTCCACGGCCGTGCGCGTGGACGTGCGCATCGTCGCCGCCACCAACCGGGACATCGAGCTGGAGGTGCGCGAGAAGCGCTTCCGGCAGGACCTCTACTACCGGCTCAACGTGGTGACGCTGCGGGTGCCGCCCCTGCGCGAGCGCCTGGAGGACGTGCCCGCGCTGGCCATGCACTTCCTCAAGCGCGCCAACGCTCGCAGCCCCAGCCCCCGGCGCCTGTCGGAAGCGGCGGTGGAGCACCTGAAGGGCTACAGCTTCCCTGGTAACGTGCGCGAGCTGGAGAACCTGGTGGAGCAGGCGGCGGCACTGGCGGAAACCGAGGAGCTGCAGCCCGAGGACTTCCCCCTGCGCCCCAACGCGCGCGTGGACGCCATCGGTTCCCTGGGGGCCCCGCCCTTGTCCGCTACACCCGGCTCCCGGAGGCCCACGCTGGCCGAGGCGGTGGAGGAGGCCGAGCGGCGCGCCATTGTCCAGGCCCTGGAGACGCACGGGATGGACTTGAGCAGCGTCGCCGAGGAGCTGGGCGTCTCCTCCACCACGCTGTGGCGGAAGATGAAGCGCCTCAACCTCCGTTCGCTCGGGCCGGAATAGCGGGACCGAGGCGGATTTGCACAGCTGCAAGGGGATTGCAGGGTTGCAATGCCCGATTGCAGAGTTGCAATGCCAGGACGGTCCCCGCACGCCTCTTGAAGTGCCAAGTATCTGAAATTACTGGCTTCTGAGATTCCGGAGAGGCTGGCACGGCGCCTGCTAACGCCTGGACCCGGAGCACATCGAAGCGAGGCGGAAGGTGGTTCCCCCCCACCCCCTACAGCCCTTCCGGTGAG
>NZ_DASVWK010000076.1:0-4466 GCF_036389735.1 Archangium sp. | reverse complement strand
AGTCGGCATACGAGGCCGCGAGCGTGAAGAACCCCGCCCACCCCACGAGCAGCAACACCAGGCCCAACAGGGCGCGCAGCCCCTTGCCCACCCACGTGGCGGGCTTCATGCCGCGCCCCGCTCGGCCCCCGCCTGCAACGCCCACAGCGCCGCGTAGGCGCCACCCCGCGCCAGCAACTCCTCGTGGCGCCCCTGCTCCACCACCCGCCCCGCCTCCACCCCGCAGATGCGATCCGCGGACACCACCGTCGAGAGCCGATGCGCTATCACCAGCGCCGTGCGCCCCGGCAACACCCGCGCGAGCGCCGCCTGCACCTCGCGCTCGCTCTCCGGATCCAGGCTGCTCGTCGCCTCGTCCAGCACCAGCACCGGCGCCCGTGACAGCACCGCCCGCGCGATGCACAGCCGCTGCCGCTGGCCTCCGCTCAGCTTCACGCCCCGCTCGCCCACCCGCGTGTCATAACCCTCGGGCAGCGCCCGGATGAAGCCGTCCGCGTTCGCCACCCGCGCCGCCGCCTCCACCTCCTCGCGCGTGGCCTCCGGCCGCGCATAGCGCAGGTTGTCCAGCACGCTCCCCGAGAAGAGCAGCGGCTCCTGGGTCACCAGCGCGAACTTCGTCCTCACGCTCGCCGCCGTGTAGCCGTCCACGTCCACCCCGTCGAAGCGGATGCGGCCCTCCTGTGGGCGCTCGAAGCGCAGCAGCAGGTTGGTGAGCGTGCTCTTTCCTCCGCCACTCGGCCCCACCAGCGCCACCACCTTCCCCACCGGCAGCTCCAGCGTCAGCCCGTCCAGCGCCCGCCGCTCCCCGTAGGAGAAGCGCACGCCTTCCACCTGAATGGCCTGCTTCAACGCCGGCGCATCCGTGGCCCCCGGCGCGTCCTCCACCGGGTGGCTCAAGTCCAGCAGCGCGAAGAGCCGCTCGCCCGCCGCGCCCGCCTGCATCGCGAACTGCGTCACCCGCCCCAGGTCCTTCACCGGCTGGTACACGAGCACCACCGCGGTGAGGAACGACAGCAGGGCCTCGGGCTCCATCGTGTGCCGGGCCGCCGTGTACGCCAGCGCTCCCGCCAGCGCCGCCGCCGCCAGCACCTCCATCAACCCGGGCACCCCGCCTCGTGCCCAGGCCGCGCGTACCAGCGCCTCCTCGTGGGCCCGCGCGTGCGCCGAGAAGCGCCCCAGCTCCGCCGCCTGTCCATTGAAGGCCTGGATGGTGCGCAGGCCGCCCAGCCCCTCCTGGAGCTGTCCCGCGAGGTGGCCCAGCTGCACCTGTCCCTCGCGCGTGCCCTTCAGCGCCTTGCGCGTCAGCCGCGAGGCCGGCAGCGCCGCCAGCGGAATCACCCCCAGCATCACCGCGCCCAGCAGCGGGCTGATGGACAGCGCCACCCCCGCCAGCACCACCACCTGGAGCGAGTCCCGCAGGTACGAGCCCACGGTGTACATGGCCGCCAGCTCCACCGCCTGCACGTCCGCGGAGAAGCGGCTGAGCAGATCTCCCATCCGCTCGCGCGCCAGCTGCGCCGGCGACAGCGAGGTGAGGCGCACGAAGAGGTCCCTCCTCAGGTCCGCCACCACCTTCTGGGCGAAGAAGCCCATGAAGTAGAACTGGCCGAGGTAGCCCACGCCCTTCACCAGCCCCACTGTCAGCACCACCACGGGGAAGCCCCAGAGCGCGGCCTCGCGCGGCAGGCCCGACAGCCAGGGCACCGGCTGCGCGCCCCCGAAGCCCTCCGAGCCTCCCGACAGCAGGAAGCGCAGCGCCGGGCCCATCAGGTACGCGTACGCCCCCGTGGCCAGCCCCAGCACCGTCATGCACGCGAAGGCCGCTCCCAGCACGCCCACGTGAGGCCGGGCGTAACCCAGCAACCTCCACAACGACTTCCGCATCACCGACCTACTTTGCGCAGCGCGGCCTTCGCGAGCTGGGAATTGGGGTTGAGCTCGAGCACCTTCAACAGCTTCTTGCGTGCCCCGGACGCGTCCGTCTCGCTATCGATGATGGCCGAGATGATGAGCGCCCGCTCCAGGTACGGGTTGAGCGAGAGCGCCTTGCGCAGCACCTTCTGCGCCGCCTTCGCCCGGTCCTCGCGCGGCCCCGTGCCCGCCAGGAACGTGGCCCACGCCAGGTACGAGTAGTACTCGGGTTCCTGCGGGTTGAGCGTCACCGCCTCCTCGAAGTGGATCAGCGCCGAGCGGTACTGCTTGCGCTTCAGCGCCGCCTCGCCGCGCCGCAGGATGAGCTCCGCGTCCACGTTCACCGAGGTCGAGCGCCCCACGTCCATGCGCGACACGAGGTACTGGAGGTACGGCTTGCGCTTCTCGTCCACTGACAGCACCCGGTACGCCGCCGACAGCTTCTCCTGCACCGAGTCCAGCAGATCCTGCATCTCCGAGGTGTCGTACTCGGCGTAGGTGTCCGAGTGAAAGCGCATGGCGAGCTCGTGGTAGGCGCGCTCCACCGCCTCGGTGTCCGCGGCGATGTCCAGCCCCAGGCAGCGGAAGTAGCTGCCGGTGATGATCTTCACCGCCCCCTCGCGAAGGCTGGCCGCCGTCTCCGCGGGCAGCGGCTTGCGCTTGCGCGGAGCGATGGCTTCCGGCACCGCCACCGGCTCGCCGGGCCCGTTCGACACCGGGGTCGGAGAGAAGCTCACGCAGCCCGTCAGCTTGAGGAACCACATCAGCGAGTACCCGCGCCACAGGTCCCCTCGCCCGTGCGCCAGCAGGTCCCGCAGCGCGATGCGCCCGTTCACCTGCATGACGATCTTCAGATCCTCCGTGTTCAGCCCCAGCGCCCCCAGGTCCCTGCCGAACTCGGGCGTGCGCACGGGGAACTCCCCCTGGTGCGAGCGCAGCGGGGCCGCCATCACCTTGAGCGGCAGGGCGCGCCTGGCTCCATCGAGGATGGGGCCCAGCGCGGGCGTCTCCACCGTGGCGACCTCCGCTTGGAACTCGTCGCCGGCATAGAAGGCGTAGCGGCCCTCGCGCATGCCGATGACCTGGGCCAGCCGGTCGGTCGTGTAGTCGCGCAGCAGTTGGAGCAGCTCCTCGCCCGCCGCCTCCACCCCGGCCTCCGCCAGCGCGGCGCCGATGCGCAGGCCCGAGCCCAGGGCCTGCACCAGCCGCTCCGCCTGCGCCTCGTTCACCACCTGGCGCTGCACCAGGTAGTTGGGGAGCGCGTCCTGCCGGGCGCTGGAGTCGTAGTTCACCGCCCCACCCCGCGCGAAGAAGACGCGCCGGGTCAGGTCCCGATAGGCCACCACCAGCACGCCGTCGCGGCGCAGCCGGTACAGCGACACCAGCAGCGCCGGCAGCGGGTAGCCCTTGAGGTCGCCGGCATTGATCGCCGAGCGCGCCAGCACAGCCCGTACGCCCTTGAGCGGCGCCTCGTCCCGCGCGGCGGTGGCCGCCAGTGAGTTCAGCTTGCCCACCAGCTCACCCGGCTTGAGCGGGTCCGCCACGTAGGCGTTCACCTTGAGCTCCAGCACCGACGCCACCCCACGCGCCCGGCCCAGGTGGCCCTTGTCGATGGCCACGATGGGCACGCGCGCGCCCTGGCTGTGGTTGCGGATGAGGTGCCCCACGTGCGACCCGTCCAGGCGCGGCAGGTCCACGGACACCACCACCATGTCCGGGTTGTCGGCGACGAAGTGCTCCATCGCCGAGCCAGGGTCACTCACCGCTCGCACGGTGTACCCGGCTTGAGACAACAACCCGGTGAGGTGCTCCAGGGTCGGCGGATGGTTCTCGGCCAGAAGAAGCGTCTTCAAGGGCTGGCGAGTGTACACATTCGGCCCGCGCGCTTCAGTCAGGATTCGCGCCCGCTCTCCCGGGGGGATCCCACCTTCTGCCGCGAGGTGCGACTTGCTCGGTTGCCCAGGAAGGGGACGGACTTCACCCGGAGCGTGAGGCGCCGCTCACTTCTTCTGAGCTCGAGGAGGTCCGCGGGCTGCGTGCCGACGAGCGTCTCGCGCAGCCGCCTATCTACAAGCACACGACCCGCGATTCAGGGCATTCGGAAGGCGGGACAGCGAGAGGGGAAGGAGTGTAGGAGGACGCCCGCTCCCATGATCGAGCTCCTCCTCCACAACCCGCTCCTCCTGCTGTTCGTCGTCATCGGCATCGGCTACCCGCTGGGGCACGTGCGCGTGGCGGGCAGCTCGCTCGGGGTCGCCGCGGTGCTGTTCGTCGGCATCGCCATCGGCGCGCTGCACCCCGATCTCAAGCTGCCGGAGATCATCTACCTGCTCGGCCTGGTGCTCTTCGTCTACACCCTCGGCTTGAGCAGCGGCCCGGCCTTCTTCCGCTCCTTCGGGCCACGCGGGTTGAAGTCCAACCTGCTCGTGCTGGGGATGCTGGCCCTGGGGCTCGGGCTCACGCTGGCCGCTCAGCGCCTGCTGGGGCTGCGACCCACGCTCGCGGGTGGCCTGTTCGCCGGTGCGTTGACGAACACGCCCGCGCTCGCCGCCGAG
>NZ_DASVWK010000075.1:0-3584 GCF_036389735.1 Archangium sp. | reverse complement strand
GGTGGAGCAGACCCCTTGGGCCGTGGCTCCCGACAAGCACTCCGTGGAGACGGTGGTGTGCACGTTCGAGGAGGTCCGCGAGGGAGTGGAGCGCATGGCCCAGGCGCTCTCCGGCGCCCCCGAGCCTCGCCCCCTGTGGCGCCTGGGGCTGGCGCTGACGGGTGCCGCGGCGGTGTGCGCGCTGGTCTTCGCCCTGGGCCGTCTGGCGCCCGTGTCCCCACCGCCCGTGGGCCCGGAGGCGTTGGCGAGCGCCGAGCCCGCGCCCATGAGCCCCGAGGTGCCGATGGATACGGAGCTGCCCCCCAAGGGCATTTCGTTCGGCGGCATCGCGGACGGGGGGCCACCGGTCCTCGCCTACCCTTTTCCACGCAAGCCCTACAAAGGGCAGAAGCGCCCTCCCTGCACACCTCGAATGGAGGTGGAGATCAACGGGGGCTGCTGGGTGCCTCACGAACTGAAGGCCCCGTGCCCGGAGGAACTCCACGAGTACCAGGGCAAGTGCTACACGGTCGCCGTTCCCCCTCTCCCGCAGCTGCCCCAATCGCTTGAGGAGTGAGTGGCGCGGGGCGCTCCTGGCATTTCAGTAGGTGCCTTTCATGGCCACACCGGTGTACGGGAGGTAGCCGTAGGAGCAGACGTGCCAGGTGCCCGCCGATGGGTTGTTGAGGGTACACGACTCGGTGCTGCTCCACAGATGGGGACGGCAGTCATAGGTGGTGGTGCTGGGGGCGGAGCCGAACCGGACGTACAGCTCCGCGTCACCCGTGCTGCCCGTCTTGGCGCTCTGATTGAACACCACCCGTGTCCTGCCGGTCGGCACCTGGAGCGTCCAACACTTCCAAGTGCCCGCGATGCCAGAGTACGGGGCCGTCTCCACACCGCTGGTCAGTGCGTTACCCGTGGTGGGTGGGGGGGGGAGGGTGACCCCCACGCCCACTGCTTCCCAGGCTTTCGTCACGGCCGCCACGGTGGCCGCATCGTAACCGAGCTGTTGAGCGGCCTGCTCGGTGGCCGTCTTCGCGCCCGCGAACTGGGTCGACGCCGTCAGGATGTCCGTGTTGGCTTTGTAGAAGATGCGGGCGGCCTTCTCGAGACCAATGCCCGGAACGTGGACAGTCGTCTTGCCGCGAGGGTGCGTGCCTCCCTGCGAAAGGAGATAGAAGGCCAGATTGGCGATGCCCGAGTTGCGGTGCACGCCGCCATTGTCGGCGCTTCCCGTATAACGCTCGGGATAGTAGTCCGTCGATGATCCATCCTGGGTGGGGTTGGCCATGTAGCGCAGCGCATCATTGGGAATGGTCGGCGTCCAGATGTCCTCGCCAATCTTCCAGACATCCGCGTCCGTGGACCCGGCGCGAGACCAGCTCTCACAGACAGCGGCGAAGATATCGCTCAGGCTCTCGTTGAGCGCGCCGGACTCGCCCGAGTAGATGAGGTCGGATTCGAAGTCCGTCACGGCGTGAGTCAGCTCGTGGACGGTCACGTCCAGGTCCATGCCGAGCGGTCCAGAACGCGAGGAGTAGCCGTCGCCGTACACCAGTTGCTGGCCATTCCAGAAAGCATCGACGTAGTTGATGCTGTAATGGACGCTGCTGGTCAGGGGCGCGCCGGCCCGGTCGTACGAGTCGCGGCCGAAGAGCGTGCTGTAGCACTGATAGGTCGTGCCCAGATGCTCGTAGTGCACGTCCGCGTGGGCGTCACCCGAGGCCACGCCGCCCTCGCCGCGCTGGAGGGTCCCCGGGAGCGTGGTGCCCATGTTGGCCGAGTGCACCATCCGATTCAGGGCCGTGTGGATTTGCGGATTGCGTAACAACTCCGAGCCATCCTCCGCATCCACATACACCCAATCCAACACCGGGGTGCCATCGCGCTGCTCGCCGCGGATGCGCACCTCGTAGGCCAGACGCGGCTTCTGGTCCTCGCCGCGCGCGTACACCAGACGGGGAGGGGTCTCGCTGACCACGCCCCGGGCGTCCGTGGAGGCACGGGCCGTCGAGGCCGCCGCCTCGGCCGAGATGCGCGGCTGGACGGGAGCGCGTGCGCCATCTCCCGCCGAGCCGTTGACGGCATACACCCTGCCCGTCTCGTCCAGATGCACACGCAGTTGGCTGTACACGACCTCCAGTCCATTCTGGGTCTGGTCGTACAGCAGGTGCAGATGGCCCTGCTCGTCCGGACTGACGCGCCGGAGAACGAGCTCCTCCGCGCGCAGCTGGAACAGGGGGGCGATCGTGGACAGCGCGTCGCGCATGCCCCTCTGCACGGCGGATGGGGCCGAGTCCGGGCCAATACCGGTCGCCTGGCCCAGTTCGCCCTTGATGAAGGCCGGGGTTCCGTCCCGGTGGGTTTCCAGGACGCGCACCCGGCCGCCCAACGCGTTCATCGCCGTGTGGATGGACGTGCCGGCCTCCTCCTGCTCGAGACGGACGCCAGACCCTTCTTCCTGTTCTCCTCCTGGAGAGCAACTGGTGAGGGCCAGGCCGGCCCAGAGGGCGCAGCACGTCGTCAGCAAGAAGCGATC
The DNA here is from genome assembly GCF_036389735.1 of Archangium sp. Taxonomy (GTDB): domain Bacteria; phylum Myxococcota; class Myxococcia; order Myxococcales; family Myxococcaceae; genus Archangium. The sequence continues at coordinate 1,063 of NZ_DASVWK010000075.1, read as the reverse complement.
AACCACCAAGACACCTCGAGGAAGCCGCGTGATTCCTGGCAAGAGGAAGACTTGCCAGGGATTGAGTGGGAAGCGGCAGCGCCCATGAGTACCGTCGTGCGTCGCGAAGAACTCCTTGAGGGCCTTCGTTCCCACCGCCTGCTGCCCCGCGCGGCTTGCGAGCGGCGCGTGTCGGGCGCCGGGCACTCAGCCGGCCCTCTATCCGCTCGCCCGAGCATGGAGCAGGCGCGATGTCCGAGGCGTCCAGGGCCAAGACGAGGTGTATTCCGGAAGGGTTCTGGGTTTCCAATGCACCCGCTTCCCCCGGGACCCGGCGAGTTTCTGACTTGGTTTTACCGAGGGAGCAGGTTGAAAAGGGCCACAACCCCTCCCACCTCATACGTGGACAATCAAACAGGAGCGTCGGATGTCCCTGAAGAGGGTACTGGTGGCTTTGATGGGAGTTGCGGTCTTTGGAACCTTCTCTGTCACGGATGCGGCGGAGAACGCACCACGGAAAGACGAGAACCAGCAGAGCAATCAGAAGAAAGCCGACGAGGTGATGACGAAAGCGCAGCAGCAGGTGCCTCAACTGGGACGGGTCATGAGCGAGCTCCGCGGCCCCGACGACCATGACCGGGCCACGGCCGCGCTGGGATTGGAGGCGACTCTTGCCAATTTCCACATGAGGTCGACGGTGACGACTCCGCTCGGGCCCGCGCTGCACATCCCCGTCCAGATCTCCAAGCGTGACGGGGGGCGCAAGTCGCTCTACTTCATCAAGACCGGTGAGCAGGTCATCGCCGGCGTTTATGTGATTGGCTCCGAGCTGTATTACAGGGCCGTCCGGCGAGACTCGGGGGAGCACGTTCCGGCGGAGACCGGTGACCTGTTCACGGAGTCCATCCTCAGTACGGATGGAGCGGTCGTTCACGAAAGCCAGGGGCGGCTTCAAATCCTCGACTTCAGCCGAGGCATGGGCATGCTGGAGCCGGTCGCGGGGGGCAACTCGCTGGCGGCGCCGGATGCAAGTGTCTGGGTTGGATGGAGTTTCGTCAAAGTCGAATGGTGATCGCCAGACGCG
>NZ_DASVWK010000074.1:0-3563 GCF_036389735.1 Archangium sp. | reverse complement strand
CGGCTTCATCTCCGCATGGGCCGCCAGCGGGAGGAGCCCGTCCGCCTCGGGAGGGCCCTCGATGAGCACGATGTCCGGCCGCAGCCGCTCCAGGGCATCCCGGACGCTGCGCGCGCTGCCCGGGCCGTGGTGCCGCACGCCGAGCACATGCACCGACGGGCTCGACTCTCCGCTCACAGCACCTCCATGCAGGCGCGGTAGAGGTCCTTCCAGCCCTCGCGCTCCTTCACCACCGTCTTGAGGTACTCCAGCCACACCACCCGGTCCTGCACCGGGTCCTTCACGATGGCGCCCGTCAGGCCCGCCGCCATGTCCGGTGCCCGGAGCACGCCGTCGCCGTAGTAGCCCGCCATGGCCAGCCCGCCGTTCACCACCGAGATGATCTCCGCCGTGGACAGCGCGCCGGAGGGCGTCTTGAGCTTCGTCGCCCCGTCCACCGTCGCGCCACCCCGCAGTTCGCGGAAGAGGGTGACCACCCGGCGGATCTCCTCCAGCGCGGGCTTCTCCGCGGGCAGCGCGAGGGCCTGGCCCATCTCGGCCACGCGCTTCTCGACGATCTCCACCTCCTGCTCCAGCGAGTCGGGCACGGGCAGCACCACCGTGTTGAAGCGGCGCAGCAGGGCGCTCGACAGCTCGTTCACGCCCCGGTCCCGGTTGTTCGCCGTGGCGATGACGTTGAAGCCAGAGCGGGCCTGGACCTCGGTGGACAGCTCCGGCACGGGCAGCGTCTTCTCGCTCAGCAGGGTGATGAGGGCATCCTGCACCTCGCCCGGCATGCGCGTCAGCTCCTCCAGGCGCGCCAGCTTGCCCTCGCGCATGGCGCGCATGACGGGGCTTGGCACCATCGCCTTCTCCGAGGGGCCCTCGGCCAGCAGCCGCGCGTAGTTCCACCCGTACCGCAGGGAGGCCTCGTCCGTGCCGGCGGTGCCCTGTACCAGCAGCGTCGAGTCCCCGCAGATGGCCGCGGCGAGGTGCTCGCTCAACCAGGACTTCGCGGTGCCCGGGACGCCGTAGAGCAGCAGGGCCCGGTCGGTGGCGAGCGTCGCCACGGCGATCTCCACCAGCCGCGCGTTGCCGATGTATTTGGCGCTCAGCTTGAAGCCGCTCGGGAGCTGGCCGCCGAGCAGGTAGAGGCGCACGGCCCAGGGCGAGAGCTTCCAGCCCTGGGGCTTCGGACGGTCGTCGGCCTTGGCGAGCTCGGCCAGCTCCTCGGCGTATTGCTGTTCGGCGTGCTGGCGGAGAAGGGCGGTGGCGGTCACGGTTTCAGCTCCTCGTACAGGATGCGGCGCAGCGAGACGGTCTGCTGGAAGCGGTGCATTTCCTGGCTCCAGCGGTACAGCGGATGGGGCAGCTCGTAGGGGTCGGTCGCGTTCGCGAGGCACTCGGGGGGCAGGGCCATGGAGGCCTGCCGGAGGGCGCCGAGAAGGGCCGTGGCCCGGGTGCTCGGGTCGTACAGCTCGCGAATGGCCTGGAGCCAGGCGTAACCGAGCTTCGCGGGCCACGGCGCGGGCACCAGTGGGAGGGCCCGGTCGAGCGAGGGCAGGGACTCGGCGCGGGCCAGGATGCGCAGGGTGCGAGTGGCACGCTCGTCGGGCGGGAGCTGTTCGAGCACGGAGACGGCCAGCATCTGGGCCCGCTCGGCGTCGAGCACCTTCGACTCGCAGCGAGACCAGAAGGCGAGCAGGGCCGAGCCCCAGGGCGAGGAGGTGCCCAGACGGAGCGCGAGGCCCCAGCCCTCCGTGAGCGCCACCCCGTGGTCCGTACGTGCGGCGGCGGCGACGAGCTGCTCCGGGGTGGCCTCGAACCAGCCCTCCCAGGCGCGGAGGGGGACGGACTCCAGGAGCCGGATGAGCCAGTGCTCGCTCTGACCGATGCCGGCGGGGGGCTTGTCCAGGCCATCGCGCTCGGCCTCGGCGTCCCATTTGCCCGGAAGCTGGACACGGAGCGTGGCCGGCTTCTCCCAGACGAGCACGGCGCGCGCCCGCTCGGCCATGCGCCGTGCGAAGGCGGACTCGGGCAACCGGGCCAACAGGTAGCGGGCCACCTCGCGCACCGCGGCCGCGCGGTCCTTCCGACCGAGCTCCAGCAGCGCCTCGTCCTCCGGGGAGAGCCCCGCGTCGAGGCAGGCCAGGAATCGGGCACGGTGCTCGGCCTTCTCCTGCGCCCAGGTGGTCTGCAACCACGCCCGGCCCCGCGCCGGATCGAGGCTCCGGGCCTGGGTGAGGGCCGCGCGCCGCTCCTCGGGCCCCCCTTCGGACCACACGCGCTCGGCCTCGGCGGGGTCGGGGGCCAGGGCCGTGGCAGGGCCCCACTCGGGATTCTGACGGGCGAGCCACTGGCCGCGCTCGCCCAGCACGGGCTCCGCCGCCGCGCGCACCGCACGGTCCTTGAGGCCGAGCACCCGGGGAAGCAGCTCGGGCGGGAGGCGGCGGCGGGCGCGGGCCATCCGCTCGAAGGCCTCGCGCAGCACGTCCCCGTCGTTCGACACCAGCAGCTCCATGAGGACGGCGCTCACGCGGGGCGGGCACACCTCCAGCGTGTCGGGCGGGGCCACGTCGCCGCGGGTGTCGAGCACGGGGAGCTTCCTCCCCGCGGCCCGCGCCACCGCGCGCACTCCGGCCGCGAGCAGGACACGCTTCTCCGCCGGCACACCCTCCAGCGCGCGGAGCACCTGTCCCTCCACTCCAGCCGTCTCCCCGGGCTCCGGTGAGCGGGCGGTCCCGAGCGTGGCGAGGCGGGTCAGCGTGTCGAGCTCGTTCACGACGGGCCTCCCAGCGGGTGCAGGCGTCCCTCCACGCGGGCGCTCAAGGGGCGGAACTCGTCTCCGTCCCACTCACCGAAGAGGTCGATCGACTGGCCTCCCGAGAGCGCGAGCAGCCGCCACCGGTCGCACGCGCCGAGGCGGATCGCCGGGCCCGTGGCCTCCCGGAGCCACCAGTGGCGCCCACCCTCCACCACCGGCACCACCGCGCCGAGCATCGCCGCCGTGCGCTCGCGGAAGGGGTGCCGGGCCAGCTCGTCGGCGAACCGCTGGCAGAGCTCCTCGAGGGTGAGCGAGGGCAGGGGGGCCACGTGGGGTCGGACCTCGCCCTTCCGCTCCTGGACGAGGCCGCGCTGGGGCGCGGCGCTCGGCCAGAACGCCAGCTCCGCGGGGAACGCGGTGCCGAGCAGGAAGGACTCGGAGAAGCGCGCACCGGGGCCGGCGGCGAACTGGAGGACGAGCGCCGTGCGGCCGGAGGTGGTGCCGAACAGGTACGTCCGCTGGGTGCGGACGCGCTCCGTGTCCTCGAGTTCCTGGCCGACGACGACCCAGGTGTCCGTGAGGCGCTCGCCTTGGACGAGGACGTCCTCCTCGCGCAGCGAGATGCCCACCAGGGTGCGGAGGTCCGCCGCGAGGAGGGGAGGGAGCTCGTCCAACTTCTTCCAGGCCTCGGTGACGAGCGCGAGCCGCCCGAGCCTGTCCAACATCCGCCGGGGCCAGTCGGGGCCGCTGCCCGGGAGCGCCGCGCGCTGCCGCACCTGGGACGCGAGCCCCGGGGCCTGCGCGTCCCCCAGCCGCGCCG
>NZ_DASVWK010000073.1:0-9451 GCF_036389735.1 Archangium sp. | reverse complement strand
ATGCTCATCCTCCTCGACGCGCTGAGCTGGCGCCCCACCCTGGTGGGCCTGGGCATACTGCTGCTCGTGGCCACGGTGCCGGTGGCGCTCTTCCGCGAGCCCCCCTCCCCCACCCCACCGCGCACGGGCACGGGGCGCTGGCTGGGCGAATCCCTGCTGTACTGGGTGCGACGCCCTGGCGCGTGCGCGTGGCTCACCCTGCTCGTCCTCTTCAAGGCGGGCGAGCACATGGCGACGGGGATGTTGCGCACCTTCCTCGTCGACGTGGGGCTGGGCCTGGCCCAGGTGGGCTGGATGCTCGGGTTCGTGGGCTTCACCACGGGGCTCCTCGGCGCGCTGCTGGGCGGGGCGCTCGTCAACCGGCTGGGACGGCGGCGCGCGCTGCTCCTCTTCGGCACCCTTCAGGCCGCGGCGGTGCTCCTCTATGCACTGGCCACGCGCGGGGCCTCCGTGCCGGTGCTGGCGCTCGTGTGCGGCGTGGAGCACCTGACGAGCGGCATGGCCACCGCGGCCCTCTTCACGGTGATGATGGAGAGCTGCCGTCCGGAGCACGCCGCCTCGGACTACACGGTGCAGGCCTGTGTCGTCGTGGTGGCCAGCATCGCCGCGGCGGCCGTGAGTGGCTTCACCGCCCAGGCGCTCGGCTACGCGTGGCACTTCACGCTCTCGGCGGTCGTCTGCGCCGTGGCCGTGGCCTGGGTGGCCCTCACCTTCCATCCGCCCCGGACGCTCGTGTCCGGGGCACACCCGGAGGTGTCGTGATGACCATCGCCGTCTATGCCGGCAGCTTCGACCCGGTGACCGCCGGCCACCTCTCCGTCATCCGCCAGGCCGCGCGCCTCTTCGGCCACGTCGTCGTGGTGGTGGCCATCAACCCCGAGAAGCGCACCCTGCTCGGCGTGACCGAGCGTGTGGAGCTGCTGCGCGAGGTGGTGGCGCTCCACCCCAACGTCACCGTGGCCAGCACGGAGGGACTCATCGTGGAGTACGCGCGGGCCATCGGCGCGAGCGTGCTGCTGCGTGGGGTGCGAGGCGCCACGGATGCCCAGTTCGAGACGACGCTGGCCCAGGCCAACCGCGCCCTCGCCCCGGACCTCGCCACGCTGTTCCTCCCCGCGGAGGCCCACCTCGCCGAGGTGAGCAGCAGTCGACTCAAGGAGAAGCTGGCGCGCGGCGAGGACGTTTCGGACTTCTGCCCACCGGCCGTCGCGGCGAAGCTGAAGCAGCGCTTGAGCCCTACCCTCCGGAGCCCGAGATGAGCCTGTCCTTCCTCACCCTCGGCGTTGGCGATGCCTTCTCCGCGCTGAACTACTCCTCGTGCCTGGCGCTCGAAGCCGAGGGGCAGGTGCTGCTGGTGGACTGCCCGCACCCCATCCGCAAGATGATGCGTGAGGCCAGCCAGTCCTCGGGCGTGGAGCTGGACGCGGACCGCGTGGCGGGGCTCGTCCTCACGCACCTGCACGCGGACCACAGCTCGGGCGTGGAGGGACTCGGCTACTTCTCCTTCTTCGTGCTGAAGCGGAAGCTGCGGATCCTCGCCCACCCGGACGTGACGCACCGGCTGTGGGACGGGCACCTCGCGGCGGGCATGGAGGACCTCATCCGCAAGCCTGGGGGCGAGCCCCAGCGACACGGCTTCGAGGACTACTTCGAGCACACCGCGCTCTCCACCGGGCAACCCGTGCGCTTCGGGCCGTTCTCCATCGAGTGCCGCCGCACCTACCACCACCTGCCCACCACGGCCCTGCGCATCCGCGCCGGCGGGCGGAGCCTGGGCTACAGCGCGGACACCGCTTTCGACGAGGGCCTCATCCAGTGGCTGGCCGAGGCGGACCTCGTGGTGCACGAGACGAACCACGGCGTGCACACGCCCTACGAGAAGCTGGCCGCGCTGCCCGCGGAGCTGCGCGCGAAGATGCGGCTCATCCACTACCCGGATGACTTCGACCTGAAGGCGAGCAACATCGAACCGCTCGTGCAGGGGCGTCGCTACTCCGTGTGAAGCCTCACCCGCTCCCTGGGCAAGGAGGAGAGCGAGCCTTGCCACACCGCGTCACGAGCGTGCCACGCGAAGAGATGCACAACCTCGACGGACGTGGGAGATTCGACCCCCCGACGAGCCCCCATGTCCTTTCCGTCACGCCCGAGCCCCCTGGCCCCGTCCCTGGCAGCCCTGCTCCTCGCCGCCTGTGCCTCGCTGCCGCGGAGCGCGCCCGCCCCCACCCCGGTCGCGGAGCCCAAGCACTCCTGGGAGGCGGCCACCGAGCTCGCGGGGGACGACGAGCCCACCGTCACCCTCACGCTGCTGCACGTCAACGACGTGTACCAGTTCACCCCGGTGGAGCACGGAGCGCGGGGCGGGCTGGCGCGCCTGTCCACGCTGCGCAAGCGGGTGCTCGCCGAGTCTCCGAACACGCTGTTCCTCATGGCCGGTGACACGCTGTCGCCCTCGGTGGAGTCCACCTTCCACAAGGGCAAGCAGATGATCGACGCGTGGAACGCGCTGGGCGTGGACTTCGCGGTGCTCGGCAACCACGAGTTCGACTTCGGCCCCGACGTGCTGAGCCAGCGCATCAAGGAGTCGCGCTTCACCTGGCTGGCCGCCAACGTGATGGACAGGCGGACGGACCGCACCTTTGGGGACACCCCCCCCTTCGTCATCCGTGACGTGGGCGGCGTGAAGGTGGGCATCTTCGGCGTGCTGCTGGGCCGCACGAAGTACAGCTCCAAGCCAGGGCCGGACGTGTACTTCGTGGACACGTGCCTCAAGGCGCGTGAGCTGGTGCCGCAGATGCGGGCGCAGGGCGCCCAGGTCGTCGTCGCCCTCACGCACCTCTTCGTGGCCGAGGACAAGGTGCTCGCCCGCTGCGCGCCCATCGACCTCATCATCGGAGGCCACGAGCACGAGCTGATGCAGGCGGTGTCCAACGGCACGCCCATCGTCAAGATGTCGTCCGAGGCGCGTGAGCTGGGCCGCGTCACCCTGCACGTGGGCACCCAGAGCCGCAAGTTGAAGAGCATGGACTTCGACGTGCTGCCGGTGTCCTCCGAGGTGCCCGAGGACCCCGCCTTCGCCGCCGCCATGCGCGAGTACGACACGCTGCTGGCCGAGCTCTCCCAGACGGTGGGCCGCACCACCGTGCCCCTGGACGCCAGCGAGAAGTCCAACCGCGTGCACGAGACGAACCTCGCCTCCTTCGTCGCGGACGCCTATCGCAAGGCGGCGGGCGCCGAGACGGCCTTGCTCAACGGAGGCTCCATCCGCTCGGACTCGATGGTGCGGCCGGGCCCGCTCACCCGGCGCGACGTGCTGGCCATCCATCCCTTCCCGGGCTCGGTGGTGAGCATCGAGGTGACGGGCACGGTGCTGCGCCAGGCGCTCGAGCACGGCGTCAGCCGCAGCGCCGAGGAGACGGACCCGGGCCGTTTCCCCCAGGTCTCCGGCATGCAGTATGCCTTCGACGTATGCCGCCCCGCGGGCGACCGCATCGTGCGCGTCACCGTGAATGGCCAGCCGCTCGACCCGAAGCGCACGTACACGCTCGCCACCAACTCGTACATGGCCGGCGGCGGTGACGGATACTCCATGTTCAAGGGCGCCAGGTACCACGTCTCGCCCGACAAGGGCCGCGCCACGCAGGACGTGCTGCGCGACGCCTTCGCCTCCGCCCAGTCCATCGCCCCCGCCACCGACGGCCGCATCGTGCGGCTGCGCGGCGGCTCGCCCGACCTCGCCCGGAAGGACGACAAGGACGCCCCGGCCTGCACCGCTCCCGCGCGGGCCGCGCACTGACACTCAGGCCCAGCCGCGCATCCGGTACACCCAGCGGCCGAAGAGTTCGCGCAGCGCGTCCGTGCCCGCCGACAGGTTGGAGGCCCTCGGCTGCCACCACGCGAGTCTCGGGTGCCACTCATGCGCGCGCACGTCCACCACCAACGTGTCCGGCTTCAGCCCCACCGCCTCGAAGGTGCCCAGCGCCCGGGGCATGTGCGCCGCGCTCGTCACCAGCAGCAGCTTCCTCCAGCCCTTCTCCCGGATGAGGCGCTCCGACTCCAGCGCGTTCTCCCGCGTGTTGCGGCTGCGACCCTCCACCACGATGCGCTCGGGTGGAATCCCCCACAGCTGGAGCTGCTTCGCCAGGATGTCCGCCTCCACCAGCGCCCCCGGCCGCGTGTCCAGCGTGCCTCCCGAGATGAGCACCTGGGGCGCCCTCCCCTCCCGCACCACCTCGAAGCCGCGCAGCAGCCGCTCCACCGCGAGGGTGTACTCGGGCAGGCCCGAGCGCTGGGTGGCATCCGCGTCCACCATCCCGCCCAGCACGATGACGGCGTCGTAGACCTCGCCGGGCCGGTACGTGGACACCGCCCCCTCCTCCACCCACCGCTGAAGGCCGTTGGCCATCGGCTCCGTGGAGAAGGCGTACAACACGCCCAGCCCGAGCACCTGAAGCCACGTCCCCAGCCGCGCCCGCCCGCGGCGCAGCAGCGCGCCCACCCCCACCAGCAGCAGGCCCCAGGTGAGCGGGGCGAGCAGCAGGTCCAGCACCTTCGACAGGAAGACGAACACGCCGCGCTACCGCTCGCCCCAGTGGAGCTTCTGCCGGAGGATGGAGAAGTAGCCCACGCGGGTGTTGCGCACCAGGTTCACCCGATTGGGTGAGCGCACCACCTCGATGCTGTCCCCGCACTGGAGGCTGTGGCCCGTCTGCCCGTCCAGGGTGAGGAAGGTGTCCGCCGTCTCGGTGCGCAGGGCGATGCGGATGGTGCGATCCGCCGGCACCACGATGGGCCGGTGCGTGAGCGCGTGCGAGCAGATGGGCGTGAGCACCGTGCAGTCCACCGAGGGGTGCACGATGGGCCCTCCCGCCGACAGCGAGTACGCGGTGGAGCCGGTGGGCGTGGCCAGGATGACGCCGTCCGCCTTGTACGTGGCGATGGGCACCCCGTCGATGGACACCTCGTGGTCCGCGATGCGCGCCAGCGCCCCCTTGTTGATGACCACGTCGTTGAGGATCTCGTCCTCCACCACCACACGGCCCTCGCGCACCAGGCGGCAGGAGAGCTTCATCCGGGAGTCCATCTTGAACCGGCCGGCGAGCACCTCGTCCATGGTGGAGAACAGCTCCTCCACGGGGATCTCCGTCATGAAGCCCAGGCTGCCCAGGTTGATCCCGAGCAGCGGCGTGGGGCGTCCATCCAGCAGCCGGGCCGCGTGGATGAGGGTGCCATCGCCACCCAGCACCACCACCAGCTCCGCCCGGGCCGCCAGCTCGCGGTCGTCCACCCTCGGCCAGCCGAGCACGTGGGCCAGGAGCCGGTCGCCCAACACCTCCAGCGAGGGGTAGCGCTCCCGGATCCGGGCGGCGAGTTCGGCCGCTTCGGGCTTGTCCTTCTTCGCAACGAGCAGCAGGGTCTGCACGATAAGCCTGGGTTCTAGTCCAGGCGACCAGGGCGGCGCTGGACGAAATGACCGCTTCGATGACCCTGTGACAAGTGCTCCCCGGACGGCAGGATTCCCCCATGGACCTTTTCGAGCATGCCAGTCGGAAGGATGAGGCCACCCTGGCCCCCCTGGCGGAGCGGATGCGCCCCGCCCGCCTGGAGGAGTTCGTCGGCCAGGAGCACCTGACAGGCGAGGGACGCTTCCTCCGCCGCGCCATCCAGCATGACCAGGTGCCCTCGCTCATCCTCTGGGGCCCCCCCGGGACGGGGAAGACGACGCTCGCCCACCTGGTCGCCAAATCCACCGGGGCGGCCTTCGAGTCGATCTCCGCCGTCCTCTCGGGTGTGAAGGACATCCGCGAGACGGTGGCCCGCGCCCAGGAGCGCTGGAGGATGAACCGGCAGCGCACCCTGCTCTTCATCGACGAAATCCACCGCTTCAACAAGGCGCAGCAGGACGCGCTGCTGCCGCACGTGGAGAAGGGCACCGTCACCCTCATTGGTGCCACCACGGAGAACCCCTCCTTCGAGGTGAACGCCGCGCTCCTGTCGCGCACGCGCGTCATCACCCTTCGCGGGCTGGAGGAGGAGGAGCTCGTCGCGCTGCTGCGCCGGGCCGTGGCGGACCCCAAGGGGCTGGACGGCAAAGTGGAGGTGGAGGACGCGGCGCTGAGCTTCATCGTCCAGGCTTCGGGCGGGGACGCGCGCAAGGCCCTCACCGCGCTGGAGGCGGCGGCGGCGCACGGCGGCACCCGGGTGGACAAGGCCATCGCCGAGGAGGCCCTCCAGACCAAGACGCTCCTCTACGACAAGGCCGGCGAGGAGCACTACAACGTCGTCAGCGCCTTCATCAAATCCATGCGGGGCTCGGACGTGGACGCCGCGCTCTATTGGATGACGCGCATGCTGGAGGCGGGCGAGGACCCCGTCTTCATCTTCCGGCGAATGGTCATCTTCGCCTCGGAGGACATCGGCAACGCGGACCCGAGGGCGCTGGGCGTGGCGGTGGACGCGCTGCGGGCCTTCGAGCTGATGGGCCTGCCCGAGGGCACCCTGCCCCTCACCCAGGCGGTGACGTACCTGGCGCTGGCGCCCAAGTCGAATGCCGTCATCACCGCGTACGCCGCGGCGCGCGCCGCCGTCACCGAGGGCGGGCCCCAGCCGGTGCCCATGCACCTGCGCAACGCACCCACGAAGATGATGAAGTCACTCGGGTACGGGGCCGGCTACAAGTACCCGCACAACTTCGACGGCAACTACGTCCCCGAGGACTACCTCCCCGACGCGATGCGCGGCCGGCGCTTCTACCAGCCCTCTCGCAACGGCTTCGAGCGGGAGATGGCCGAGCGCTACGAGGAGATCCAACGCCAGCTCTCGGGTCGTCCCCGAGAGCCGGGCGAGGAGGGTTAGGACGCGGCGTCCAGCGCGTCGTCGTCGTCTTCCTTGGAGCGCTTCATCGAGCGACCGGCCACCTCGTACTGCTTGAGGAGGCGGCGGAAGTTGGAGCGATCCACGCCCGCGGCGCGCGCGGCGCTGGAGACGTTGTGGTTGTGCTTCTCGAGCAGCGCGGTGAGGTAGCGCCGCTCGAAGGCGCGCATGGCCAGCCGCTTCGCCTGGGCGTACGGCAGGTGCGCGAGGCTGAAGACCTCCACCTGGGCGCCGGCCTGCGGGGCATCCTGGAAGCCCGGCGGCAGGTCATCCACGTCCAGCACTTCCTTGGAGGTGAGCACCACGGCGCGCTCGATGACGTTCTCCAGCTCGCGCACGTTGCCCGTCCACCGGTTGCAGGTGAGGGCCTCCATGGCGCGCGGCGTGAAGCCCGTCACCTTGCGGCCCACCTTCGCCGCGTACAGCTTGAGGAAGTGGTGCGCCAGCAGGGGCACGTCCTCGGGACGATCGCGCAGCGGCGGCAGGTCGATGGTGATGACGTTGAGCCGGTAGAACAGGTCCTCGCGGAACTTGCCCTGCTCCTTGGCCCGGCTCAAGTCCACGTGCGTGGCGGCGATGACGCGCACGTCCACCTTCACCGGCTCGTTGGCGCCCACCCGCTTGACCTCGCCCTCCTGGAGCACGCGCAACAGGCGCACCTGGGTGGCGGGAGGCACGTCGCCAATCTCGTCCAGGAAGATGGTGCCGCCGTCGGCCGCCTCGAAGAGGCCCTTCTTGTTGGAGGTGGCGCCGGTGAAGCTGCCCTTGATGTGGCCGAAGAGCTCGCTCTCCAGCAGCGTGTCCGACAGCGCCGAGCAGTTGACGGCCACGAAGGGCTTGTCCTTGCGCGCGCTGCGGTAGTGGATGGCCCGCGCCACCAGCTCCTTGCCGGTACCGCTCTCGCCCTGGATGAGCACCGTGGCCGTCGAGTGGCTCACCGTCTCCACCAGCTTGAAGACGGCGCGCATCTGCGACGACTGGCCGATGAGCTCCTCGAACTGGTTGCGGGCGGTGAGCGCCTCCTCCAGCGCGCGGGCCCGGTCCCTCAGGGCCTTGCGCTCGGCGGCCTTGGCCACCGTCATGCTCACTTCGTCGATGTTCTCGAAGGGCTTGGTGAGGTAGTCGTACGCGCCGGCCTTCACCGCCTCCACCGCCGTCTCCACGGTGGCGAAGGCGGTCATCATGATGACCTCCACGTCCGGACGCGCCGCCTTGATACCGCGCAGCAGGTCCATGCCGGACAGGTTGGGCATCTTGATGTCCAGGACGGCCACGTCGACGGACGGATCCTTCGCCGCCGTCAGGCCCTCCACGGCATCGTCGATGGAGACGACCTGGTAGTCCTCCCGCTTGAGGATGGACGTGACCGCCTTGAGGACGATCGGATCATCGTCCACGACCAGGACCTTCGCGCGCTTGGCAGGGGGCTGCGGATTCAAGGCAACCTCTCGAGCTGAAGGGGGATGGGCATGAAGACGGTGAAGCGCGAGCCCTCGCCCGCCTTGGTGTCCACCTTGAAGACGCCGCCGTGGTCCTCGATGATCCGGTAGGCGATGGCGAGCCCGAGGCCCGTGCCCTGGCCGGGAGGCTTGGTGGTGAACGCTGGATCGAAGATGCGGGTGAGGTAGCGCTCCTCGATGCCCGTGCCCGTGTCCATGACGCGGAAGAAGCAGCGGTCGCCGTCCTTCCCCGTCTCCAGCGTCAGCACGCCACCCTCGGGCGGCAGCGCGTGCAGGCCGTTCTGGAGCAGGTTGAGCATCACCTGCGACAGCTGCCCCGGATCTCCGAACAGCTCCGGCAGCTCCGGCGCCAGCTTCAGCTCCATGCGCACCTTGGAGTAGGACTTGAGCTGCGCCCCGAAGAGCACCGCCGAGTCCTCCGCGCACCGGTTGAGCTGGAAGCCGCGGCGATCCTCCGTGCGGCTGTGCCGGCTGAACTTCAGCAGGCTCTCCACGATGCGCTTGCAGCGCAGCGCGCTCTCCTCGATGAGATCCAACGACTCCAGGTCGGAGGCCGTGCGGCCGTCGTCGCGCTTCATCAACTGCGCGAAGGCGAGGATGCCGCCCAGCGGGTTGTTGATCTCATGCGCCACGCCGCCGGCCAGCTGGCCCACCGCCGCCATCTTCTCCGTCTCGATGAAGCGGCGCGTCAACTCGCGCTCGTCGGTGATGTCCCGGTAGGAGCACACCGCCCGCCCCTCGCCCGTGAGCGGATAGGCGGCCACCGCGTAGACGCGACCGCGCTGGGAGACCTCGGCACGCGCACCCCGGCCGCTCTCCATGGCCTCGGGCATGGGGCAGCCCGCGCAGGGCGTGTCCCGGTCGAACAGCAGCTTGTGGCAGTGCTGCTCTCCACCGCCCTCCTCCGACAGCGGCTCGGCGAGCCTGCTGCCCGCGAGGTCCGTGTACGAGCGGTTGGCCCGGCGCACCCCGTAGTCCTTGGCACGCACCACGGCCATGGGCGACTCGATGGAGTCGAACGACAGCTCCCACTCGCGCTTGGCCTGGCTCAGCAGGTGGGTGCGCAGCGCCACACGCGTCTCCAGCTCCGCGTTGAGCCGCCGCAGCTCCTCGTTCTGCTG
>NZ_DASVWK010000072.1:0-3455 GCF_036389735.1 Archangium sp. | reverse complement strand
GCGCGGGTGACACGTGCGAGACGACCGCCAAGCTGTGCCGTCGCCGGTTCTATCAGGCGGCCAACCAGAGCGAGCTGGCGGCGGCCCTGGAGGCGATCAGCGCGCGAGTCGGTCCGGCCAACCCCTGCCTCCTCGAGATCCCGAGCGATCAGCTCCCGTCGTCCGAGAGCCTGATGGTCGTCTACATCAACAAGGAGCGCGTCGAGGCCGGGGACAATACCTGGCGCCTGGAGCTGGCCCTCAAGGGGGTCGAGTTCAAGGGCGACCTGTGCACGCGCATCAAGAGCTCCACGGCGATCGACCCGGTGGACATCGAAGTGCGCGCCGTGCAGCGCCGGTAGTCCGCGGGGGCGGCTTTACGTGGTGAGGAGCCGGGGCTATGTCTCCGGCGCCCGCCCTGGCCGCCCATGAAGATCACCATCCTCTCGCGTTCCGCCTCCATTTCGTCCACGAAGCGTCTGGTCGAGGCCGGACGCGCGAGAGGGCACCAGGTCCGCGTGCTCAACCCGGTCCGGGTGGAGATGCACCTGGATGGGCAGCGCGCCAACCTCTATTACCGGCGCCGCAAGCTGTCCCCGTGCGACGTGGTCATCCCGCGCATCGCCCAGTCCATCAGCAACTACGGGCTCGCGGTGGTGAACCAGTTCGCCATGTGTGGAGTCCCGCTGGTGAACACGGCGCGAGCCATCGCCGAGTCGCGCAACAAGATGCGCTCGCTGCAGCTCCTGTCGGCGCACGGCATCCCCATTCCGGCCACGGTGATGGCGCGTGACGCGGGGGACCTGAAGGAGATGGTGGGCCTGGTGGGCGGGGTGCCGGTGCTGGTGAAGCTGCTCCAGGGTCAGGAGAAGCACGGGGTGATGGTGTGCGAGAGCCTCCAGTCGTTGGAGGCCGCGCTGGAGGCCATTCTCGGGCTGGGGCACAACCTGATCGTCCAGCAGTACGTGCAGAGCGCCGGGCAGGACGTGCGGGTGTTGGTGGTGGGAGGGCGGGCGGTGGCGGCGGTGCGGCGCCGGCCGAGGGTAGGGCGGCTCTCGTACACGCTGAACCGGGGCGCGAGGCTGGAGGGACTCCAGCTGACGGACGCCCACCGGCTGGCGGCGGAGAAGACGGCGATGCTGGTGGGGCTGGAGGTGGCGGCGGTGGACCTGCTGGAGGTGCCGGAGGGGTTACCCAAGGTGTTCGAGGTCAACAGCTCCCCGGCGCTCCCGGAGATGGAAGCGGCCACGGGGCTGGATCTGGCCAGCATCATCATCCAGCGCGCCGAGGAGCTGGCCGAAGGGGGCCTGAAGGTGGGCTTGCCGGAGCCGGAGCCGGTGTCCCGGCGGAAGCGCCCGGCCAAGGCCTCCACGGGAGAGGCGTGAACAGAAACAGGTCCCCGGACGTCGGGAGAGCGGTTATAGGTTGGACCTGAGACTCGCCGAGGAGAACGAACCATGCTGCATGTCC
Source organism: Archangium sp. (assembly GCF_036389735.1). Classification (GTDB taxonomy): domain Bacteria; phylum Myxococcota; class Myxococcia; order Myxococcales; family Myxococcaceae; genus Archangium. The sequence goes on along the minus strand of NZ_DASVWK010000072.1, from coordinate 2,006 downwards.
GACGCATCACCTCCCTGGCCGCCACGGTGGTGGCCCTTGCCTGCACCCAGGCCCGTGCCGAGGGGCAGGTGGACCCGACGACCCTCTACGAGGTGAGCACCGAGGGGACTTCCACCAAGGTGAAGGCGGGCGAGCAGGGCGTGTTCGTGTTGTCCATCAAGAGCAAGGCGGGCGCCCACGTGTCGGACGAGGCGCCGCTGAAGCTGGAACTCAAGGGCTCGCAGCTCACGCCGGCCAAGGAGAAGCTGGTGCTGGCGGACTCGGTGGTGAAGAAGGCCGCGGGGCAGCAGTTCGTGGATCCGCGCTTCGAGGTGCCGTTCAAGGCGGCGGCGGCCGGCAAGGGCACGCTGGACGCGAAGCTGACCTTCTTCATCTGCTCGGAGCAGCTGTGCGCCCGGCAGCAGAAGACCTTCTCCATCCCCGTCGAGGTTCTCTAGCCCGTGGCGCGCCCGCGTTCGCCGAGAAGCAGTGAGCCCCGGAGCAGTGAGCGTGAGCGTGGCGGAAGCCGCGAGCGCGATGCGCATGAGCGCGGTGGAGAGCGTGACCGTGGCGAGCGGGAGCGCGAGCGCTACGTGTACGGGGTGAACCCGGTCCTCGAGGCGCTCCGGGCGCACGCGGAGCGGGTGGAGCGTCTCTTCACCGCCGAGGGGCAGCTCGCCGCGAAGGCTGCGGCCGAGATCTTCAGCCGGGCGAAGGACTCGGGCATCCGGGTGGAACGGGTGCCTCGGGAGCGCCTGGCCTCGATGGCGGACGGCGGGGTGCACCAGGGCATCATCGCCGAGCTGCGCGGCTTCGAGTACGTGGAGCTGGAGGACCTGCTGGAGGTGGTGGAGGAGAGCGGGCGTCCCGCGCTGCTGGTGGTGTTGGACGGCATCCAGGATCCGCACAACTTCGGGGCGATCATCCGCTCGGCGCACGCCCTGGGGGCCCAGGGAGTCATCATCGCCAAGGACCGGGCGGTACCGGTGACGGGGGTGGTGGCCAAGGCCTCGGCGGGGGCGGTGGAGCACTGTCCCATCGCGCGAGTGGTCAACCTCTCGCGGACGCTGGAGGAACTGAAGGAGGCCGGGGTGTGGATCGCTGCGGCGGACCCCGAGTCGAAGGAGCCCCTGTGGGGGGCCCGACTGGACGGACCCTTGGCGGTGGTAGTGGGGGCCGAGGGAGCCGGCGTGCGAGAAGGAGTCCTCAAGCACTGTGACTTCCGCCTGGGGATTCCGATGCTCGGTCAGGTCGGTTCCCTGAATGCGTCCGTTTCCGCGGCGATTCTGCTATACGAGGCCGCCAGGCAGCGGGGCACGCATCCCAGTGCCGGGAGTTGAACCTTTCGGATCAAACTCCTTGACTTGGGCGGAGGGGGCCTCTAAAAGGGCGCGCCTCCGACGGGACGGGCGGTTGACGGTTCCGGGGCGGCGGGGTAGGGCGGGAAGGAACGCAGCCGGAGTAGTGGATGCCGGTGTAGCTCAGTTGGTAGAGCACCTGATTTGTAATCAGTAGGTCGCGGGTTCAAGTCCCGCCGCCGGCCAAGAAGGACGGGGCCGCGGATGAGGGCCCGGAGCGAAAAAAGCAGTAGGAAGAAACAGCGGTTGTGCGGTAGTTGAGAAGGGCGTTGCGGAGGGGTACCCAAGTGGCCAAAGGGAGCAGACTGTAAATCTGCCGGCTCTACGCCTTCGTTGGTTCGAATCCAACCCCCTCCATCGGCATCGCGGGAATAGCTCAGTTGGTAGAGCGTCAGCCTTCCAAGCTGAATGTCGTGGGTTCGAATCCCATTTCCCGCTCCAGTTGTAGTAGGCGAGTATACAAGCCCTGATAGCTCAGTTGGCAGAGCGCATCCTTGGTAAGGATGAGGTCACCAGTTCAATCCTGGTTCAGGGCTCCATTTTTCGAGGAGCGTTATGTCCAAGGAAAAGTTCGACAGAAGTTTGCCCCACGTCAACATCGGCACGATCGGCCACGTGGACCATGGCAAGACGTCCCTCACGGCGGCCATCACCAAGGTGCTGGCGAAG
>NZ_DASVWK010000071.1:0-39062 GCF_036389735.1 Archangium sp. | reverse complement strand
GCTCCGGCCGCGACGCGCTCGAGGCGTACGCCACCCAGTCCCTGCGGCTCATGCTCGACAAGCAGATGGCGGGCAGCATCGCCCCCCTCTACGCCGCCATGGGCGATCCCCTCGCCCCGAGCGAGGGCTTCTACCTCCAGTTCCGGGGCACCCAGTTCCTCCCCCGCCTCACCCTCGCGGATTCCGGCTCGCGCACTCCCGCCCAGCGGCACTACCAGGAGCTCGTCCGCGCCCTGGCGGAAGGAGCCCTGGCGGACCCCTGGCGCGAGCGGCTGGTGCGGCTGCGCGCCGTGGAAGTGGCGCTCGACCAGAAGAATCCCAACCGCGCCAACGTGCTCGCCGAGGAGCTGCTGCGCCACCACGCGGCCAATCCCCTCCCCCCGGTCCAGGAGTTCCCCTTCGTCCTCCTCCTGCTGGAGCGGCTCCAGCGGGGCGAGGCCACCCCGAGCCTCGTCCGCGCGCTCCTGCGCGAGGGGCTCCCGGAGGACTTCGGCGGGATCAACCGCTCCGCGGGCTTCCAGCGCGACCTCCTGCGCGAGCGCGGGAACTTCACCCAACGCGACTTCAACTTCCTGCTCGCTCGCATCGTGCGGATCAGCACCGCGCTCGGCGAGCCCTCCGACGACTTCGTGGCTCGCGCCCGCGAGCCCGGTGCCGGCCTTCTGGTGATGCCCGAGGGGCTCACCGGCCCCACCCTGCTCGGCGAGCGCTGGTACGTGGAGCCGAGAGAGGAGCTGGTACGCGGCATCGCCGTGGACCTCGACGCGCTCCTGCGCGACGTCGCCCGGGACATGCGCGAGCGCCGCCACTTCGATCAGGACGGACGGGTGCGGTTGAAGTCCACCGGCGCGGTGCAGCCCGTGGAGTTCCTGCGCCTGGAGGTGGTCGTCCCCCAGTGGCTCGCCGCCGAGACGGCCATCGAGCAGCGCTACGGGCTGAAGACGCTGCTGGTGGCCACCTGCGGCGCGCTCGCGGTGGCCATCGTGGTGATGGCGGTGGTGGCCCAGCACGGCCGCTACCGCTACGTCGAGCTCAAGAGCGACTTCGTGGCCACCGTCTCCCACGAGCTGCGCACCCCGCTGGCCTCCATCCGGCTGCTGGCCGAGACGCTGGAGCGCCGGCTCGCCCGGGCTCCCGAGATGGGCGACTACCCCGCGCGCATCATCCAGGCCGCCGACGGGCTCCACTTCCTCGTGGAGAACATCCTGTCCTTCAACCGCATCGACAAGGGCCGCTGGAAGCCGAAGCCCGCCCGCGTGCGGCTGGAGGAGCTCGTCGGAACGCTCCACGCCGATCTCGCGGACAACACCGCCGTCCCCGTCCGGCTCACCGCCGACGTGGGCGACGTGGAGCTGGAGGTGGATCCGTCCCTGCTCCGCCTGCTCCTGTCCAACCTCGCGCGCAACGCCTGCGCCTACAACCACCGCAACCCCGTGGAGCTCTCCCTGCGCGCCTACCCCCACGCGGGCCATGGCTGCGTGGTGCTCTTCGGGGACAACGGCATCGGCATCCCGGAGAGCGAGTGGGAGAACGTCTTCCGCGACTTCTACCGGCTCGACTCGCGGGGCACCGAGGTCCATGGCAGTGGCCTCGGGCTCGCGCTGTGCCGGAAGATCATGGCCCTCCACGGGGGCCACATCTCCATCGACGGCTCCGGCCCCCAGGGCACCACCTTCTCCCTGTTCTTCCCCGAAACCCGCCATGAACGTCCAGAGCAGCCCTCCTAGCACCCGTCCCTCCGTCCTCGTCGTCGAGGACGACGCGAACCTGCGGATCGGTCTCCGGGACAACCTCCAGGACGAGGGCTACGAGGTGGCCGTGGCCTCCCACGCCCGCGAGGCCGAACTCCTCCTGCGCGAGCGCACCTTCGATCTGCTCATCCTCGACGTCATGCTCCCCGGCGAGGACGGTTACTCCTTCTGCCGGAGGCTGCGCGCCAGCGGGGTGCGGACCCTGGTGCTGATGCTCACCGCGCGCTCGCTGGAGGACGACATCGTCCGCGGCTTCGAGGCGGGCGCCCAGGACTACCTCACCAAGCCCTACCGGCTGCGCGAGCTACTCGCCCGGGTGGGCGCCCTGGTACGCCGGTCCGGCGGTGCCCCGCCCCAGGTGATGAGCTTCTCCGGCTTCAGCCTGGACCTCGGCAAGCGCCTCCTCTCCCGGGCCGATGGGAGCGTCATCGACCTCACCCGCACCGAGTTCGACCTGCTCGCCTTCCTCCTGAAGCACCGCGACCGCGCCCTCCCGCGCGGGGAGATCCTCGACGCGGTGTGGGGCCGGGACGTCATCGTGGACCCGCGCACCGTGGACAACTTCGTCTCCAACCTGAAGAAGAAGCTCGGCTGGACGAGTGCCTCCTCCTTCACCTTCCACACCATCCGCGGGGTGGGGTACCGGATGGAGATCGAGCCCATGACGAAACCATGACGAAGAGATGGCCGACCCAAGGCCACCGCTCCCCCCGGACTCCGTAGGTTCAACGGTGTCAGCCAGGAGGGAGTCCGGATGTTCCAGTCAGTCATCAATCAGCCAGGATTGAGCGCAGGTCGGTTCGGAACCGGGGTGTGGGTTTCCTTGATGGTGCACGCGGGCGTCCTCACCGGCGTCATCGGCCTGTCGGGCAAGGCGGTGGAGCAGCTCACCCAGGAGCCCGATGTGACGATCTACCGCCAAATCCCCCAGCCGCCCAAGGGCAACCCGAATCAGCCCAAGGTGGTGCAGCAGACCCCTCCCGCCAGGCCCAAGCCGCCCAGGCGGGAGCTGGTGCAGCCCAAGCACATCCCGCCCCCGCCTCCGGACAAGACGGCGGAGCAGGTCGAGTCCCCGCCGCCCGACTCCACCCCGGAGACGGCCACCAATGACCTGCCCTACATCCCCGGCAGCCACCCGGACGGCCTCGAGACCGGCGGCGTCCCGGGCGCGAAGTACATCGCGGGCCTCGCGCTGGGCAACAGCCTCGCCGGGACGGGCGAGGACGTGCTCCCCTTCGGCTCCGGCATGACCCCGCCCGAGCTGCTCTCCGGTGCCACGCTCCAGTACACCCGCGAAGCCATGGAGGCCCGCGTCAGCGGCACCATCATCGCCCGGTGCATCATCACCCGCGAGGGCTCGGTCGAGAACTGCCGCGTCATCAAGGGCCTGCCCTACATGGACGCGGCGGTGGTCGAGGCCCTGACGAGCCGCCAGTACCGCCCGGTGCACTTCCAGGGCCGGGCCGTCAGCGTGTCCTATACCTTCAATGTGAACCTCCGGATGCCCTGAGGGCTCCGAGTCGGGTATGCCTCCCCTCCGGGCAACACCGCGTCCCTCCGGAGGGGTGATGAGTGCAGTGCGTCGGGTTGTGATGGTCGCCGTCCTCGCCTTGGCCGTGCTCCCCGCACCGGCCGAGGCCGGGCGGCGGCCCTTCATCTGGGTCTACGACACGGAGATCGTCCCGAAGGGGGACGTGGAGTTGGAGCAGTGGCTGTGGGCCAAGTCCCGGTCGCCGGGCGCGCCAGAGCAGCGCTCGCGCTACTGGATCTGGTGGGGCCCCGTGTTCGGGCTCACCCAGCAGCTCGAGCTGGCGGTGCCCTTCCAGGTGGTGGCCACCCGGGAGCGCACGCAGCTCGACTCCTTCGACGCGGACCTGCGCCTGCGCCTCAATCCCCGAGGAGATGACGGCCCCTGGCAGCCCCTGGTGCGGCTCGCCTGGCACCAGGCCATCCACACCTCGCAGCCCTCCCGCGTGGATGCCAACCTGGTGCAGTCCTTCCAGATGGAGAGCGGCCCGCGTCTGGTGCTCGACCTGGGCGTGCAGGCGGGCGTCCCCGCCTTCCGTGGACAGGAGGGGCCCCTGCAACTGCTGGGCACCTATGCGGCGGGCGCCTCCTTCCCGCTCTCCGAGGAGGGGGAGCTGCGCGCCTCGCTGGAGGCCTTCGGGGAGCTTCCCCTGGAGGGCCTGCCGTCGGCGCAGCACCACTTCGTGGGCGCCGACCTGGCCTGGACGTTCGGCCGCTCGTGGGTCACGCTCGGGGTGTTGGTGGGGCTCACCCCGCTCTTCCCCGAGACCCCCCGCTTCATGCCGAGGTTGATATGGGCCGTGGTGCTCTGATCCCGCTGTTGCTCCTCGTCGCTCCGCTCGCCTTCGCGCAGCAGGGCACCGTGCGTGGCGAGGTGCGCCTCACCGTGTCCGGAGCCGATGGCCGCCCCGTCGCGAAGACGGATCGCTCCGGCGTGGTGGTCTACCTCACCGGCTACACCGAGCCGCCGCCCGCCGCCGAGGTCAACATGGCCCAGCGGAACAAGGCCTTCCAGCCGTCGGTGGTGGCCGTGGTCGCCGGACAGAAGGTGCGCTTCTCCAACAACGACGTGGTGGTGCACAACGTCTTCTCGCGCTCGCGGGCCAGGAAGTTCGACGCGGGCAAGAACCGCCCCGGCGAGGACTACACGGAGACCTTCAAGAAGACGGGCCTCATCGACGTCTACTGCGACATCCACGAGCAGATGGTGGCCACGATCGTGGTGGTGCCCAACCGGGCCTTCGCCGTCACCGGGCCGGACGGGCGCTTCGTCCTCAAGGGTGTCCCGCCGGGCACCCATCCCATCTTCGCGGTCCACCGGCGAGATGGGCGCAGCGAGGTGACGCGCGGGGAGGTCACCGTGAAGCCCGGCCAGGAGACGACGGTGACGCTGGAGCTGGTCGAGACGAAGACCGACGAGGGCCACCTGGACAAGCACGGCCGCCCGTATACCCCCCGCTCCGATGCCTACTGAGGCCCGCGCTCACTTCTGGCAGTCGCTGTCCGCCCGGCTCGTGCTGGCCTTCATGCTGCTGGCGGGCATGGCGCTCGTCGTCGCCCTGGTGGCCACCCGGTACGCGGTGGAGGACGCCGCCGAGGAGAAGATCCGCAGCGACCTGACCCGTACGCTGGAGTCCTTCCAACAGCTCGCCCGGTCCACCCAGACGCGCATCCGCGATGTCGCCGAGGCGCACACGCGCGACCGGACGTTCATGGACGAGGCCCTCACCGCCAACTCCGACGACACCACCCTCGGTCTCGAGAAGGACGACGCCGAGCAGGAGGGCATCCAGAGCGCGCACGCGGTCATCCTCTCCGCGGACACCGAGGTCTTCGGGTGGAGCGAGCAGGGGGAGCGTATCTGGGCCCTCTTCAACGTGAACAAGCGGCTCGTGTTCACCCGGGGGGATGACGAGCAGGTGGGCGACACGGTGGACCTGCCGGTGCTGGACCAGGCCCTGCACCAGGGCTCCGCCTCCGCGCTCTGGTCCCCCGCGCAGCTGCGCGCGCTGCCCTTCACCTTCGTACCCAAGGAGCGCATCCGGGACACGGACCTGCTGCTCGTCTACGCCCACCGCGCCATCACCTTCCGCAAACGCGAGGAGGACGAAAAGCGGCGCCCTCAGTCCATTGACGAGGAGAGCGATGAGCGGCGGCGCCCCCGGCCCATTGGCGTGGTGCTGTCGGGCCGATGGGTGAGCGAGCTGCTGCTGGAGAACTCCGTGGAGCAGGGGCCCTCGGGAGCCGTCATGCGGGATGCACGGGCCCGCTTCGCCCTGCTCTCCGGAGATGGCGCCCTGGCCACCACCCTCCCCGCCTCCGCCTCCGTCCTCGGGGCCCCGACCTTCTCCGCCACGGAGCCCCGCAAGGTGCACATCGGCGAGGACCGCTACCTCGTGCGCGAGGACGTCTTCCAGGGCGTGGACGGCAAACCCATCGGCCGGGTGTTCGTGTTGAGGGATCTCGACGCGGAGATCGAACCCATCCTCGAGGGCTTCCGCGCCCGGCTGCTGCCCACCGCGGTGGGCGTGATGCTGCTGGCGCTCGCCCTGGCCGTGCTGCTGGCGCGCCACCTCTCCGCTCCCCTGGTGCAGCTGGAGGCCGCCACGCGGCGGGTGCGCCTGGGCTCGCTGGACGAGGAGGTGCCCGTCCGGGGCGCGGACGAGGTGGGCCGGCTCGCTGGCGCCTTCAACGAGATGGTCGCCGGCCTGCGGCAGAGGGATCAGATTCAAGGTCTCTTCAAGCGCTACCTCGCGCCGCAGGTGGTGGACGAGCTCATCCGCAACCCGGAGAAGGCGGCTCCTGGTGGCGAGCGCCGGGAGCTCTCCGTGCTCTTCATCGACCTGGTGGGCTTCACCTCGCTGAGCGAGGAGCTGAGTCCCGAGGAGATGGTGGGCCTGCTCAACGACTACTTCGAGCGCGCCACCGAGGTACTCGGCCTGCACGGCGCCACGCTCGACAAGTTCATCGGCGACGCCATCATGTGCTTCTGGAACGCCCCCCTGCCGCAGGAGGACCACGCGGCGCGGGCCTGCCTCACGGCGCTCGGCCTGCTGTCGGTGGTGGACGTGCTGGCCCCCGAGTTCCGGGCGCGGGGCGTGAAGCAATTGGACTGCCGGATCGGCGTCAACACCGGCCCCGGCGTGGTGGGCAACCTCGGCTCGCGCGCGGCCCAGGACTACACCGTCATCGGGGACACGGTGAACCTCGCCTCGCGCCTGGAGGGGGCGGCCAGGGTGTACGGCACCCGTACCCTCGTCTCCGAGGGAACGGTCGTGGCCGCCCGAGGCGCCGTGCTCGCCCGGGAGTTGGACCTGCTGCGCGTGAAGGGGCGGCAGCTTCCCGTGCGCGTCTATGAATTGGTGGACGTGGCCGGCGCCACGCCGCCCGCGCACCTGGCCCGGTTCGCCGAGGGCCTCGCGCTCTACCGCGCCCGCCGCTTCGCCGAGGCCCGGGAGGCCTTCCTCACCAGCCCGGAGGATCCGCCCTCGCGCGTCTTCGCCGCCCGCTGCGAGACCTGGATGACGCAGCCTCCACCCGAGGACTGGGACGGCGTCTTCTCGCTCGATACCAAGTAACGGGCCTGATCTCTTCTTTGTCCCCAAAGGACAGTAACTGACTCGTGCGGTGATTCAGATGCTCGGGGTGCCGCCGGACCGTGCCAGAGGGCCAGAGGAGAGTGCGTCACCCGAGGGGAGCACGGTGGGGGAAGGGCTCACCGTCACCGGGACGGACACGGTGCGATGGTTGCCCGTCTTATCCGTGGCCCGGATGTAGATGGCATGGTTGCCACCCGCCACGGACGCGGTCTCCCAGGAGCCCTTGTAGGTCTTCGAGGTCGGATCCAGCGACAGCGACTTCCAGGTCCCCGAGGTGGAGTCGAGCTGGTACACCACGCTGCGAACCCCCGAGCCCATCGGTCCATCATCCGCCTGGACCTCGAGCGCCATCCGTCCCTCGATCGCCGTGCCCGTGGTGGGCGTGACGACGGAGACCTTCGGTGCCGACGAGTACAGGCCCAGCAGGGCGGCCGTGAGGTGAGCCACCACGACCCCCACGGCGAGCACCGCCGGAAGATAAGAAGAGAGAGAAACCGACCCCAGCCTCCGATGCGTAATCAGCAGTCCCATTGTAAAGCGGGATAAAGCTAGAACCGTGCCGACGCGTGGAACCGGGCTCTCCCCTCTGAGGAAATGTTTTCCCAGGGTGTCCCAAGCGCTTCCAGTCCAGTACTTCTTTCCAAGTGTTGGATGGCGGTCGGAAAAAACGAAAGTCGCCTCGTTGTCCCAGGGGGTGGAAGACAGTAGAGGGGGCGAATGAATGCCCTCGTGAAGGGCGCGCTCGTGGTGGGCGCCCTGATCATCCTCGGGGCCGGGCTGTCCGCCGGCCTGCGCGAGCCTGCTGGAAAGGCCCAGGAGAAGCGGTCGCTGACCGTCGCCGCGGCCTCGGACCTGAAGTTCGCCCTGGACGAGCTGGTGAGGGGCTTCCGCGCGAGGAACCCGGGCGCCGAGGTCCAGGTGACCTACGGCTCATCGGGCAACTTCCTCGCGCAGCTCTCCAATGGCGCGCCCTTCGACGTCTTCCTCTCCGCGGACGTGGCCTACCCGCGCAAGCTGGCCGAGCAGGGCCTGGTGCTGGAGGATGACGTCTTCCTCTATGCCGTGGGCCGCCTCGTGGTGTGGGTGCCGAAGGACTCGCCGCTGGCGGTGGAGACGCTCGGGCTGAAGGCGCTGACGGAGCCCGCGGTGAAGCGCATCGCCATCGCCAACCCCCAGCACGCCCCCTACGGTCGCGCGGCCGAGTCCGCCCTGAAGAGCCAGGGGGTCCACGAGGCCGTGAAGGACAAGCTGGTGCTCGGGGAGAACATCGCGCAGACCGCGCAGTTCGTGGAGAGCGGCAACGCGGATGTGGGCATCATCGCCCTGGCGCTCGCGCTGGCCCCGGCGATGAAGAACCAGGGTCGCTATTGGGAGGTGCCGCTCGACGCCTACCCGCGCATGGAGCAGGGCGGTGCCATCCTGAAGCGGGCCCGGGACGTGGAGCTGGCGAAGCGCTTCCGGGACTACCTGCTCGGCGCCGAGGGCAAGGCGCTCCTCGAGCGCTACGGCTTCTTCCTTCCGACGGAGTGAGGCGTGGACTGGGCCGCCATCACCTTGAGTCTGCGGCTGTCCGGGTGGACGACGCTCATCCTCCTGGTCGTGGGCCTTCCCATCGCCTGGTGGCTGGCCAGCTCGCGCTGGCGGTGGAAGTTCCTCGTGGAGGCCGTGGTCTCGCTGCCGCTGGTGCTGCCCCCCACGGTGCTGGGCTTCTACCTGCTCCTGGTGCTCGGCCCGCGCAACCCCCTGGGGCGCGCCTTCGAGTCCCTCACCGGAAGCACCCTCCCCTTCAGCTTCGGGGGCCTGCTGGTGGCCTCGGTGCTCTACAGCCTGCCCTTCGCCGTGCAGCCCTTCACCGCCGCCCTCGCGGGCGTGGATCGCCGCCTCATCGAGGCCTCCTGGTGCCTGGGCGTCTCGCGCTTCCAGACGTTCCTGCGCGTGGTGCTGCCCCTGTCCGCCACCGGCATCCTCTCCGGCATGGTGCTCACCTTCGCGCACACGCTGGGCGAGTTCGGCGTGGTGCTCATGGTGGGTGGCAACCTGGAGGGCCGCACGCGCACCGCCTCCATCGCCATCTATGACTCCGTGCAGGCGCTGGACTACGCCTCGGCGGGCAGGACGGCGTTGCTGCTGCTCGTCTTCTCCTTCGTCGTGCTGGCCCTCACCTACGGGCTCCAGCGCAGGGTGTGGGCGCCATGGCCGACACGCTCCTAGTCGACATGGAGAAGCGCTTTCCCGGCGGCCCCACGGTGCGGGCGGCGTTGGAGCTGAGGGCCACGCCCGGCCGGGTCGCCGTGCTCTTCGGCCCCTCGGGGGCGGGCAAGACGACGGTGCTGCGGTGCCTCGCGGGGCTGGACCGGCCCGAGCGCGGGCGCATCCTCTTCCAGGGAGAGCCCTGGTACGACGGCGGGGCCCGGGTGTACCTGCCGCCCCAGCAGCGGCGCGTGGGCTACCTCTTCCAGGACTACGCCCTCTTCCCCCACCTCACCGCCGAGCAGAACGTCCAGTACGGCCTCGCCCACCTGCCGGCGGCCGAGCGGCGTGAGCGCTCGCGCTCCCTCTTCTCCCTGCTGCACCTGGAGGGGCTGGAGGGACGCAGGCCGCGCGAGCTCTCCGGCGGTCAGCAGCAGCGCGTGGCGCTGGCCCGGGCGCTCGCCATCCGCCCCCGGCTGCTGCTGCTGGACGAGCCCCTGTCCGCCTTGGATGCCCCCTCGCGCGAGCAGCTCCGGGGCGAGCTGCGGCGGCAACTCCGGGAGCTGGGCGTGCCCACGGTGGTGGTGACACACGACCGGCTGGAGGCGCTCGCGCTGGGGGACGACCTGGTGGCCATGGACGGGGGCCGGGTGTGTCAGGTGGGCCCGGTGGCCGACGTGTTCAACCACCCGGCGGAGCTCGCGGTGGCGCGGATGACGGGCATCGAGACGGTGCTGCCGGGCACGGTGGTGAGGCGCGAGGCGGGGCTGGCCACGGTGGCGGTGGGCCCGCACCAGCTCCTCGCCCTGGAGCCCCCGTCCAGGGGGGATGCGGTCTTCGTGTGCATCCGCGCGGAGGACGTCACCCTGGGCGCTCCCGAGTCCGCGCCCACCAGCGCGCGCAACCGGCTGCCCTGCACCGTGCAATCCCTCTCACCCGAGGGCGCCCTGGTGCGAGTGGTGCTCGACGCTGGCTTCCCCCTGGTGGCCCGGGTGACGCGCTTCTCCTGTGAAGAGTTCGGGCTCGCCGAGGGCCGGCCCGTCACCGCCTCCATCAAGGCTCCCTCGGTGCGGCTCGTGCCGCACCCGTGAGCCATTCCACTCTGGCCCCTCAAGAGGCAATGATCATCCCCAAGCTTCCTTTGTTGCTTATCCTGCTTCTCTCGGGATGTGCTACGCCGAGGACTATTACCGTTGTCGAGGGGGCGCTTGAGTCGAGAAACTTTCGGTTTGTCACCATCGTCTAACAACGTGGCGACGAGCCGGGCGGGTGGCGTGCGGCTTGTCTTCGCTTACCCATCAAGAGCGATATGGGAGAAAAAATCATCTGCGAAATGGGGGTTGATATGCCGATAAAGACCGAAGAGGAGGGATTGATTTCCCCTCCCCTCGCTCAGCGTATCGCCGCGAACTGCGCCAATACCGCGGCACAACTTGCCTTCGCTCCCACGACAATCGAAACACCCATGGGCCTCCTATGTGAAAACTTCAAGACTGCGTTCAATCTGACCCTAGCTGCCGCCATTGCTGGTTCTCGTGTCAAGACGGCATGCCATCCGAAGGCCGAATCCGCCAAGGCTGGGCGCTAACACCATGCCCCTCTCATCAGAAGGCCTCTTGGCAGTCGCGCGGAACTACTGGCGTTCCGACAAGGCTTACGACAGCAGCCCCGAGCACAGACGGCTCACTGACTTGTGGGACCAAGAACTCAAGAAGCTTGGTCAATGGTGGGCGCTCCTGGATGAACTCAAAAAGGAGCTTCCTGGTTTCACCCTTGGTAATGCGACCGCGACTCCCGATGCCTGCTTTCGTTGCGCGGCATACTCGGCTGTAGATAACCAGTCTGACGCACGCCGTTTTATTGTCGTTGGGTGTGTCAGCATCCTGGCCCCCGTCTACGCGGTCTATGGGGTGGAGTACGCAAGGGTCGACAACAGGCGCCACAATCCCAGGGCTTTTTTTGAACCGCTCCCCTCCGAAATGCGACACCCCGCCGATGTCATTTCCAGGAGGATTGAAGCCACGTTCAGGGTGGATGCGCTTCCTCGCGAAATTGTCGAGACCCGCATTCCTCTCTATGTCGAGCCGGTGGAACCGCCGAATACGACTCTTTTTCATGCGCTTTTCACCAGCGAGCCTGAGTCCTTGCCTTGACTGGTCACTCGATGTGCAGGGCCTCCACCGGGTCGACCCCGAGCGCCCCGAGGGTCGGCAGGTAGCGTAGGATTTCCTGGTGAGCCACTTCCCGCGACTGCTGGCGACCTGTCTCCTGCTCCTCCTCTCGGGGCCCGGCACCGCCCTGGCGGAGGGCGTCGAGGTGGACCACCGCGTGGAAGCCCGGGTGGAAGGAGACCACGGGCACTTCACGGTGTACCGGACCCTCCGCAACCCGGACCCTCGCTACGTCGAGCAGAGCCACTGGTTCCAGCTACCCCAGGGTGGCACGGTGCACGGCTTCGCCCTCCAGGCCCAGGGGCAGTGGACGGAGGGCCTCCTGCTCGCGGCTCCCGAGGCGGAGCGCCGGTACGAGGCCCTGCGCCGCAAGGGCACCGCCGCGCCGCGCACGCTCGCGAGTCTCTCGGGGTACGGAGAGGGGGTGGAGCTGAAGCTCTGGAACATGCCACCTCGGGGCTCGGTGACGGTGCGCTACGACGTCCGGAGCCGCCTCATGCATGCGCGGGGGCGGAGCTCCTTCACCTACCCCCTCCCCTTGAGCGAGCAGGATCCGAGGCCCACGCTCACCGTGGCACCGCCCTCCCCCGGTGAGGAGCTCCGCATCGAGCCAGGGGAATCCCCACGGGGACTGGACATTCTCGAGGCCTCCTGGAAGGCGGAGCCCCTCGACGGCATCGACGCGCGTGCCGGCCTCGCCCCCTGGGGCACCGGGACGTTGGGATTCCTCCAGGTACGGGCGGGGCGACTCTCCGAGGCCCCCGCGCGAGCACGCGTCGTCTTCGTGGTGGATGCCTCGCGCAGCGTGGCCGCCAGGGGCCTCACCCGCCAGCTCTCCATCGCCGCGGACTACCTCCAGTTGCTGCCCGATGCGGTGGTCGAGGTCGTGCTGTTCCGCCGCTCCGCCGAGCGCCTCTTCGGGCGCTTCATCCCCGCCTCCGAGTGGAAGGCCGCGCTGGCCGCAGTCCCCGCGGCGCGGCTCGAGACGGGCAATGGCTCGCACCTGGACGAGGGGCTGCGGCTCGCCCAGCAGGTGCTCTCGGAGGGCAGCGGGCCCGCGCGTATCCTCGCGCTCACGGATGGGCAGCTCCGCCGGGCCTTCGAGCCGGTCCCCCCCGCCCCCTCCACCTCGGCGCCCGAGACCGCCGTGCACCTGCTGTGGATCTCCAACCGCGGCAACTACGTCCCCCCACACGAGAAGCTCTCCGGACCCCTCGTGCGGGAGTCCTGCGGCTGGCGACTCCCGCCCCATGAGGAGAAGAACCTGGAGCCGCTCGTCCGGCCCGTGCGGTGGGAGCAGGTCCACGTCGAGGACGAACAGGGCACGCGGTTGAAGGAGCTGGGGGCACTCGGAGAGGGAGACGCGTTCCAGACGTGGCTGCCAAGCCCCGAGACGCCCCTGCGCCAACTGGTGCTGCGCGGCCTGCGCTGGGGGTGCCCCTCCTCTATACCGGTGGAGATAGCTCCCGCGCTCTCCGAGGACCTCGCCCGGACCGCCTACGCCTGGAACATCTCCAGGCGCTACGGGGACGAGTCACCCCCCTCGGAGGCGATCACCCTGCTCGCGAAGACCGGGAATTGGGTCTCCCCCGCTCGCTCCTTCCTGGCGGTACCCCCTGGCGCGGGGCCCTCGTCCGCCCGGACGCGGGCGCTGCCCGACGGGGTGTCAGGTGGCGTCGTCGGGGGTATCGTCGGTGGCACCATCCTCTGCCCGGTGGCGGGGCCGCGACAGCGGGCGGACTCTCCGAAATTCGGCGAGGAGCTGACGCGACTCCTCCAGCCGGCCCTCTCCGCCTGCCCGGGCCAGGGCACATCCCTCCAGGTCCAGGTGGAGACCACGGGGAACGAGGTCGTCGAGGTAGAGGTGAGGGGCGCGGCCTCCCAGACCCAGGCGGCCTGTGTGCGCGAGGCGGCCTGGGCGCTCACCCTCCCGCCGCTCTTCGACGACGGGTTCCCGGGGAGCTACACGGTGACGCTGTCTCCTTAGAGGCTCTTCTGGCGAGAGGCGGCCAGCTCGAGCGCCGCGGAGCGCAGATCCTCCAGATCCGCGGACGCGTCGAGGATGCAGGCCCCTTGGACCCGCGCCATGGCCGCGCGCAGCCTGGGGCTGGTGAAGGAGCTATAGAGGATGACGGGCACGTCCGGGTGGCTCGCGCTCAGCCGGGCCAGGGTCTCCAGACCGGCATCCCCCAGCATCCGCGCGTTGCAGATGATGAGCTCCGGCCGCTTGCCCTGCTCGGAGAGAAGCCCCGCGGAGAGCGCCTGGAGCGCTTCCCGAGCGTCGTCGACCACACCGACGTCGAAGTTCTCCTCGGTGAGCGCGTCGCTCATGAGCTGGCTGCGCTCTCTCAGATTCTCAATCAGCAGCACCTGGCCCTGGAAAACCACCGTGCGCCTCCGGGGAGCCGCCCGAAACATCGACTGCCCCGCCCTCGACCACTCCCTGGATTGAGTCAACACCGCGCTGGCTTCCATGACTGACGACCACCCCTTCCGGCTGGCCGAGGCTTCAAGCAGGAGCCGTGCCACTCCTGAGCCAACGACCAGTCCCGCCGATTGCGGGGAATAGTTAAGCCCGCCAGCGCAAGCTGACTAGTCCGTGTGGCGGGGAAAAACGCCACATGTGGCGTTCCGCGACAGTCCCCAGCCCTCCAGGGCTCCCTCGCCACCACGAATCGTCACAAACGCCCCGGGCCCCCTCTTTCCGATTGGGAGCTGCCACGGAGAGACACGGGATGCGGCGTTGGGTGCGGTCTGCGGCGGTAGGAGGGGTTCTGACTTGCCTGGGGGGCATGGGGGCCGGGGCCTCCCCAAAGACTGATTCGAGCGGGAAGGGCCCGCCGCCCGCCCTGGTGGTGGACGGCGGGGCCTCCCGCCCGGTCAAAGAGGAGCCCTTCCTCGGGGTCATCATTCCCCAGGACTCCGTGGACGTGAGCTCGCGCTTCGAGTCGCGGCTGCTCGAGGTCGACGTCGAGGTGGGCGAGCCCGTCCGCGAGGGGCAGGTGCTGGCACGGTTGGACACGCGCTCGTTGCGGCAGCAGCTCGCGGC
Organism: Archangium sp.; assembly: GCF_036389735.1. GTDB lineage: Bacteria > Myxococcota > Myxococcia > Myxococcales > Myxococcaceae > Archangium. Next base: position 24,775 of record NZ_DASVWK010000071.1, on the reverse strand, counting down.
GGCCCGGGCCAACCTCCAGGGCTCGCGCGCCGAGGAGCACGCCGCCACCCTCGCCCTCTCCGAGGCCCGCGAGAAGAAGGGCCGCTACTTCAGCCCGCGCGCGCTGGAGCTGGGCGTCTATTCCCAGGAGGAGCTGGCCAGGGTCCGCTACGAGGAGCGCACCGCCGCCGCCCGCCTCCAGTCGGCCCGGGCGCAGTCGTTGGAGCGGCAGGCCCAGGTGAACGAGCTCCAGGAGAACCTCGAGGACGCCACGCTCGTGGCGCCCTTCGATGGCGTGGTGGCCGCCCGGCTCATCAGCCCCGGCGCCCGCCTCGCGGCGGGACAGCCCGTCCTCCGGCTGCTCGGTACGGGCGACTGGAAGGTGCGCTTCGCCATCCCCGAGGAGGCCGCGCGCGAGCTCCAGCCGGGCTCGCCCCTGGAGGTCCACGCCCTCCAGCGCAACCTCACCTTCGCGGGCACCGTGGAGACCCTCGCGCCCGAGGTGGATGCCGCCGCGCGCCTCGTCTTCGCCACCGCCACCTTCGACCAGCCACCGCCGCCCGAGGTCGCCTCCGGCATGGTCGTCCACGTCCGCCCGGGGCCCACGCGGCAGCGCCTCGGGCAGGGACCGGGGGACTTCGCGCCCACGGGAGCAACGCCGTAGCCATGGAAGCCACCCAACGCAGCCGCATCTTCCGCGAGGAAGCCCTGCGCCACCACGAGGGCTCCCAGGAAACGGGAGACCTCCTCCGCATTTCCCCGAAATGGACCCGGTGGACGTACTGGGTGGTGCTCGCCCTGGTGGTCGCCGGGGGCCTCTACTCGGTGCTCGGCACCATCCCCGAATACGCCTCCGGCCCCGCGTTGGTGAAGGTCGAGGGCCGCGGCGAGCTCACCCCCAACACGCCGGGCATCGTCGCCTCGGTGGAGGTGAAGCCCGGTCAGCGCGTGGAGGCGGGGCAGCCCCTGGTGAGCTTCCTCTCCCAGGACGAGACGGCCACGCTGGAGCGTATCGAGCGGGAGTTCGAGCTTCAGCTCGTCCGCGTGCTCCAGAACCCCTCGGACGAGGCCGCGCGTCAGGCCCTCACCTCGCTGCGCGCCGAGCGCGAGCTGGCGCGGACGCGGCAACAGGCCCGCACGCTGCGAGCGCCCCACGCCGGCACCATCGGCACCCTGCGCGTGCGCGAGGGCCAGTACGTCAACCCAGGCGAGAGCGTGGTGTCCGTGGTGGGCGATGACGTGGACGTGATGTTGGTGGCCCTGCTGCCCGGCGACTACCGGCCGAGGCTCGCGCCGGGCAAGCCGCTGCGCGTGGAGCTGAAGGGCTTCACCCACGAGTACCAGACCTTCACCATCGAGTCGGTGGGGGATCAGATCCTCGGCCCGAGCGAGGTGCGCCGCTTCCTCGGGGCGGACAGCGCGGATGCCGTCCAGCTCACCGGCCCCATGGTGCTGGTACGGGCGCGCATCGAGGCGCCCACCTTCACGAGCAAGGGTCGGACCTTCCACTACTACGACGGGATGCTGGCCCATGCCGATGCCCGCGTGCGCTCGGAGCGCATCCTCGTCACCCTCATTCCGGGCCTGAAGGGAGCATTGGGCAATGAGGACTGAGGCCGCCCGGCGGCCGGGGCTCACCGAGCGGTTCCCCGCGTTCCGCAACCTCCACGTGAAGGGCGGCAAACGCCGCATTCCGCTGGTGCGCCAGCTCTCGGAGATCGAGTGCGGCGCCGCCTGCCTCGCCATGGTGCTCGGCTACCACGGCAAGCAGGTGCGCCTGGAGGAGGTCCGGCAGGCGATGGGCGCGGCGCGCGATGGGGTGTCGGCGCTCGACATCCTGCGCTCGGCGCGCACCTTCGGGTTGCGGGGGCGCGGCGTCTCCGTGGATGACGAGGCGCTGAGCTACCTGCCCCCCGGCACCATCCTCCACTGGCGGTTCACGCACTTCGTCGTCTTCGAGAAGCTGGGCCGGGATGGCGTCCACCTGCTCGATCCGGGGCACGGCCGGCGCACGGTGTCCCTGGAGCGCTTCCGCCAGTCCTTCACGGGTGTGGCGCTGCTGCTGGAGCCGGGCGAGAACTTCGAGACGGGCAAGGCGCGTCCCCGCAGCACCTCGCGCTATGCCCTGGAGGTATTGCGGCAGTCGCACACGCTCCGGCGCATCATCGTCATCTCGCTCGTGCTCCAGCTCTTCGCGCTGGCGGTGCCGGCACTGACGGGGCTCATCATCGACCGCGTGGTGCCCCGAGGGGACAAGCACCTGCTGATGGTGGTGGGCCTGGGCTTCATCTCGCTGGCGGGATTCCAACTCCTCACCTCGCTCATCCGCGGCCACCTGCTGCTGGAGCTGCGCACGCGCATGGACTCCAGCATGACGCTGGGCTTCCTGGAGCACCTGGTCGGCCTCTCCTACGCCTTCTTCCAGGTGCGTGCGGCGGGAGATCTGCTCCAGCGGCTCAACAGCAACGCCACCGTGCGGGAGATCCTCTCCTCCAGCACCCTCTCCGCCCTGCTCGACGGGGCCCTGGTCATCCTCTACCTGGTGCTGCTGCTCGTGGTGAGCCCGCCCATGGCGCTCATCGTCCTGGGGCTGAGCACGCTTCAAATCCTCATCCTCGTGCTCTCCACACGGCGCCAGCGCACGTTGATGTCGGAGAACCTGGAGGTGGAGGCCAGGAGCCAGAGCTACCAGATCGAGATGCTCACCGGCATCCAGACGCTGAAGGCTTTCGGCGTGGAGCACCAGGCGGTGCAGCGCTACTCGGAGAACTTCGTCAACGTGCTCAACGTGTCGCTCGAGCGGGGCCGGCTGTCCGCGTGGGTGGAATCACTCACCAGCACCCTGCGGCTGGTGGCCCCGCTGGTGCTGCTCACCTTCGGGGCCCTCCAGGTGCTCGCGGGAGAGATGACGCTGGGCACCATGCTGGGGCTCAACGCGCTCGCCGGGGCGCTGCTGGTGCCGCTGGCCAACCTGGTCACCACGGGCTCCCAGCTCCAGCTCCTGCGCAGCTACATCGAGCGCATCGACGACGTGCTGGACACCGCCCCCGAGCGCGACGCCTCCAAGCCCGGCCGCCCGGTGAAGTTGCTGGGGGGCATCGAGCTGGATCAGGTGTCCTTCCGCTACTCGGGCACCTCGCCGCTGGTGGTGCAGGACGTGTCGGTGCGCATCGAGCCCGGCCAGTCCGTGGCGATCGTCGGCCGCTCCGGCGCGGGGAAGACGACCCTGGCCAACCTCTTGCTCGGCCTGTACCTGCCCTCCTCCGGGCACGTCCTCTTCGACGGGCAGGATTTGAGGGAGTTGGATCTGCACTCGGTGCGCGGCCAGATGGGCGTGGTGTCACAGGAGCCCACGTTCTTCAGCTCGACCCTCCGCGGGAACATCTCCATCACCGACCCGACCTCGCCACTGGAGCCCGTCATCGAGGCGGCCCGGTTGGCTCAGCTCCATGAAGACATCCAGGCCATGCCCATGGGCTATGACACGCCGCTGGTGGACCGGGGCGCCTCGCTCTCGGGAGGGCAGAGGCAGCGGCTCGCACTGGCCCGGGCGCTGATGCGAAAACCGGCGGTGCTGCTGCTGGACGAGGCCACCAGCTCACTCGACGCCATCACCGAGAGACGAGTTCAGCAGGCGCTCGCCACGCTGCGCTGCACGCGCGTCATCATCGCCCACCGGCTGAGCACCGTGGTGGACGCGGACCTCATCCTGGTCATGGACAGGGGCCGACTGGTGGAGTCTGGCCGGCATCAGGAGTTGCTCCTGCGCGGCGGCATCTACTCGGAGTTGGTGCGTGCCCAGGTGCACATGGGCGGCCGGCTGGAGTGAGCAATCACAAATCACTCCACCGCACTCCACCCTGGCGAGCCGCGCGTCAGAGTGCTGCTCGGTTCCCCACCTGCTCTCGGACAGCGCCCATGCATGTCATTGCTCCTCTTTTTCCCTGGAAGAAGGCGACGTTCCTCCACGAGCGGGCCACCGCGAAGGGGGATAAAGCCTCTTCGAGCAACGGCCCTCCCCTCTCCGAGGCCGAGCGACGCGCGAATGCCTGGCGCCAGCTCATGTCCGGCGATGAGGCGACCCTCGACGAGCGGTTGAAGAGCGTCGGGCTCGATCGGGAGGCCTTCCTCCAGATCCTCGCCCGCGCGGGGGAGACGGAAGGTGGGACCGAGAACAGTGGCTCCTGGGTGCACCTCATCCAGCACGTCATCGAGCGGCGGCACGCGGGAGAGCCGCTGCCCGACTCGTTGCGAGCGCCCACCCGCCCGGGACAGCCCGGGCTGCCCTTCTCCGGCGTGCTCCACCCGTTCCTCCGGATCGCCGCCGCGAGGCTCCGGACGGTCGTGGCCGCGCTGAGGGCCCGCTACGGACTGGAGCAGGCCCTGCTGACACCCGAGGCCGAGGCCCAGCTTCTCGAGGGACTGGCCCGGCGGCTCCAGTTCCTGGCCATGCGCACCCTCATCCTCGAGCTCAACGTGGCCCGGATGCTCGAGCAACTCCCTGGCGAGACGGCCCAGGAGCGGTTCCACTCCTTCTCGACGACGCACTTCCAGGAGCCCCGGGCGCTCGTGTCGCTGCTGGAGGAGTACCCGGTGCTCGCCCGGCTCCTGGCCACCTCCACCGAGCGGTGGCTCACCGTGAGCCTGGAGTTCCTCGAGCGCCTCGCCGTGGATCGCGATGCCCTCGGCCGGGTGTTCCTCCAGGGCCAGGACATCGGCGTCCTGGCGGACGTACAGACCGGCGTCTCGGACCTGCACCGCGAGGGCCACGGCGTGGTGTTGCTGCGGTTCAGCTCCGGCCTGAGGCTCGTCTACAAGCCGAAGTCGCTCGCGGTGGACGTCCGCTTCCAACAACTCCTGCGGTGGCTGAACGAGCAGGGGCTCCGCCACCCCCACCGCGTGCTCACCGTGCTGGACCGGGGCGAGCATGGCTGGGTCGAGTTCGTGGAGACCGCGGGCTGTGACTCCCGCGAGGCCCTCCAGCGCTTCTACTGGCGACAGGGCAGCTCGCTGGCCCTGCTCCACCTGTTGGCGGCGGTGGACTTCCACCTGGAGAACCTCATCGCCTCGGGCGAGTACCCCGTCCTCGTGGACCTGGAGGCGCTCTTCCACCATCGCTCCATGCAGGACGCGGGAGACTCGGCCCTTCAGCGCGCCTGGGTCGCGCTCGACCAGTCCATCATCTCCGTGGGCATGCTGCCCATGCTCATCTTCGGCCGGGGGGGACGCGCGGGCATCGACATGAGCGGGCTGGGCGGAGAGGCCGGGCAGCTCTCGCCCCAGGCCGTGCCCATGGTGGAGGATGCGTTCCAGGACACCATGCGGCTGGTCCGCCGCCAGGGCCGCACGTCCGGCTCCAGCAACCGTCCCCAGCTCCGGGGCCAACCGGTGGACGCCACCGCCTTCACCGAGGACATCGTCCAAGGCTTCCAGGAGACGTACCAGCTCCTCCTGCCTCGCCGCGAGGTGCTCGCCGCCCGGCTCCAGGCCTTCGCCGACGTGGAGGTCCGCCACATCGTGCGCGCCACCCAGCGCTACGCGCTCCTCCTCCAGGAGAGCGTCCACCCCGACTTCCTGCGCGACGGCCTGGAGCGGGACAAGGTGCTGGACAACCTCTGGGCGGAGACCCCCTTCTGGCCCGAGCTGCGGCGACTCGTCCCCTCCGAGCACGCGGATCTGCGGCTCGGGGACATTCCCCTGTTCACCGCGCGCCCCGGCCAGCGCCACCTGTGGAGCAGCACCGGCGGGTGCATCCCCGACTACTTCCCCCGCGACAGTCTGGGTGAGGTGCGGGCTCGCCTCGCGCGGATGGATGAGAAGGATTGCGCCTGGCAGGTGTCGCTCATCCGCAAGTCCATGGTGTCCATCGACAAGCGCCAGGGCACCGAGCGTCCCGCCGCCCGCGCCGAGGCGCGCGTCTCCCTTCCACCCGCCACCCGCGAGGAGTGCCTCGCCGCCGCGGTGGCCATTGGCGAGGACCTCGCGGCCAAGGCCATCCGCGGGCGCTCGGACGTGTCCTGGATCGGCATGAGCCTGGAGGACCTGGGCCGTTGGCGCTGGAGCCTCGCCCCGCTGGGAACGGACCTCTACGAGGGCGTCGGCGGACTCGTGCTCTTCTTCGCGTACCTTGGCCGGGAGACCGGGCGCGCGGACTTCGAGGCGCTCGCCCGGGCGGGCCTGGAGACCGTCCGGAGCGTCTGGCGCGAGCCCGACCCGAACGACACCGGCGTGGGGGCGTTCGTCGGCCGGACCTCCGCCGCGTACGTGCTCGGCCACCTCTCCGTGCTGTGGAACGAGCCGGGCCTGATGGACGAGATCCTCGCCGGGCTCCCCGCGCTGGAGCAGCTCATCGACGCCGACACACGGTTGGATCTGCTCAGCGGTTCCGCGGGCTGCGCGCTGGTGATGCTCGGCCTCCATGCCCGGACGAGGGACGCGCGGCTGCTGGACGTGGCGAAGCGGTGCGGGGAGCGACTCCTCGCCACGGCCATGCCCTGCCCGGGGGGTGGCATGGGCTGGAAGGGCACGACGGCCCCCGTCCCCCTGGCGGGCTTCTCCCACGGGGCCGCGGGCATCGCATACGCGCTCCTGGAGCTGGCCTCCGCTACCCACGACCCGCGCTACCGGGAGCTCGCGGATCAGGCGCTCGCCTACGAGCGCTCGCTCTTCGCGCCGGAGCACGCCAACTGGCGCGATCTGCGTGAGTCCGAGGACCCGGAGGCCACGCGCTCCGGCTTCATGGTGAGCTGGTGCCATGGTGCTCCGGGCATCGCGCTCGGACGGCTGCGCTCGCTGCGACACCTGGGCGACGTGCGGATGCGCGCGGAGCTCGAGACGGCGCTCAACACGACCCTCCGCGAGGGCTTCGGTGGTGGCCACAGCCTCTGCCACGGAGACCTCGGCAACCTGGAACCACTGTACGTGGCGGGCGAGGTGCTCGGCGAGCCGCGGTGGATCCGCGCAGCCCTGGAGCGCGCGGCGCACGTCCTCCACCAGGGACGCGAGCGCGGCTGGCTCTGCGGGCTGCCCCGAGGCACCGAGACGCCCGGCCTGATGATGGGCCTGGCCGGCATTGGCTACGGCCTGCTGCGGCTCTCGGCGCCAGAGCGGGTGCCCTCCGTACTCACCCTCGAGCTGCCCTGAGTCAGGCGCCCGCCCCCACCGGCAACGCGAGCCTCTGGGGCCGGCGAGACCGCAGGACGATGCGGAGGAATGACAGCTTCCGGTGCAGCCGCCGCACCGGCTCCGTCAGCAGCCGGCGGCAGCCGTCGAGCCACCCGCGCCCCGCTCGCCTGCGCGGCCTCGGACGCTCCGTATCCACCAGCGACTCCATTGCCCGCCCCAGGCCGATCACCACCGCCGGCTGCAACCGCGTGCCGGCGTACTGGCAGAAGCGCTCCTGCCTCGGCGTCGACATGGACACCAGCACCAGGTGCGGCCGGGTCAGGGAGATGCGCTCCAGGAGCCTGTCCACCTCCGGGCCCGGCGCGTCCACGGACAGCTTCGGCGAGGTGGCCCCCACCGCGAGCACCCCGTACCTGTCCCGCAGGAACCCGGCGCTCCACTCCGCGACGCCCGGCTCCTCCGCCACCACGAAGATGCGCCAGGAGCGCTCGCGCGCACGCCTCGCCAGGGGCGGCACCCACTCCGCCCCCGCGAGTTCCTCTGGCAGGGATTGACCGATCCACCGGGCCGCCCGCACCAGCTCCGGGCCGCCCGCGAGCGACAGCGCCGCCGTGGCGAAGGCCTCTCGCAAGCCCGTGTCCTCTTCCGCCAGCACCACCTGGGCCACGCCCGGCGCGAGGACGTGTCCACCCAGGCCGCTCACCACGAGCGCCTCGATGGACCCCAACACCTCGGGCAACCGGACCCGTTCCAGCGGCACGTGACCGAGGTGCACACACGGGAAGACCCGCCCCGCCCGTGACGACTCCCGCCCGACCCCCTCCGACGACATCTCCCCTCCTCCTGGCTCCCTCGATGGGCAGAGAGGGTGGTGTCGAGCACCACGATCCGCCAGGGGAGGAGGGACGCTTTTCTCGTCGGCTTAGAGATCCGGCGGTGGCCGGACACCCAGGTGGCAGGCCCGGAGCGCCAACTGCGTCCGGTTCTCGGCCCCCAGCTTCCGGTAGAGCTGGGTCACGTGCGACTTCACCGTCCGCTCGGCGATCTGAAGGTGTGCGGCGATCTTCAGGTTGTCGGCGCCGCCGGCCACGTAGGCCAGGACCTCGCGCTCCCGCTGGGTGAGCGTGAGCAACACGCTCGCCGTGGCGGAAGGCACCGGCGGGTGCTCGAAGTCGTTGCGCAACAGCTGCACCGGGAAGAGCTTCTCCCCGCGCACCAGCGCATTGACCGCCGTGCACACCGCGTTGGTCGTGAGGTTCTGCCGGAAGAGGTAGCCCGAGGCCCCCTCCTCGAAGCAGTGCGAGATGAAGTCTGGCGCGTGTGCCGAGGACAACACCAGCATCCGCACCTCCAGGCGGCGCTTGCGTGCCTCACGCAACAGGTTCAGACCCTCCGAGGCCGAGCAACCCATGTCGGAGTCGCCCTCCGGTTCCAGGTCGAGAATCGCCACCTGAGGCGGATCCGTCCCGATGCCGTCGAGGAGTGTCCGCACGTCGCGGGTCACCCACAGGACTTGGAGTCCTTCACCCCGTAGCCCATCGGCCAGGCTCTGCCAGGCCGCCCACGGTCCTTCCAACAATCCCACTCTGACATCTGCTTGATTCGTTGCCATGCGAGGGCCCCCCAGCCGTCATGGCGCACTTCCGCCTCATGTACGACATACGGGTTGGTCTCAGTGACGCCTTGCGGCACCAGATGTGGGTCGGGCGCGTATAGCCGCAAGTCTGATGGCCCTGAAAACCAACCCCTTCCTCTACCAATCAACGCTTCTACTGCCCTACAACCGCGCCTCCGACCGCTAGTGGAAAGAGTTGACCCAACCACGCCACCGAGTCACCCACCGTGTAACCGGGGCTGCCCACGAATGACCATCGGACGTCTCGAAGTCCAGTCCTGAGGGGCTCCAATTTGCCGTTGAGTGTGCATGGCTCGACCTGGATTCCCCAGAATCTGTTCGCTGGTGGGCGCTTGAATGGCCTGCGGGCCATTGGCCTCCGGGACAGATTGCGACGTTCAGGGGTGCCTTGTGCACGCCCATCCCTGCTCTACCGTGAGGGTGGGGCCACACTCCGGGTGGGTGTGACCCGAACACCAGAAGGAGGAATGGGTCATGGCTGATCTTCCAGTACGTCGAGGAAGCGGCTCGTCGGTGGGCCGGTGGAATCGGGGATTCGATCCTTTTGAGCGGATGCGGGAGTTGATGGGGTTCGATCCCCTCGAGCAGATGGGCCGCATGGTGGGCGGCCAGGAGCAGGTCTCGGGCTTCATCCCAGCGTTCGAGGTGAAGGAGGTGAAGGACGCCTACATCTTCAAGGCGGACCTGCCGGGCGTGAAGGAGAGCGACCTGGACATCACCCTCACGGGGGACCGGCTCACCATCAGCGGCAAGCGGGAGACGGAGAAGGAGGAGGACTCGGACCGCTTCTACGCCTACGAGCGGAGCTACGGTTCGTTCACCCGCTCGTTCACGCTCCCCGAGGGCGTGGACGCGGAGCACTGCTCCGCGGACCTGAAGGAAGGCGTGCTCCACCTGCGACTGCCCAAGGTGCCCGAGGTGCAGCCCAAGCGCATCCAGGTGGGCGGCACCGACAGCTCCAAGCAGGGCAAGGTGAAGGCCTGAGAGACGGTGGGAGCTGGAGCCCTCCAGCTCCCCTTGTCCTCGAGGCCCTCAGCTGGCCCGCTGCCACAGGTCGCGCAGGTCCGTGGGAAGCTGGCCGATGACGTCCTCGATCTCCCCCTCGGAGACCTGGTCTCGCAGGGCGGAGAAGACGGCGCGGATGCGCTTCTCGGCCTGGAAGATGTCCAGCTCCAGGTCCTCCGAGACCATGCGGATGAAGTCGTACCGGCCGAACTTGTTGGCCGGATTGCCGATGTGCCGCTCGCACCGCCAGAGCAGATTCCTCAGCTTGCTGGGAAGCTGGGCTTCCAGATGCGCGGCCTCCTCGCCGAAGAGCCGCTGCTCCAGCACGCACAGCACCGAGACCGCGGCCTTCTCCGCCTCCTCCTCGTTCATCGAGCCGATGACGCGGAGGTTGTGCAGGAAGGCCTTGAAGGTCTGGTTGCGCCGCGTCTCGCCGCGCTGCTCCCGATGCACCTGTCCCTCGCTCCAATTGTTGTTCGCCATGAGTACCCCCCGTGGAGGTTGAGTCTCTCCACCGTTGTCCCCCTCACGTTGACCATGCCCGCACGGCCCTGCCAGAAGGGCGGCTCGCCCTCCCTTCCAGGCACAATCCGGGTAGTCTCCCGAACGAAATGGATTCCGCCGCCCCAAGCCTCGACGTCGCCACGCCCGAGCGGGTAGCCCTCTCGCTGCCCGTGGCCGGCATCGGCTACCGCTGCCTCGCCTATCTGATCGACGTCACCCTGCTGTTCCTCTTCTGGATGGTGGCCTACTTCACCTTCACCCTGCTGGTGAGTGACGTGCTGGGCTTCCTCCAGGGGCTGTCCGGCCTCGTGCAGACGCTGCTGGTGGTGGGGATGTTCGCCACCCAGTGGATGTACTGGACGCTGGCCGAGGTATTCATGGGAGGCCAGACACCTGGCAAGCGCCTCATTGGCATCCGGGTGGTACGGGTGGACGGCTCGCCCGTGGGCCTGCTGGAGAGCGCGGTGCGCAACCTGGTGCGCGTGGTGGACTTCCTGCCCGCCCTGTACGCCACCGGCTGTCTGAGCATGCTGCTGACGCGCCAGCACCGGCGGCTCGGAGACCTCCTGGCGGGCACCCTGCTGGTGCGCGAGGAGCGCTTCGACCTGGACAAGTACACGGCGCCCGCCACCGGGGCCTCGACCGTGTCCGCCACCTCTGGCCCGGTGCGGCTCACCCCGGAGGACGTGGAGCTCGTACTCGCATTCCTCACGAGGGCACCCCAGCTCGAACTGGCGGCACGCGTCCGCCTGGGGGCGAAGCTGGTGGACCGGTATGGAGGCCTCGGGGAGAGCGAGCGCGCCGCCGTGCTGACCTCGCCCCAGGCCACCGAGTCCTTCCTGAGGGCCCGCGTCCAGGCGGAGCGCTGAAGTGGCCGCGCCCCTGCCCGCCTTCGTCTCCCGCCGGCGCCCGGACTGGGAGGCATTGAAGGACCTGCTCACCCGGCAGCGCGCCGGCACCCTGCGCCTGGAGGAGCTGCGCACGCTCGACGTCCTGTACCGCCGGGCGGCGTCGGACCTGGCGCACGCGCAGACCTTCTACGCGGGGACGGACGTCCACCGCTTCCTCAACCAGCTGTGCGGTCAGGCGTATGGCGCCATCTATCAGCCCCCGCGCGAGCGGTGGGCGTCCATCCTGGCCTTCTTCCGCCAGGACTTCCCCCGCACCCTGCGCGCCAACGGCGCCTTCGTGGCCACCAGCGCGGGCCTCTTCGTGCTGGGAATACTCCTGGGGGCGGTGGTGGTGCTGATGGAGCCGCGGGGCGCGGAGCTGCTCGTGCCCCAGAACCTGCGCGACTACATCGCCCGCAAGGAGATGTGGACGGACAGCATCCTCTCGGTGGCACCGCCCAATGCGGTGGCCTCGGGGATCGCCACCAACAACCTCACCGTCATCATCGTCACCTTCGCCTCGGGCATCCTGCTGGGGCTGGGGACGGTGTTCTCGCTGCTCAACAACGGCGTGCACCTGGGCTCGGTGGCGGCGCTGTGCGTGCACGAGGGCATGGGCCCCAAGCTCTTCGACTTCATCGCCGCGCACGGGCCGGTGGAGCTGTCCATCATCGTCATCGCTGGAGGCGCGGGGCTGATGGTGGGGCAGGCGCTCATCGACCCGGGCGAGCTGCCCCGGAGTCAGGCCCTGGTGCTGCGTGGGCGCGAGGCGGTGAAGCTGGTGCTCGGCTGCGCGCCCTTCCTGGCGCTCATCGCCGTGGTGGAGGGCTTCGTGTCTCCCGGCGACTTCTTCCCCTCCTGGGTGAAGGCCGTGCTGGGACTCGTGCTGGGGGGCCTCTTCTGGGCCTACCTGCTCCGCGCCGGCCGGAGCGAGGGGGCGAGTGCCCGGGACCAGGGCTCGGAAATCCAGGCCGGGTAGGGCAGAATCCGCCTATCCCCTTCGGAGAACCCATGTTCGGCAGACTCCTTCTCTGGGCGCGGCGCAACTCGCGCAAGGCCGTCGCGCTCGCCCTCGCCCCAGGCCTTCTCGCGCTCGCCTTCGATGCCGCCGTCGCGCACTGGGCCGGCAAGGACTTCGACAACCGGATGCAAGCGGTCCCGGTGGTCCATGGAGTCGTCGGCTTCGTCCTGATGACGCTCGTCTGCTTGCCGAAGTCCCGCGCGGTGTTCGCGTGGACGGCGCGCCTCGTCGGCGGGTCGGGCGTCGTCATCGGCCTCGTGGGGACGGTCCTCCACTGCCGTGAGCTGTTCGAGGAACTCCAGGGACAGTACACAGCCGCGAGCCTCGAGGGGGCCTTGTCCGTGGCACCGCCCCTGCTCGCTCCGCTCGGCTTCGCGGGTGTGGGCGCCGTGCTGTTCCTCCTGCCGAGCGCCAGGCTCCTGCTCCGACTGCGCGTGGGCAGCCCCCCCTCCGTGAGCACCGGCTCGGCCGAGGTCATCGAGCTCCACGAGGGACAGAGGCGCGCGGGCTGAGGACGAAAGGCCTTCTCGTGGGACGGCCGCTCGGACGGGGGCATGCCCGCTCGGCTGGTGACCGTGGGTTTGCCAGCACGGACGGCCATGCAGACGTTTGATTCGTGAAGAAGACGCCTGCCTCCAAGCTCCAGACCTATCGCGCCAAGCGCGACTTCTCTCTCACCTCCGAGCCGTCGCCCGATGTCGAGGCACCGCCCTCCACGGGATCGCCGCGCTTCATGATCCACAAGCACGACGCCACCCGGCTGCACTACGACGTGCGGCTGGAGATCGACGGCGTGCTCGCGAGCTGGGCCGTGCCCAAGGGGCCGAGCTACGACCCCAGCGAGAAGCGCCTCGCGGTGGAGACCGAGGACCACCCGCTGGCCTACGCCACCTTCGAGGGTCGCATCCCGGAGGGAGCCTATGGGGCCGGCGACTCGCTCATCTGGGACACCGGCACCTACGACACGGTGCCGCCGGGCCAGGAGAGCGCCCAGCGAAAGAAGGGCCACCTCACCCTCCAGTTCCACGGCCAGAAGCTCCAGGGGCGCTGGCACCTGCTCCGCACGCGCGCGAAGGGGGGGAAGTCCCAGTGGCTGTTCTTCAAGTCCCGGGATGAGCACGCGAGCACCACCTACGACATCACCGCCGAGCGGCCCGAGTCGGTGAAGAGTGGCCGAGCGGCGACGCGGGGACCCGAGCGTCGGCGCGCCCGCACGGGCACGAGCCGGTCCACCTCCCCCGAAGCGCTGCTGGAGAAGGTGTGGCCTCCGATGCTCGCGCGGCTCTCCACGCCCGAGGAGGTCGCCGAGGCGCCCCATGTCTTCGAGGTGAAGTACGACGGCTTCCGCGCGCTCGCCGCGATCAGCGGGGGCAAGGTCCGCATGCAGAGCCGCAACGCGGTGGACCTGGCGCCCCGCTTCCCCGCGCTCGCCCAGGCCCTCTCCCGCCTGAAGGTGCGCGAGGCGGTGCTCGACGCCGAGGTGGTGGCGCTCGACGAGCAGGGACGCAGCCGCTTCCAACTCCTCCAGAACGCCCGGGACAACGCGGACGTGGAGCAGCGCTTCGTGGCGTTCGATCTGCTCTGGCTCGATGGCGAGGATCTGCGCGAGCGGCCCCTGGAGGAGCGGCGCGAGTTGCTCGAGCGCGTCATGGCGGACGCCCAACTGCCGCTCCAGATCTCCGAGCGGATCGAACTGCCCATGGAGAAGGGGATCGCCGAGGCGCGCCGCCGCGGCTGGGAGGGGCTCATCGCCAAGCGCGTGGGCTCGCCCTATACCGGGGCGCGCTCGAGCGACTGGCTCAAGCTCAAGGTGCTGGCGGGCCAGGAGGTGGCGCTGCTCGGCTACCTCCCCATCACCAATGGCAAGCCGCAGATCGGCTCGCTCATCATCGGCGTCCACGGCCCGGACGGCTTCCACGAGGTGGGCAAGGTCGGCACCGGCTTCAGTACGAAGACGCGCACCGAGCTCAAGCGGCTGTTGGACAAGGACAAGGTGCGAGCCCCCGTGGCGGAGGATGCGCGCGACAGGAAGGGTGCCGTCTGGGTGAAGCCGCGACTGGTGGCCAACGTGAGCTTCACCGAGTGGACGACCGACGGTCGCCTGCGTCACCCCGTCTTCCAGGGCCTGCGCGACGACAAGAGCCCCGAAGAGGTGGTGCGCGAGCAGCCCTCGTCTCGGATGAGGAAGGTGAGACCGACGGCCAGCGAGGCCCGTGGCACCCGCCGCGTGAGCCGACCGCTCGCCGCCCGCACCGCCGCTCCCGTCACCTCCGACGAGGAGTTGCTCACCCACGGCGACCGCGTCCTCTACCCGGCCGACGGGCTGACCAAGGCGGACGTGTTCGCCTACTACCGCTCGGTGGCGCCCGTGCTCCTGCCGGTGCTGCGCGATCGTCCCCTCGCCCTCCAGCGATGGCCCGCGGGCATCCAGGCCCCCGGCTTCTTCCGTCAGGGGAGCCCCGACGTCCCCGACTGGGTCCCCACGATGCGGATCCAACACGAGGGCAAGGTGCTTCCGCACGTGAATGTGGTGAGCGAGGAGGTGCTGCTCCTGCTCGCCAACCGCGCGGCCCTCACGCTGCACATGTGGTCCAGCCACCAGCCGCGCCTGGACTCGGCCGACTGGGTGGTCTTCGATCTGGATCCCGGTGACGGCGGCTGGGACAGCGTCATCACCGTGGCGCTCGCCCTGCGCAAGCACCTCGAGGAGCTGGAGCTGGAGAGCTTCCCGAAGACGTCCGGCAAGCGCGGGATGCACGTGCTGGTGCCCGTGGCCCGAGGGCACACCTACGCGCGGACCCAGGCCTTCGCCAACGCGGTGGTGGGGATGCTGGAGCGCGAGCTGGGGGACATCGCCACCACCGAGCGCTCCATCAGCAAGCGCGGCGGCCGGCTCTACCTCGACGCGGGCCAGAACGCGCGCGGCAAGACGGTGGTGGCCCCCTACAGTCTGCGCGGGGTGGACGGCGCTCCCTTCTCCGCTCCGCTCAAGTGGAGCGAGGTGACCCGCCGGCTCGACCCCAAGCGCTTCAACCTGCGCACGCTCGCGCGCAGGCTCGACGCGGTGGGCGATCTCTTCGCGCCCGCGATGGCGGGGACACAGAAGCTGCCGAAGCTCCCGTGACTATCAAGAACATCTGATAGTCATTCCACGACACATCACATTCGCTGCCAGCCTCCTCATTCCATGTGAAGTGGCAAGGCAGCCCGGGCCGCGTAGGAGCGGTCATCGACGTGTCGTGTGACAGGGAGTCCACCATGCTTCCTCCTCGCATTCCCCAGCCGAGGCTCCTCCAAGTCTACCAAGAGGGAGCCCATCCGGCTGCACCGGAGAACACGAAGTGGAACCCGGAGGGCGCGTCCGTCTTCAGGATGGCCTGCCAGTTGGCCAGCAGGTGGAAGGTGCGCCGCTCTCCAGGGAGCAGGGGCTGAAAGCCCTCGAGGGGCTCGAGCACGTGGTAGTCACCACTGCCGGCCCGGTCCGCTTTCGAGATCCGGATGCCTTCCGCTCGCTCCCAGGACTCCGGGCCCCTGGTTCTCGAGCGTCAGTGCGGAGTGGAAGAACTTCCCGCGTCCCACGAGGTTGTCCACGGGCCGCCACTGGAGGGACAGGGCGGTCCGCGATGGGGGCGCTCCGTCCGGCGGCTTTGACTGGGGACCTCGGCACGCGGAGGCCAGGATGGCCACGAGTGGCCACAACAGGAGTCGTTTCATCGCCGGGGCTCGGGCCAGGGTGTCAGACGACTCGTATTAGCACCCGCCTCCTGCCTCCACCATACAACGGAGAGGGTGCGAAACGCGGGACGAGGCTCCGAGTGGCGGGTTCGATTCCCACCGCTCTGGGCCGAGCCCACTCCCAACGAGGAGGCGCGGATCGCCTTGGGGGACCAAATCGGTTCTTGACGGACCAAAGATTCGTGCATGCCCGAGCCCAGGTCTCGCCATAGAATTGTTTTCATGTCGGAGAGACCTTCAAAACGAAGCTGGATGGCGCTGAATTGGCTGAACTTTTTCGCGGCCGACATCAGCGACGGCGTGGGACCCTTCCTCGCCGTGTACCTTGCCTCCAACCTGAACTGGCAGGCGGGGGCCATCGGCATGGCCATCGCGGCCACGCAGTTGTCGATGGTCATTGGGCAAGCGCCGGCCGGGCTCGTGGTCGACCGAGCGCGCCGAAAGCGCCTGCCCATCATCGTCGCCTCCATCGTAGTCGGCTCGGTTGCTCTGCTCTGGCCGGCTCTTCGCACCCTGCCAACGGTCTTGGTCTGCCAGGTGGTGCTCGGGCTGGCCGCCTCGTTTTATGTGCCCAGCCTGGTGGCGCTGGCGGCCACGATGCGCGGGCGCGAGCACTTCGACCGCACCATCAGCAAAAACCAGAGCTACAACCACTCGGGCAACGTGGTCTCGGCGGTGATGACCGGCGTGGTGGCGCGCTTTACCAACAACGCCGGCATCTTCTATTGCATGACGAGCTTTGCGGTCCTCTGCACCCTCAGTGCCCTGTGCATCGCGCCCAAAGACGTAACAGTCCCCGCGCCCTCGCCGCAGGCGCAGACCGAGAAAAAGAAGAGCCTTTTCCGCGAGGTGCTGTGTAACAAGCCCTTCCTGATGTTTCTGCTGCTGACATTGGCCTTCTACTTTTCCAACGGGGCGATGCTGCCGTTGGTCGCACAGGAGATCGCCCAGGCCAAGCCGGAGAACTCAACCTTGTACTTGGCAGCTTGCATCATCATCGCCCAGCTGGTGATGGTGCCCACCGTGTTCGTGTGCGGCAAGCTGGCTGGACGGGGACGCAAGAAGCTGCTCACAATCGCTTTTCTGCTGCTCGCGATGAGGGGCGTGCTGTACTTCCTGACCAAAGACGTCAATGTGCTGCTCGGCCTTCAGGTGCTGGACGGAATGGCGGCGGGCACATTCAGCGTCGTGGCGATCATGGTCGTCCACGATCTGATGGGCTCCTCCGACCGGGCGAGCTTCGCCCAAGGGCTCTTGGCTTCCGCACTGAGCCTCGGGTCCATGTTGAGCAACTTGGCTGCCGGGTTCATCGTGGATGCCGCAGGCTTCCCGGCCGGCTTCGTGTTCCTGTCCGCGCTGGCCCTGGCTGCGCTGTTGCTCCTGTGGAAGGGAATGCCCGAGACGGCCAAAGGGAACGAGCGTGAAGCCCGGGCCGATGCTGCGCTCCGCGCGCCTACCACGCAGGACTTCTCACGTTGACAGGGGCGCCTTCAGTCCGAGCAGTCGGCGGTGCTCGAGGCCCCCGTGGATGCACGATAGGAATTGGGCGAAGCTCCAGGCTCAGAAGCTGGCATCGAGTTGCAGCCGGACGAAGTGGCGGGGCGTGCCGGAGTGCCCGAACACGTAGACGTAGTCGGACTGCAGCTTGAGGGCGTGGCCGTTGGCGTAGAAGTTCACGCCTCCGGCCACCTGCCGCCCCTGCGTCTCCGCGAGCTGGATGAACTGGGGATCCGTCCCGCCGCGCGCGAAGAGCTGCTCCCAGCGTCCGACGACCTCGACGGTGGGTTGGACGAGCATGCCCGCCTGCACGAAGTACCCGTAGCCGGACCGCGTCCACTCCTGCACGGGAGCACCAGCGGCAGTCATCCCCTGGAGCGAGTTCACGTTGGCACGACGCCACAGCCCCTCGGCCAGCAGCGAGAAACCGGCGTACTTGAAGACGACATCCACCGCCGCATTCGTGTAGTCCGTCGTGCCAACCACGAAGGTGGTGCCGTAGGTGCTGTTCTGGCGGTTCGTCGCGAGGTTGCGGGCACCGGCGATTCCAAGCGCGAGGCGCGGTCGCTTCTCGCGTGTGAGGTCGGACTCCTGGTCGTCGTCGAACGCGCCGAACGGGCGCACCGTGAAGCGCGCCACCGCGAGCGGTCCGAGCTTCTGGGGACCGAAGCGATTGCGCCCCTCGCCTCCGCCGATGAACAGGTTATAGGCGAGCCGATCCCCAAGGCCGAACAGGTTCGAGGACGAGAGCATGAGCCCCACGTCGCGATCCAACGACAGCTCTCGGACGACCTGCTGTCGGTCGACGAACTGGAGCGCGAACTCACGAATCGTGCGCGCGCGGTCGAAGGGAACGAAGAACTGACCGGCACGGATGTTGAGGTCCCTCAACCGGGTGTACTCGACGAAGGCATCGAAGACGGGCGAGGAGCTGTCGCGCTCGAAGTCACCACCACCGAACGCCAGCTGGACGTTGTAGCGAAGCTCCGGCGCGAGGACGTTGCCGTGCAAGGTGAGGCGCAGCGTCCGGACCTGCAGCTCGTTCGTCTCCGTGTCCCCCGAGTGGATGAAGGTATCGCGGAACTGGGCGCGGGCGCGGAGACCAAACGAGAAGCGTTCATCCGCGGTCTTCACCACGATGCCGCGGCCTGGAGCAGCGGTGACCGTCGCGGGTGATTCCTTGGGCTTGGACGGAGTGGCCACGGCGCTCGTCTCGGGCCGCGGAGGCTGCGTGGGGGCGGCCGCCTCCGGAGTGCCCTGGGCCTGGGCGGACGCGGCGGCGAGGAGAACAGCGACGACGAGCGGACGGAGCGATGGCTGGGAGGAGAGCACGGAGAGAGCTGGCACGGAGGCGCCTTGGGAAGTTGCGAGCTGCGTGAAGGGACAATTCGATGCGGCGTGGTCGACGCGCCACCTCGGGAACCGGGTCACACGCGAGGGCAACAACAGCGAAGGACGTTCATGAGGCGTCCAATATAGCGGACAAACATCCGCTCACAAGGACTTTCGCGCGCGAGCGCCGTGGACAGTTCCTCAGGACGGTCGGCCAACAACCCAGCCGGGCAACGCGGCCGCCTGCTTCACCCAGGTCGCCATCTGCGCCTCGTCGAGATCGTCCTCGTGGATGTCGATCCAGCGCGCGTCCTTGCCCGTGCCTCCGGGTGGAACGGGTCGCAGCGACGTGCCGCGGAAGAAGGTCACCTTCACGTAATGCGTGAAGGTGTGGAACCCCAGGAACAAGCCCTGGCCTTCGATGCCGTACATGGGCGAGTTCCACTTCACGGCCTTGCGCACGTTGGGCACGTTGCGCACGATGAGGGCGTCGAGGCGCTTCCCAATGGCGCGCTTCCAGCCCGGCATCGCGGCGATGTAGGCCTGCACCGGGGCGTCGCCGTCCGCCTTCGCGATGCGCGGATTGCCGCCCGAGAGGAGGACGGGGACCTTCTCGCCTTCTCGCACCTTGATCGGCTTGGCCTTCGCGCCTGCCTTCGCCGACGGGCCATTCTGGGCCACCGCGGCCTTCACGAGCGCCTTGAACGCGCCCGCGTCGACCTTCTCCCCTTCGTGGATGTCGATCGCCCTTCGCGTGTTGCCTTCCAAGCTGGAATTGAAGAGGCGCGATGGGTCTGGGATCCTGGCCCCCCGGGCGAACGTGAGCTTCACGACCTTCGTGTACGCCTCCCCGGTGCAGACAATCCCGTGGTGCGACCAGACCGGAGTGCCCATCCACTTCCACTCCTCGGTCATCTCGGGGTCGGCTTCAAGGATCAGCGCCCGCATGCGGGCCAGGGCCTCCCCGCGCCATCCCCCCAGGTCGCGGATCCGCTGGTCGATGAGCCGGGAAGCGGATTTCCCGGTCGCTTGCTCACGGCTGCTCATACCCGCCAGGACCGCTCCTTCGATGGGCGGGGACTTGGACCTGGTGGCCGACTTGCGTGGCTTGCTTGCGCGCGACGTGCCCTTGGCCTTGGGCTTCGCCTTTCCTGGCACGCCGTGCCCTATTCTCTCTTCTGCTTTCGGTTTGTCTGAATTGGCAATGTAAGAACCAACGTCTTTTGGCTTTGACATGAACTCATTATACGATCCCGAGGCTCGTAGGGGGGAGGACGAACGAACCCGGGGGCCGGGCGCGAGCGGCCCCAAGCCCCTCACTGCCCGAGCGACGAGGGCGGCGGCTTCGCACTGAAGGAGGGCACATAGCACTCCCCCTGGTACTCGAAGAGGTCCTCCGGGCACGGGGCCTTCAGCTTGTGAGGCATCCAGCAGGCGCCGACAAGCTCGACCTCGGTGTAGCGCGTGCAGGGGGGACGTTTCTGTCCCTTGAAGGGCTCTTTCGGGAGAGGTCGGGTGAGCACGGGTTGCCCCTGGGGAGTGGTGTCCGCCAGCGCCGCACGGAAGTCCGACGTCCCGGCTGCCGTGGGCACCTCGTGGCTCAAGGGTGCAGGTGGGGCGCTCGGGGGTTGGGACAGGGGGGCCAGACGCACCAGCACGAGGAGCAGGGCGCACACCGTGGCGGCGCTCACCCCGCCCAATCCCAGACGCCACCGGAGGCGGGGCTCGGGGGGGCCGGACACGGCGTGGGCCATGAGCCGCACTTCCTCGAGCACACCTTCCAACGTGGGCAGCAGCGACTCCGCCGACTGCCTGTCCTGGGCCCTGGCCCAGTCGGTGTGCTCCACTTCCAGGGCGGAGTAGCCCCGTGAAGCCCAGGAGCCGAGGAACACCCGCCAGTGCCTGCGCGGTGCCGCCCTCTCCTCGGGGGCGTGCTTGCGCACCAGGGCCGTGGCCCCGGTCGTCTCGTGCGTGGCCAGATACAGCCCCTCCTGGCCGTCATCGGACTGCTGCACCTGCTCCTGAATCAGGTACGGCCCCAACCGCTCCGGTTGCTCCCCACTCGCTTCGGACTTCTTCTCCTCGTCCACGCGCGCCTCCTCGCTGGCATCCCCACCTGCTGGAGGCCAGGTGCTCTTGTTCGCATGGACCGAGCCCGACTTCCAGGAGGTACTCGGTTCGTCAGGTGGAGGCCTACTCACCGCGGAGAGGGTGTCCGGAGTGGAATCCCTCCCCGAGGGTGTCAGTTGTCACACGTACGGAAGTTCGGCGCCAGGGAGTACGAGTACTTGCGTGAGCACGATGTGCTTCGGCCGCGGAACCTCGTCACCATCTCCGAGACCCTTGCCGGCTACTTGCGGCGTGGTCATGAAGTCCAGACGCGCTGGCATCGAAGCCTCGGACTCGCGCTCTTCGAGAGTCACTTCGGAAGTGACCGGATCAGCTCCTGGGAGTTTTGCGCCTTCTGGATGATGGAGAGCTCGCCGCTCGCCTCGAGCACGACCGCCTCGACTTCGCTCATGGACCCGAGGCCTCTGGCCCTGACGGCATCCTGGATGTCGGACTCGGCGAGGCGCGCGAGGCGCATGGCCTTCGAGATGTACCGCCCGTCGAAGTAGAGCAATGACGGGCTTGCGTTCACGAGGTCCGCGAAGCGTTTGGAGCGGACACGGAGGTACGAGACGCCGTACTGCAGGAAGGCCAGCAGCGCGAAGGCGGTGCAGGCCTCCGCCAAGGCGACTTCCTTCGCGGTCAAGATGCGCCCGAAGGCCGAGCCGACACCGACCGAGATGATGAAGTCGAAGAGATTCGTCCGACTGAGTGTCCGGGGCCCCGAGACGCGCAGGGTGACGAGCAGGAAGACGTAGGCGAACGTCCCCACGAAGAGGATCCGGAGAATCGGTACCCATCCGGAGAAGAGGAATGCTGGCTCAGCGCTCATGAACGTTCGCCGTCACTTTTCCACCGGTCCGGCTTTCGGGATGATGGAAATCTGGCCGCTCGTCTCCAGGATCGCGAACTTGATCTGATCCAAGCGCTCGATCTGATCCTTTCGCGCGCTGGAGAGAATGTCCTGCTCGTCGACGTAGGCACGCTTCATCCGGTCCCGTAACAAGCGACCGTTCTCGACGATGATGATCGGGCCTCCTTGCAGAAGATGCTCGATCCGGGGGCTTCTCGCCTTCCACCAGGCCATGAAGACGGTGCAGGCCACGAGCGTGATGATCACCAGGAGCGCGTACGTGACGGAGAGGTTCTGGCCGACGAGCGCGTTCTGGGAGGCTTCGCTGATGATCAGGAGCGTCACCATGTCGAACGTGTCCATCTCGGCCATGGAGCGCTTGCCGGCGATCGAGAAGACGACGAGAAGGAAGAAGTACAGAAAAAGAGGGCGAATGACGGCGTCCATGGTGTCCCTCCCTATGGCAAGAACAGCTGCTCGAGGCGAATCGTCGGACAGCTCTCGATGTCGATGCGTGTCGTCTGCAACCCCGCTGCCTCGGACTGGAAGACGAACCGGATCTCCCTCTGGCCTTCGCCCGCTTCGACCTCGAACTCGAACAGGGTCCCGTCGGCCGTGAGTCGCGTCATGGCCGGCTCCGGAACGATCTGATCCAATTGCATGCGGGAGAGCGCCTCGTTGTCGAGTGAGACACGAACCTTCCCAGACCGTGCCACTTCGGACGAGAGCTTGAGGCGATACGCCTGAGACGTGTCGCGATAGCCGATCCGCTCGTACTCGATCGAGCATCCGCCGCTCGAGGCCGTCTGATGGCTCAAGGGGCCTCCTCCGAACGCACCGGCCAGGCCGAGTGCGAGGATCAGGACCGCGACCGCGCGACCGGCCCGCTGGATCTTCCAGAGGCGCCGCTGCGCCCCCATGTTCTCTTCGATCTCGAGATCACCGTGTCGTGTGACGATTTCATCTCGTTCTTGATCGCTCATCCAACGGCTCCACCTTTGGACGCACCACCTTGACACCTCACGTCGCCTGGAGCGGCTGCGCGAATGCAGCGGACTCCAGGAGACGCCGCAACTGAGCGAGGTCCTCCTCCAAATGCTTCCTGGCTGTGCGGACGAAGATCGGCGTGGTGAGGGAGAACAAGCCACTGAGCCGGGCCTGCGTGCGGAAGGTCACGCGCGTACCGTCCCGGGTCCGCTCGAACAGGCGCCAGCCCAACACCTGGATGTGCGGGAGGCTCGCCCGGAGCACCACGCGCTCGGGAGGCACGTACTCGAGCACCTCGACGGGCACGTGCGCGCGCCGTCCGAGCAGGTGCACCCGCTGGATGAGCTGGACCCCGACGCCCAGGGGCCCTGTCGCCTCCACCTGCTCGACCACCGCGCTCCAGTCCGGGTCCTTCTTCGGGTCACTCGCCAGCGCGAAGACCTCGTCCAGAGGACGTCGGATGAGCACGCTCTGCTCCAGTTCGACCATCGCGCCTGCCTGCCTCTCCTCCGGGGACCCGAGCCGGGCACCTCGTCTCCCGAAAGATGGGTTGTCCGCTGGGTTCTGTCCGGCGAGCGAGCGAGGGTGGCCGGCTCGCCTGGAGTGCAGCCAGGCGCACGTCGACAGGGTAGAATCGTCGCGGAGCTTCTCCCATGAAGACCGAATTCATTCTGATCCGCCACGGTGAGACGGAGTGGAACTCCCTGGGGCGCCTGCAGGGGCACCTGGACAGTCCACTGAGCGCCAAGGGCCTGCGCCAGGCCGACGCGCTCGGCGCGCGCCTCGCGTCCGTCTCCTTCCATGCGCTCTACTGTAGTGACCTGGGGCGGGCCCTGGAGACGGCGCGCCGCATCGCCGCGCGCACGGGCCACCCCGTCCGCCAGGACCCGCGCCTGCGCGAGCGCGGCCTGGGCCTCCTGGAAGGGCTCACGCGGGAGGAGGCGAGTCAACGCCACCCCGAGGTATTCGCGGAGTACTCGGCGGGCGGGCCGGACTTCGTCGTCCCCGGTGGGGAGAGCACGTCGCAGCGGCTGCGCCATGCGGTCGAGTGCCTGGAGGAACTCGGAGCCCGCCATGCGGGAGCGCGCATCGTGGTCGTCACGCATGGCGGCGTCCTCAGCAGCCTGTTCCGGCACTGCCTGGGGATTCCGTCCGGCACGCCGCGCGCCTTCTCCGTGCTCAACGCGAGTTGGAGCCAGTTCGACTATCACGCGAGGGCCTTCCGGCTGGTGACCTGGGGGGACGTGAACCACCTGAGGGACGCCAGCCGCGACGACACGTGAGCGGCGGCTCGGCGAGAGCCAGCCCGCGGCGTTGGACGTGGGCTCGGCTCAGAGGGGCGGGAATCGAAGCCGCTACGGGCGGTGCGAAACCCCCAGTAGAATTGCGTCCTTGCCTTGCAGCCGCCAGAATGATTGGGAGTCGATATCCCTCCTGCGTGCTCGTTAGTCGCCGTCGGAGCGTGCTGGCATACTCCAGAACAGGACCCGCCAGGTCCTGACTTGATTGGAGGGCCCGGCCATGCCTCTCCGCGCGTGCATCGCACTTCTGCTCTATGTCTCGGCTTGTACGATGACACCGCCCAGCCCAAGAGAGCCAGCGGCCCGCGACCCAAGGCTCGCCAATCTCCAGCGAGCGGCGACGCTGCCCTGGACGGACAGGGGGCAGTGCGCCGTCCAGGAGGCTTCCGAGCCCTGGCCCGTGCTGGCAGAGCGGTGCTTTTATGCACTCGACCATGACCGGGTGCGGTTCAGGGACACGACGGGGCGCTGTGCGGTGGCCTCAGCGGGCGCTGCTGTCGTAGGGGTCGGGCTCTGCGTCCTGGCGGCACCGGAGATCGTCGTGGGAGCGGTGATCGTCGCGAGCGTGGTGGTGGTGGGATTCGCCATCAAAGAGGCCCTGGATGCATATGAGCTGAAATGGACCGAGCAAGAAGACGTAAAGCCCGCACCTGAAACGCGCCCCGTGCCTGAAATGAAGCCCGCTCCGCAGGAACCCTCGCCGAAAAAAAGGCCCAAGCCGGAGCCAAAAGGGCCGGACTTCCCTCCCGTGGGGCCAACCGAGGTCACGGAGCGAGAGCGCCGCCCGGAGTGCAAGCCTCG